>NZ_JABFCI010000001.1:0-388454 GCF_017566105.1 Akkermansia sp. GGCC_0220
CCACGTCCATGCCCACGGTGCCGCCCCAGGTGGTGAGCTGGTAGCCGCTTTCATCTCCCTTGGTGTCCAGTTTGGCGTAGGAGCCCGTGCCTTCCATCCACATGTGGAAGTAGGGGAGGTCTTCGTTGACGTAGGCGGGGTTGACGCCCATGAGGGTGGTGCGGTTGCGGATCCATCCCATCTGGTCGCGCAGGGCGTCCTTCTGGGCCGTTCCCAGCGCGTTGACCGTGCTGCCTGCCGCAGCTGCCATGGAACGTGCCGCCCGGGAGGTGTTGCCGGACTGGATGTCGTTTCTGACGGCTTCCCTCAGGTCACCGAGCTGCGTGCCTTTCGGCGCGTTGCCGCGGTTGTTCCAGAGCAGGTTGGCCCCCGCTTCCGAGTTGGCCGTGTTGGCCGCGTCCATAAAGGCGTTCTCCGTCTTGACCATGCCCGTCACCACAATCTTGCCGCCTTCCGTCCGGATGCCGAATTCCTGGTAGTAGAAGTCAAAGTAGCCGGAGGCGTCCACCGTGGCTCCGTTGGCCGAAACCGTTCCGGCTCCCGTCGCGTCCACCAGCGTGAAGTTGAGGTTGGCCGTCGGGTCCGCCGGATCGTCGTAGTCCCCCAGGCTTCCCAGGGAAACGGTAGTTCCGTCCAGATTGACGTCTCCGGCCTGCACGGTGATGACCGGGCTGGAGAAGAGGTCGTCACGGTTGGTGTTGATGACCAGGTCCAGATGGGAGTTTTGCAGGTTGAGTCCGTTGGCGACGGTGAGCGTCGTGTTGACCGCTCCGGTTCCCTCCCCTACCGGACTCAGGCGCACATGGGCGCCGCTTGCCGCCGTGAGGCTCTTATAGGTAACGGAGCCGTTGCCGCCTTCCGCTCCCGTCAGTTCCAGCGTGCCCTTGGTGACGCTGAGGGCCTGCCCGATCGCGCCGTTCCCCTTCAGAACCTGCGTGCCGGTGCCGTTCATGGTGATGCTGCCTTCCCCGCTGAGGGTGCCTTCATACAAGGCATTCCCGGCGGTGGTGATTTCCAGGGCAGACCCGTTGTTCAGCGCGCCGGTTCCCGTCAGGCCGGAGATGGTGTTGGCCGCGTTGCCGAGTTCCAGCATTCCGCTGCCGTCCAGGTCCACCTGCACGCCGTCAAGCTTGGAGGTGCCGTTGAGCGCGAGGGAGGCGGTGTCCGCCACATGGAGCACGCCGGTTCCGGAAACGGTGCTGTTGGAAAGTTCGGAGCCGGCTCCCGTAAGCGTGAGCGTGCCGTTTTTACCGATGGCGAGGTTGCCGCCGTTGCCTTCATCCGTGAGCGTTCCCGCTTGCGTTTTTCCAGTGATGTCCAGGGAGGAAAGGTCTCCGGAGTTGGTGGAGTTGAGCCTGATGGAGCCCAGGTCCGCCGTGCCGGAGAGGATAAGGCTGCCGTCCTGCATGTCCAGCGTGCCGCTGGTGTTCAGGGTTCCGGCGAGTTCCAGGGAGCCTTCTCCCGTTTTGGTAATGTTGGCCGTGCCGCCGTTGATGGTTCCGGAGTACTTCGTATCGGGACCGGACGTATTCGGATCTGTTCCCAGCAGCTCGTTGTTCAGGATGACGGATGCCGTCTTGTCGTTCGTGCTGGTGATGTTGATGACGCCGGAGGCCGCGCCGGAGAGGTTGTTAATCGTCAGGCCGTCAGCCGTATCGTCCACGCCCGGGAGGTTGAGTGCGAGGTTGCCGTCCACGATGACCGCGCGGTACGGGTCGAGTTCGGAGTTGCTGGAGACGGTTTTGTCTTCACTGCCTACCGCGTAGATTTGCGTGGCGTCACCGGTGATGCCGATGGAGCCGCCGTTGATGCCCGTGACGGCAAAGCCGAGGGTTTCCAGCAGCGGGTTGAAGACGGCCGTGCCGTAGCCCAGCGCTCCGTTCGTGAGGTTGAGCCACGCGGTGCGGTCGCCCGCTCCCCAGCCCTGCATGGCATTGATGAGGTCGGCGGAGAGGGTGAGGGTGAGGGTTTCAATTTCCAGCTGGGTGCCGTCCGCGTCAAATTGGATCATGGAGGTGCTTCCGGCCAGGTCCTGTGTTTTGGAGACGTTGCCCGTTCCCACCACCAGGCTGGCACTGTCCAGGCTGGCGGCGCCGTTGAGGCCGCTGATGACCGTTCCGGCGTCCGTCATGCCGATGGTTTTAAGCGAGGAGCCGGAGAGGCCGCCCAGCGAGATGGAAGTGACGCCGGAGGCCGCGTTGACGGTAACGTTTTTGGTTCCTTTGTGGTTGTTTCCTCCCGTGAGGGTGCCTCCGGTGATGTTGAGCGCTCCCTTGTAGCCGTCCGCCGTGAGGGCGAGCGTGCCGGAGGTGAGCGTGACCGTACCCGTGTAGCCTGCGCTGGCGTTGCCGAGCGTGAGTGTGCCCGTGCCGGTTTTCAGGAGGCTGCCAGTGCCGCTGAGCGCGCCGTTGAGGGTGATGCTGCCGCCCGTAGTGTCCACGGTGGCGGTTTTGCCGGAGGCGGCGTTGAGGAGGACGCTGAGGGAGGCGCTCCAGTCCGCCGTGGAGTTGAGCGTGCCTTCTCCCAGGGTGAGAGTGCCGGAGGCGCCGGTGATGTCACCGCCCAGCGTGAGGGTTCCGTTGCCGGCCAGCGTGATGCCGGAGTTGGAGTCGTTTTCCAGGTTGATGCCGCCCAGGACGGCCGTGCCGCCGTTGATGTTGAGGTTGCCGGCCAGGGCTCCCTGGCCGTTGGCCCCGCCCAGCTTGACGCTGGTGCTGGTGAGGGTGACGCCCGTGTTGACGTTGACCGCGGAGGCTTGCGTGTTGCTTCCCATGGTGCCGCCGCCGATTTGAAGCGTGGCGATATCAAGGTCTTTCTTCAAGTCCAGCGTCACGCCGTACGTGACGTCAATGAGGTCGGCATTCAGCGTGCCGTTCACCGTGACGGTGCGGTTGGCCGTGGCCGCTCCGTAGCCGGAGAGGACGATGCTGCCTCCGGCATTGGAGAGCGTGCCGTTGAGCGCGTCATGGCCGTTGGCCGCCTTGACGAGCAGGGAGCCCCCGTCCGTCTTGGCGAGCGTGCCGCTGATGTTTTTGAGTACGCCGGAGAGGGCGATTTCATTGCCTCCGGAGAGCTTGAGGGTGGAGCCGCTGGCCACCGTCACGGTTCCGGAGAGAATCTTGGTATTGGCGATGTTCCCCAGCGCCACGGCTCCATTCCCGGAGATGTTCCAGTTGAGGGACAGGAAGCTGTCCTGCCCGGCCGTGTCCACCGTCAGCGTGGTGCCGGTTCCGGAGGCAGCCAGCTTGACCGCGTCCCCGGCGTTTTTCTGCACCATGGTCTGCGTCAGCGTCACGTTCCCGGAGGCCTGCAGGGTGCCGCCGCCGAAGATGATGGAACCCGTTCCCAGCGCTCCGTCTCCGTTGATGTCCACAATGCCCCCTTCCAGGGACGTGGAGCCTCCGTAGGTGTTCGTGTTGCGGATTTGCAGGGTGCCGTCCCCCCTCTTGGTCAGGATGGTCGTGGCGCCCGTGATGTGCCCGTCTCCCTGGAAGGTGTAGGTGTTGTCCGCGCCGCTGTTGCTGACGACGATGGAGGAGGGAGCCACGTCTCCCGTAATCGTCACGGTTTTGTTGGCTGCCGTGTTGTCAAAGAGCAGGGGCTGCCCGTCCGTGGTCGCCGGCGCGGAGCCGCTTCCGCCGTAGGTCCAGTTGCTCACGTCGCCCGCGCTCCATGTTCCGGCGTCCGCCGTTCCGTTCCAGGTGAGCATGTTCGCGGAGGACTCAATCTTGAGCTGAAGCGTTTTGCCGTCCGCGGAAAGTCCCAGCGTGTAGGTCAGTTCCGGATGGGCGTCATTGATGAGATCTCCGATGTTGAAGGAGCCGAGCGTGAGCGTTCCGCTTCCCACCGTCAGCAGGGAATAGTCTCCCGCGTCGGTGAGCGTGTCGTAGTTGTTGAGGGTGACGTTGTGCGTTCCGGTGAGCGTCAGTCCGCCGGTGAGCGTCACCAGGGCGTTTCCTCCCGCCGTCAGTCCCGTCATGTCAAAGGTGAAGGAGGAGCCCGCAGCCATGGCCATGTCTCCGGTGACGTTGAGGCGCGAGTAGCTGCCCAGCGTCAGGCTGCCGATGGAGCCGCCGTTGCTGGTGATGGCGCCCGTGGAGAGCGCATCCGCCGTGCCGGCTTTCACGTTGACCGCGTTATTCACCGCATAATTGCCGATGTCCAGCGTCGCTCCGGAGGAGATGGAGACCGTGCTGGTCCCGAACGCCGTAGCGCTTCCCGCCGCCAGCGTTCCGGCTTCCGCATTGGTCGTGCCGGCATAGGTATTGGCGCCGCTGAGCGTCACCTTGCCCGGACCCTTCTGGGTGATGGAACCCGTTCCGCCGATGGCGTTGGCCACCGTCTGGTCCGCATCCACCGCATAGGTCAGGAAGGCGTCTCCATTGCCGCCGAGCGTCACCGCTCCGGAACCCAGGGAGCCGGCTCCCGTCAGCAGGATGGTCCCTTCCTTGATCAGGGTCTGGTTGGTATAATCGCTGGCCTTGGTCAGTTGAAGCACGCCGTTCCCCTGCTTTACGAGGTTGGCGCCGTTGCCTTCCTTGGCTACGATTACATCCAGCTTCAAATCTGCCGTATTAGTATCGTCCAGCGCAAAATTCCCGCGCGCTATGTCAAAGATGACCGTGCCGCCGCGGAGGGTCAGGGCATTCGCCTGACCGGTGGAGGGGGCTCCCTCCGCCACAGAGAAGACGCTCATTCCGGTAGCGGACTGCTGCGTCACAATGGTATTGGTGCCGCTGAACAAGTCGAAGCCGTTTAATCCCCAGCCGGGTATATTCAGAATGACCCGGCTGTTGTTGAACACCATTCTGGTATTGGCCATGGTCGTATTGCCGCCGCCGACATTCCAGGTGCCGTTGTTCAGGGTCAGCGTGCCGAAGTTCCCGCTATTATTGTAGCCGAACGGATCGCCCGCCGTAGTATTCAGCGTGCCGCCGTTCACCATCAGGTTGCCGTAAAGGATGGACTCTCCTCCGTTTCCATTCTTGCCGAGGTTCAGGACCGCGCCCTCGCCCACCGTGGTCAGCGCGGTTTTCGTCTGGGCGGTGGAAACCGTCAGGGCCGTTCCGGCTCCCGACACTTCCAGATTGATGCCGGAGCCGTTGGCCAGATTGGTTCCAAGCGTATTGGCGCCTCCGGAAGCAAAGGCGATCGTGCCTCCGTTAATCGTCGGCATCGTGGCTCCCAGAATATCCGCAATTCCGCCCGTTACGCCGATTTCCAGCCGTCCCGTCCTGTCCACGGTCACCGTTCCGGTCCCCAGGGCCATGTTCGCCTTCACGGCAACGGTTCCTTCCTTGATGTTGACCGCGCCGGAATAATCGTTATTGGAGCTGTTGAAGGTCACTTTTCCTTCACCCAGCTTGGTCATGGCGCCGTTTCCGGAAAGCTTGCCTCCGTTGTTGGTCAGCTCCAGGTCCTGCCCTGCCCCGTTGTTGAAATAAATGGCCTTGGCATTCACGTCCCCCGTCAGGGACGCCACTCCCGTGTGCGTACCGTCAAACAGGTAGGTTGTGGTGTTGTCCACGGCGCCGATCGGGTTGCCGTCCCAGACTACCACGCCGTCCGCCATGCTGACGGAAACGGTCACCGTCTTGTCCCCGGTGTTTACGTTGAAGGTTCCCTGGTACAGGCTGGCCAGCGCCCCGGTCAGGGTCATCGTCCCCGCATCCGCGAAGTTGCCGGCCGTCAGGTTGTCCCAGGAAACCAGCGTATAAGTCCCCGCGGTGATATTCCCGTTAATGTCCAGGCTGACGCCCGCATCCGCGCCCAGCGCCAGGTTGCTCACCGTCAGCGTCGCTCCGTCCGCGCTCAGGGCGCTTCCGTCAACGGCCAGTGAAGCGGCGTTCAGCGTTCCGGTCACGTTCTGCTTCCGCAGCGCCGTCACCTTGGCGGTGGAGGCGTTCAGCGTTCCGGCCAGCGCCGTATCCGCATTCAGGTAAAGGTTGGCTCCGGAAAGGTTCAGCGTTCCGGAAAAACCGGAGACGTCCCCGCCCAGCGTCAGGGCTCCCGCATTGTTGCGGGTATTGACAGCCAGCGTGCCCGTTCCGCCCAGGCCGCCGAGCATCTGGAGGCTGTCCCCGCTCGCGATGGCCGCCGTTCCCGTGCCGGACGTTTCCACGGATACCTTGCCGTTGAGGTTCACGTTCACGGTGGCTCCGTTAAAAATGCTCAGCGCCGTGGCCGCATTCGTCCCTTTCAGGGTGATGTCCCCGTCCAGGGAAACTCCCCCCGTGACGGTATTGGAATTCAAGTTGCTGAACGTCACGGTGACGTTTTTCTCACTGCCGCCCAGCGTTACGTTGCCCTGCCCCCACGGGGTCAGGGTCTGGCCGGAGACGATGGAGGCGTCCCCGATATTGTACGTCAGATTGACCAGGTTGCCCGTTCCGGCTATTTCCGTATCCCCGTCATAGGAATTCTTCACCCAGCCCGTTTTAAAACCCCACCTGTTCCCCCCGGCATCGGAAATGATTTTAAGGCCGCCCGTTCCGGTGATGGTGGATGAAACCGCGGTGGCATTTCCATAAATGGCTCCATTCAGGAAAGCAAATCCTCCTGCGGCATCCAGGACGATTTTCATGTCGAAATTCGCGCCGGCGGCATTTCCGTTCCTCAGATGCAGGGTGGAGCCGTTCCCCATGGTAAGAGTACCCGTCCCCGTCACCTTGGTTCTGGCGCCCGCTACGTCCATCACGGTATTTTCCCCCAGCGTAATGTTCAGGTTGGAGCTCCATGTTCCGGTTTCGTCCGCAAGCATCACGGTGCCCTGTTCCACAACCAGCGTTCCTCCTCCTGAAGCGTTGAAGGAATTAAGGCCCAGCGTTAACGTTCCCGTACCCGTCTTGGTGATGGTGCCGTTGATTCCCCCGTTCAGGGTGGAGTCCCCCGCGCCAATGACCAGGGAACCGGGGCCGCTGTTGGTCAATTTGCCTCCATAAGTGCCGGCCCCCAGCAGGAGGCTGCCGCTTCCCGTACGGGTGACGGTCCCCGTCCAGCCGGCCAGTGAAGCCCACGTTACGGCATTCCCGTTCGTGTCCACCAGAATGGAGTTGGAAGCCAGCGCATCCGTCTTGATCTGGCCGGAGACGTCTGCCGTAATGCCCGTGCCGTACTTGAGCGCGCCTCCATTAAAGATGATGCTGCCGGTGCCCAGCGCGGAGGCATGCTGCATTTCCACCGTGCCGCCGCCCAGCAGGACTTCTCCGGAAAAACCGGCGTTGTCCGTGGCGATGGACAAGGTTCCGCTGCCGGTCTTCTGCAGCTTGGAGCTTCCCACCAGGGAACCGGACCCCGTCCACGTGTAACCGGTTGCCTCAGCATTGACGACGATCAGGCCTGGATTCACCTGTCCGGCGATGTTCACGGTCTGCGGTGCATTGCCTGCTACGTCGCCGAAGATGACTCCGTTGCCGTTGGCAAAAGACAATCCCGCATTCCAGGGGGAATTCCCCGTTCCTCCCACCGTCCACGTATTGTCTCCGCCGCCCGTCCAGGTCAGCGACGTGACCTGCGCCACGACGAATTTCAGGGTATTGTCCGTCGTGCTCCAGTTGCCGATGTATTCGGTCCCCAGCAGAATGGTATTGGCCAGATCCCCGGTGATGCCGCCCGTGGCATTAATCAGATTGTACGTGCCCGCGCTCCAGCTCACGCTGTCGCTATTCTCCAGCAGCAGGCTGCCGTTCACCGTCAGGGCGCCGTTCAGGGCCAGCAGGGGATTGCCGTTCACCGTCATGTGAGTGGCGTCAATCCGCACGGCCGCTCCCAGGTTCAGGTTGCCGGTCATCGTATTCTGCCCCCCAAGGGACAGGACGCCGCCGGTCATGGACAGGCCGGCATTGCTGTCCACGGCGGAGACGTCCAGGCCCGCTCCCGCGGACAGGGAAAGCCCGCCGTACCCCGCGGAAATGCCGCCGATGGCCGCATTCCCCGTTACGGAAAGGTTCTTGTTCGTTCCCATTCCGGAGGCATGGCTGACAATGAGGGTGCCCCCTTTCAGTTCCACGCCGCCCGTGAAGGAAGAGGAATTGGCCAGGGTCAGCGTTCCGGAGCCGTCCTTGATCAAACGCCCGGTTCCACGGAATGCATTGTCACTGCCCGTGATCATGTTCCCTGCTCCGGTAATGGTCAGGGCGCCGTTCAGCTGGATATTATGAGTGTTGTCAGCAGTGATGGACATGGTGCTGCCGGCATTCACCACCTCCACGGCGCCGCCGCCCGCGGCGACTGTCAGGCCGTTCCCGAAGGTTCCGTCGCTTTCCTTGGTAATCTCCAGGCGCCCGTTGTTCAAGGTCCAGTACCCCGTATTGACGGCCATGGAACCCAGCCCCGCGCCGTCATAGGCATATTCTCCCACGCGCAGCACGCCGCCGTTGGTGACGGTTACCTTGTAGCGCGTATAATTATCCCCTTTCATGCTGAGGCTGGCTCCCGGAGAGCTCAAATCCAGCGTGGCGTTGTCAATGGTCAGGGTCCTGGTTCCGGAGCCATTCCCCGCTTTCACGGTAGCCGCCGTTTCAATCTTGAACACGCCGCCGCCGGTAATGGTAAGGCTGTTGTCCCCGACGTTGAACGCTCCCTCCGCCTGGGTAAGCGTCTTTCCGGCCTCAATGGTCAGCGTCAGGTCGTTGGCGCCGATGGTCGTAGCCTCATTCCAGGTAACGTCCGTATCAAACGTCTGGTTGGTCGTAATGGTGAGGGGATCAGCCTGAACAGAGGCGGACAACGCAGCGCAGCAGGCAAGAAGAGCGGACAACAAATTGAGGGGCAAATGCAGCTTCATAAAGAAAACAATTAATTATAAATATATTGAGAAAGACGTGGTCTTTTAGCAGAAATGAGACATGCTATTAGGTAGATGAAATATCGGATTTGAAATCCGGTGTCAATCTGGAAGTGCCGTTTCCAAAGCTTTAAATTATTTCCGTTATCTCCATTCTATTCCATGCCCTCATTCAAATTAGCCACATTATTCAAAAAACAAAACCAACAGAATTTAAAATAAACATCTGATCATAAACAAATTATTTCATTTCCACCACTCTCACGACTTCCCTGACGCCCTTCTTGTCCGGATTTCAAATCCGTTCATTTTCTTTCCCTGCATGCAGGGCCTTCAGGCAGCCGGGAAGCCATCCATGAAGGGCACAGTAAAAAACCTCCTAAGGATTTCATCATGAAACCGCTTGTTTCCGGAAATTCCGCCGCGGGAGCAGAAGCGTGAAATCCAGTCAGTCCCATGAAAAACAACATCCTTCCCATAAAAGGCATGCCGGAGCCAGGGACAAATTCCGGGACCGGTCCGGAGGGAGCAAAAGCAGCGCGGGATGTATTCTTTCCTCCTTGCTCCCCGCCCGGCAAGTTGCTAGAATACGTCAAGCAAGTTTTTCCCCTTTTCCCATGGCCATTTTTGGTTCCTCCAATCTATCCGACTCCGGCGACCTGCTGATTTTCAACAAAGTATCTCATAAAACCCTGCTGATGTTCGAAAAGGAACTGGGCAGGGACCGCATGACGTACCTGGTGGAAGAAAGCCTCCCCCCGGATGCGGCCACCGCCGCCCATCTGGAATCCACCAAGGCGGACGGCATCCTGTTCCAGGCCGGGGGCAGCGATCCCATTGCCCTGCGTTCCGCCATCATGGAACGCATCAACGAGGGCAGAAGGGTAGTATTCCTGCCCGGTCCCGTAGCCCACGTGAAAGGCTCCATCAGCCACATTCCCCCACGGGTGATCAAGGCCCTGGAAGCACTCCATATTTCCCCCGTGCCGGTATGCACGGGCTTTTACACCAGCTCCGTGCTGGACGCGGAGGCGGATACGGACGCCCAGGCGGATATCCAGGTGCACATTCTCCCCAAGCTGGCTCCCGGGGCGGAAATGGCGGCGCGCCTCACCTCCGCGTGGCTGGAATGCTCCGCCCAGGCCTATGCCACGCTGCCGCAGTTGCACGGCTCCCTGTCCGCCCTGCTGTTCCGCAGCCTAAAGCTTCATTCCGACTGCCGGGTGATCGACGGCATTGACGATACCACGCTGACCTACGGCCAGCTTCTGGCCATCTCCGTGGCCTTTGCCAAACGGCTGAAAAAGATCACCACGAACCGCCGCGTAGGCATCATTCTGCCGCCCGGCAAGGGAGCGGCAATCGCCAACCTGGGCTGCCTGTTCGCCGGAAAAACGCCGGTGAATTTCAATTATTCCGCCTCGGAAGGGGCCTTTGCCAGCTCCGTGAAGCAATCCGGCGTGGACTGGTTCATCACGGCGGATACCTTCATGCGCAAGCTCCAGAACTTCCCGTGGCCCCCCCAGCGGGACCTGATCCTCATGGAGCGGGAGATTCCGCTGCTCAAGGGCTCCGCCAAACGCTGGGGCGTGGCCATCAAATTCCTTACAGCGGGGTTCATGATTAAAAAGCTGGGGCTGGATGCGCCCACGGGCGCGGATGAAGCCGTGCTGATGTTCACCTCCGGCTCCTCCGGAGAACCGAAAGGCGTGCCGCTGACCCACCACAACATCCTTTCCAACATCTCCCAGTGTTCCTCCCGCATCACGCTGGCGCCGCAAAGCAGATTCCTGGGCAGCCTCCCCGTATTCCACTGCTTCGGCATCACGATCGGGCTGTGGTACCCGATGATCGGCGGGTACGACATGGTCACCTACCCCTCCCCGCTGGAGGCCAAGCGCCTGGGCGCCCTCATCAAGCAGTACGGCATCAGCCTGGTGGTCACCACCCCCACCTTCCTGCGCGGCTTCATGAAGCGCTGCGAGCCGGACACCTTCAAAACCGTGCGCTACCTGATCGTAGGAGCGGAAAAATTGCCGGACGAGCTCTCCGCCGCCTTCCGGGAAAAGTTCGGCACCGTTCCGTGCGAAGGCTACGGCCTGACGGAAGCCTCCCCGGTCTGCTCCGTCAACTTCATTGACCCGGCCCCGTCCAACGCCGCCGGAGACTTCATTCCCGGCATGAAAAAGGGCTCCGTGGGCGCTCTGCTTCCCGGCATCGCCGTACGCATCACCAGCCCGCATACGGGCCGCGTGGTACCCGTGACGACCTCCGGCATGATCTGGCTGAAGGGGCCGAATATCTTCCCCGGCTACCTGGGCGGTCCGGAAGCCGACCGCGACATTTTCGTGGACGGCTGGCTGAAAACCGGAGACATCGGTTCTGCGGACGAATTCGGCTTCCTGAAAATTGAAGGCCGCATCTCCCGCTTCTCCAAGATAGGCGGGGAAATGGTGCCCCATGAAGCCCTGGAAGCCGCTATCATGAACATCTGGAACCTGGACCCGGCGGACGAGGAACGGCGGATAGCCGTCGTCACCATTCCGGACCCCG
The DNA here is from genome assembly GCF_017566105.1 of Akkermansia sp. GGCC_0220. Taxonomy (NCBI): domain Bacteria; kingdom Pseudomonadati; phylum Verrucomicrobiota; class Verrucomicrobiia; order Verrucomicrobiales; family Akkermansiaceae; genus Akkermansia; species Akkermansia sp. GGCC_0220. The sequence goes on from NZ_JABFCI010000001.1 coordinate 11,339, forward strand.
TGAAGGGGGAGGCCGTGGCCCTGCTCACCACCCTGGTGACGGACTACGTGCACCAGGCGCGCACCCTCATCAGGCACGGCCTGATTGACCAGGGGCTCCCGGCCCTGTGGTGCCCCAAGGAAATCATTCCCGTGGAGCACATTCCGGTGCTGCCCTCCGGCAAGCTGGACATCAAGCAATGCAGGATGCTGGCTTATGAAGCGCTGAACATTCCCTTTGAACCATAACCCATGGAATTCCCGGAGGAAACGCCTGCCGCTCCCAGGCCCATCACGGTCAAACAGCTCGTTTACCGCCTGAGGGATACGGTCAGCATTGCCGTGGGGACCCAGTGGGTGGTGGGAGAGCTCAGCAACGTCAAGCACCATACCAGCGGCCACGTTTACTTCACCCTGAAGGAACAGGGCGCGGAAATCTTCTGCGCCTTTTTCAAGGCTGCGGCTTCCAAATGCCCCGTACGGCTCCAGGAAGGGATGAAGGTCCATGTGCTGGGCAGCGCCACCGTGTACCCGGACCGGGGCCAGCTTCAACTGGTCATCAGGCAGGTGAAAGCCGCCGGCCAGGGAGACCTGCAGGCGCGCTTTCTGGAACTGAAGGAAAAACTCCAGCGGGAGGGGTTGTTTGACGCTGAACGCAAAAAGGGCATCCCCGCCTTTCCCCGCGCCATCGGCATCGTCACCTCCCCTACCGGCGCCGTCATCCAGGATATACGCCATGTGCTGGAACGCCGCGCCCCGTGGGTGAAAGCCTACCTGCTGCCCGTGCGCGTCCAGGGGGCGGGAGCGGAGCATGAAATAGCCGCTGCCGTGCGCGCCTGGTCCGCAGCCCCTCTCAACGGCCTGCCGCCCGTGGACGTGCTCATTGTGGGCCGCGGGGGCGGCTCCATAGAAGACCTGTGGAACTTCAATGAGGAAACGGTAGCGCGCGCGATTTACGAATGCACCGTTCCCGTGATTTCCGCAGTAGGCCACGATACGGACTTCACCATTGCGGACTTTGTGGCGGACCTGCGCGCCCCCACCCCGACCGCGGCCGCGGAGCTGGCTACGCCGGACGGTCCGGAATGGCTCCGCAAGCTGGCTAGAATGGAACAGGCCCTGCACGCCTCCGCACGGCATTCCCTGTTGCGTTCCAAGCTGAGACTGGATGTTTACCTGCGGGGAAAACTGCTGGATGCGGATTCCCTGCTCTCCCCTTACGCCCAGCGCCTGGACGACATGGAAGAAACCCTGCTGAACGCCGCGGCCACGCGCATTTTTCAAAACACGCTCCATATCAACAAACTGGAACATCAGTTACAAATGCGCCATCCCACCCACCGCAACAGGGAGCGCGCGCAGCTTCTGGCCTCCCTCCAGGCCGGACTGGCCCATGCGGCCGCCGTGCGCATGGCGGATTTCTCTTCACAACTGGCTCTTATTCAAGCCCGGCTGGAAGCTCACAGCCCGGAGCAAACGCTGCGCCGCGGATACGCCCTGGTGGAAAACCAGAATAAGCAGCTCATACGGCAAACGAACCAGGTACATGCAGGAGAAAAATTGAAAGTCCGTGTCTCCGACGGCTGTTTTTATGTCAGGGATGACACACCGCAATAGGCTGTCCACAAGAGCCTAGCATTGCATTTTTTGCACTCAATCTAACAAATTGTGTTTTTTCTGGATTTTACAGGAAGTGGAACCTATCCTAATAGAAGCCTGTCACTGCTCCTATTACCCGGTCCCATAACTTCTGTACATATGCCTTGTAAAAACATCACCCGCTACACTTACGAAACGACAGCCTTTCAAGGCTATCGGTTGGCGATCTGTAAGAACAAGCGCTTATTCACTCGTTATTTCTCCGATTCTCAATACGGGGGCGCTGATGCGGCGCTTCAGGAAGCGATGAGAGTGAGAGATAACATTTTCACACTTTTTGAACAGGGGAACCTTACGGTTAGCCAAATTTTCGCAAAATATACCGTGCGTTCCCGCCGTCAGTCCGCCGCTGACCGCCGTGAAAAAATGATCCACGGAAAAAGGGCTCTCGGCCACGTGCGGCAGAAAGCCAAAGTCCGCAGCTGAGGAATCTGCGGAAGCTGTTTTTTCAGCTTCCCCGGAGCCTTGAATCATACCGGAAACGTTGCATCCGGTACAGGTGGCGCATACTCCTATCACATCAAAAAGCCGTTCTCCGTCCGGAAAGCGGGAATACCGCAGCATGCGCGGCGGAGAAAGCGGCAATCTGTACCAAAACGCCCCCTTTCCGCCATCCGCGCCCGGGAAAGCCAAGAGCGGCCCGGCAAAGCAATTCCGGCACTAATGCGGCTGTGCCGGATAAGCCGATCAAAGGCCTGCGGCACGCTGCCAAGGCATTCTTCCGCCGTCTGTCGCCCGCGGCGCTTCCCGCGGAGGGGCGCGCGGGTCAGCCTGCTGAAAAGGGCTTCAATTATCTGCGGCGGCGGCGCGAAGCAGGCTTTTCCGGTTCTTCCGCCGGGGCTTCCCCTATCTTCGCCAGCACCCGCCGGGCCTCTGTGGTCCGGTTCTGCTTGAGACACACGTCAGCCCAGCTCCGGTGAATTTTGTTGTAAAGGTCTCCGGACTGGATGGAGGCCAGATTATTCTGGAGCTTCGCCTTGTCTTCCGGACTCAGCGCATCCCATTCTTCAACCAGCTTTCCATACTGGGCTTCCGACAGGGGCCACTGTTCTCTGCCCGCGCTTATCTCAGCCTGAAGATTCAGAATGACCGGCTGGAGGGCCTGGACAAACGTGGTGTTCTCACGGGCCACCTTCATCGCCTGGTCCAGATATTTCATCGCCTGGTCATAATCCCGCGCTTTCAGGAAGGCGGCGGCGATGTTCACGTCCTCATAAGCCCGTTTCACCAGAGCCTCCGCCTGGCCGTACTTCTCAAGCTGGGAACGCAGAGCCTCAATGTCCTGGCTCAGGCTGGAACCGCTCAGAATGCGCGGGGCATCCACGCCCAGGGTCATCGCTGTCCCTTCCGCACGGGACAGCAGGCGGGAAGCCTCCTTCAAATCCCCCATCTGCATCCTTACCCGCGCCAGGGCAAGCATCGTTTCCGGCGTGCAGTCCATCTCCGTTTCCGCGGCGCGAAAGCAGATCAGGGCGGCTTCCAACTGGTCAGCCATGGCTTTCAGCTCCGCCTGGGAATACTTACGGCGCGCATTGAGCGGCATATTCAGCTCGTTCAGGATGATTCGGCCCATATCCGGACTGGCGGTCAGGCGGAATTTGGTGAGCAGTTCCCGGGCAATGGCGCTTCCTGTGCCGCCGGGCTGCCCCGTAGTCTTGTCCGGCAGAGTATCCTGAAGCAGCAGAATCTTCACCATGCTCTTCACGTCCTCCGGCTTTTTCAGCATGCTCCTCATGACAGGGGAGGCGGCCTGCTTGCACAACGCGGAAAAACGCTCAAACCTGGCCTGGTCATACGCATAGTGGGCCAGCGGTTCCAGGCATGCCAGACGGATGGATACCTGCTCCTCCGGCGTATTTTTCAAAATCACTTCATAAAGCTTCTCCGCCGTGGCGTCATGCTTGCGGCCTGCAAACTCCCGCGCCCAGTTCAGGCTGACGCCCAGCAGGCGGTTCCTGTCCTCCGCCGGCATGGAGGCGGAATCGGCCAGCTTCTTTTCCAGCAGGGCCGCCAGCATCGGTTCGGATTCCTTCAGCATGCCGCGCCTGTCCATTTCCACCGCCAGCAGCCACGCAAAGGAATCCCGCGCTTCCGGGGAATTCATCCATTCCACCTGCTTGTCCACGGAGGAAGCCATCTGCGCCAGCTCCGCGTCGGAACCGTTCCAGGAGGCCAGCATGCCCTGCAAATGGCCCATGGCCTGCGTCTGGCTGTGCACCTCGTGAATGGTCGGCTTGAACCACCCTTCAATCGTGGGCCAGTACTGAATGTAGCCGAACCAGAGCCCCCCCAGCAGCACCAGAAAGAGAACCGGCTTCCAATAAGACTTCTTCTTGCGTGAGGGGCGGTAGGGCTTGTTGGAAAAATGGCGCTCGGAACTCATGCAGGCATTGAGCCAAAAAGGCGGCACAAATCAAGCAAAATAAACACCTCGCAACGTCTTACGAGGACCGCCCGAAGCCTACCGCCGGGAGGATCTGGCGTTCCCGGACGGCCTGCGCCCGGGAGAGGCCATGCGCACGCGGGGAAAACCGGATTCCTTCCAGCAGGCATCCGCCTTTTCCTTCATTCCCAGTTCATCGTAACAGCGGCCAAGCTGTTTGTAATTCTCCGACCGCTGTTCCCCCTCCAGCATGGGGAGCACCGCTTCAAAAGTTTCCACGGCCTCCTTCCACTGCTCTCCGTCGCACAGGGCGTATGCCTTGCACAAATAGGACTGCACCAGCAGACTTCTGCGCTCCGGCCCCTCCCCGCATTTCAGCAGGGAATCCACTGCTCCGGCATAGGCGTGCAGGGCGCTTTCCCGGTCCCCCGCCATATCGCTGGCGAGCCCCAGGGAATAATAAACCCGGCCCAGGGACAGGACGTCCGAGGCAAAGTGGGATTCCCGCAGTTGAAGGGCTTTTTGCAGGTTTTCCCTGGCCTTGTCCCCCTCCCCGGCATCCAGCCACGCTTTGCCCAGCCCTTCCAGGGACTGGGCGGAAATGACGGGGGAAGCCGCGCTGTTGGCAATCGCCTTCAGGAAATCCGCGCGGGCTTCCGGAGCGGCCTTGCGCATGATGTTCACCCACCCCCTCTGATCGTACAGCCCGGCCCAGAATGCATGGTCCGCCGGCAGCACGCCGCGGGCGGCGCCCTCCGCCTGGTAAAGATAAGCCAGGGCTTCCTCATAATTCCCCTGCTCCGTGGAAATGCGCGCCAGCCCGCGCAGGGCGTTAAGGCAGTCATTCAACAAGTAGGAGGCGTTCTCCGAACCGGTAAGGCCCTTTAAAAACAATTCCCGCGCCTCATCCTTCCTGCCGGCCTCCAGCATGGCTTCTCCCATGCTGATGCTCGCCAGGGCCAGGTCACCGGTCGTCTTGTCCGGCTGGGGGCACAGGGCCAGGGCCTTCTTGAAATAGGCGCGCGATTCCGGAATGCGCCCCGTGGCGCGCGCCAGCCGGCCCTGGGCGGCCATAAGCCTGGACCGGACCGGGAGGGCGTCCGTCCCCAGATGGGCGGCGGCGTCCACCGCGCGCTGGAGCAGCACGTTCGCCTCCTCATTCCTGTTCAGCATCTGGTCAATGGAACTCATGGTCTGGAGGGCCCGCACCAGCGGCTCGGCCATTCCCTCCTTCTCATACCCCTCCACGGCGGTTTTCAAATAACCGTAGGCCGGGGAATACTGGTGCTCCGCCAGAAGGGCCTTGGCCACGGCGTCCGCGCGGGGGGCCCACACCCGGTAGCGCCCGGAGGCATATCCGGCGTCAATCAATTCCCTGGCCGCAGGAAGGGCGCGGTCCACGCCGTCCCGGCTGATCAGCTCACGGGTGAGGCCCCAGGCCGTCTCCGTCCGCAACTCCGGATCCCTGATCCATGCCAGGCGTTCCTCCCGGTTGTCCAGAATGCCGGCCAGGCTCTCGCGTGAAGCGAAAACATCCGCCATGAAGCGGGATAAATTCTGCATGGCCTTTTCATCGCTCTTCTGCACCACCACCGGCGGTGTGGTCAGCATCCCTTCATCATAACCGATGCGGTACGCCATATGGTACGTCAGGAACTCCAGCAGCATCACGAGCGCGCACAAGCACAGGGCAATCAGCCACTTGGTGCGCGGAGACAGGGGTTTCAAAGGAGAAGGGGCCTGCATAACAAGTGCATAACGTTACCCGGCGCTCCCTGAATTTCAAGCTTTTTGCATGGGGAGGAAATCTCCGCTGCACCTGAAGGCGAACAAACCAGCCGACGACAACCGTTTCCCCGCCAGTCCCCGGGACCGGCCCGGGAAAGCTTTTTCCTGCCTTTTTCCCACTTTCCGGCCCTTCTCTCCGCCTTCCGCCGGGCGCTTTTCTCCGGGCCATGCGCGGCAATTTACGTCAGCCGTTCCTGCGCTTCCGTTCGGACGCCCGGTACAACTGCCAGGCATTCCATAAATTATGCCACAGCACGTAAAACGTAGGCCCCAGCGCGGCGATGGGGCTGGCATACGTCAGCGCCAGGTAAATGGACAGCGTGGTATTCTTCTGCCCCAGGGCCTGGCTGCACTCCGCGGCACGGGTACGCCCCCCCAGCAAATGCCCCAGCCCGAAGTTGATCCCGCACACCAGCAGGGAAACTGCGCCGATCTGTTCCAGCACGCGCTCCGAAATGCCGTCACGGGAGGAAATATCATAAGAGGCGTTCGCCGCGATCAAAACCAGAATCACCACCCAGATGCCGAAGGTGACGTCCTTCAGCTTCCGCGGCCACGCAATGGCCCGCGGATAAAAACGCCGCGCCGCCAGGGCCAGAACCAGCGGCAGCAGCATCACCAGGGAAATATTCTGGGCCACGTTCAGGTAAATCTCAAAGCCGCCCTGCCCCACGACCGCCGGCAGAATGAAAGGCAGCAGGGCGCAAATAATGCCGTTAAGCAGCAGGAGGGCCGTCAGCATGAACTCCACGCTGCCGCCCAGCAGCCCCATCACCACGGGAGCCGCCGTGGCCGTGGGCATGATGCCCACGAAGAAAGCGGCCTCCGCCAGGTACCCGTCTCCGAAAACGAGGCGGCACGCGCCCCAGGCCGCCAGGGCCACGAGCAGGTTGGCCCCTACCAGGAGCCAGTGCGCGCGCTCCGGCTTCATCCGTTTGAAGCGGATGCCCAGAAACGTCACAAACAGCATCACGATCAGCATCCACTTGAACGTCCAGCTATACACGTGCAGGCCGGGCATCATGTACCCCGCAATAAAAGCCGCCACGATGGCAAACGTGCGGATGAGGGACTTGAACATGTGGAATGCGGACGGCAGTGAAAAGGTTATGCTGGTTTTTCACACAAATGGATCAGGCCGTCCACCTGGCGGACAATCAGCTCAAACAAATCCTGCACGCTGCCCTTGGGAACCCGGTTGTTCTCCATCAGCTCCATAATCATCCGCAAACGGGTCAGCAGGCCGATCATGATGCTTTCAATAGCCAGCACCGTCCAGAAAACCTGGTACGTGGAAGCGCCCGGAAACATGGTGCGGATGCAGTCATGCAGCCGCCGGCGTATGGGGGAATACACCTCCTTGATATACTCCACCGCTATCTCCGGCGTCTGCACGTGGCAAATGGCCAGCAGGCGCAGGTAATGGGGGAAATTGCCCAGTTCTTCCAGCTTCACATGCAGGAGGCCGTGGAAGGAAGGGTAAACATAGGCGTGGGCCAGCGCCCGCACCGTGCCTTTCTCCATGGCCTCATTCATCATGGAAATCCGGAAATCCCGCGCCTGCGGCGCATACTTCATCATGACCGCCTTCCAAAGCCCTTCCTTGCCGCCAAAATAATAATTGGCGGAGGCGATGTTGACGGATGCCTGCTGGGAAATCATGCGCATGGAAGTGCCTGTATAGCCGTGCTCGGCAAACAGGCACTCCGCCGCGTCCAGCAATCGTTCCTTGGTTCCTTGCTGTCGTTTCATGGGGGGTGGGGGAAGTTTGGAATTACCGGTCAACGCGGGCGGCGCGGACCTGGATGGAATGGTTGTGGGCGTCCAGCCCCTCCACTCTGGCGAACTCCGCCACGTACGGAGCGGACTTGAGCACGGCCTCCCGGTTCATCCGCACCACGCTGGTGCGCCGCTGGAACTGGTCCGCCCGCAGGCCGGAAAACGACTTGCCGGCCCCGCCGGTCGGCAGGGTGTGGCTGGGGCCTGCCAGGAAATCCCCGCAGGCCACCGTGGAAAAAGCGCCGGCATAAATGGCGCCCGCCGTCCGGATGCCGTCCAGCACGGCGTCTTCATCCCGCGTGACGAGCACCAGATGCTCCGGAGCGAAGGCGTTCACCAGGTCCACCCCCTCCTGGATGGAGGAAACCAGAAAACCGTAAGCGTGCTTGTCCAGCACCTCCCGGATGATGGAACCGCGGCTCAGCAGGGCGGCCTGGCGTTCCACCTCCGCTTCCACTTGTTCCAATAACGCCTCCGACGTGGTAACGAACACCACCACGCTGTCCGGACCGTGTTCCCCCTGCGCCAGCAGGTCGGCGGCCAGGAACTCCGCGTCTGCGGTCTCATCCGCCAGCACCATCACCTCACTGGGTCCGGGGAGCAGGTCGATGGCGACGGCTCCCACCAGCTGGCGCTTGGCCTCCACCACAAAACGGTTGCCGGGGCCGAAAATCTTCTCAACCGGCTTCACGCTCTCCGTTCCCACCGCAAGGGCGGCAATCGCCTGCGCTCCGCCTATCTTGACAATCTCCGTAGCGCCGGAAGCCTTCAATGCATATAAAAGAGCGGGATTCACCCGCCCGTCCGGCCCGCAGGGCGTAGCGGCCACAATCTCCCGCACGCCGGCGGCCTGGGCAAAACCGCCCGTCATGATGGACGTGGACACCAGGGGAGCCTTCCCGCCTGGAATATAAATGCCCACGCGGTCATACGGAAGGAAGCGTTCCGCCACCTCCACACCCTGGGCGTTCACGCCGGACCAGTCCTGCCTGCGGCTGCGGTCTGAAAAATAATGGATGTTGGCCAGGGAGGCGGCAATGGCCTCTTTCACGGAATCCTCCACGGCGGCTTCCGCCCCCGCCAGCTCCGCCTCCGTCACGAACAGGGAGGAAGGATCCAGATGCACCCTGTCAAACCTGGCGGCATAATCAAAAAGGGCCTCGTCCCCGCGCGCGGAAACGTCCTGGATAATAGCGTTAACGGTATCCCTTACGGAATCCTCCGGGAGAGCGCGGCGGTTCATCCGGCTCTTCATTTCGTCAAAGCAGGTGTCGGAAGGACGGTAAATTTTCATAAAAGATATAATACGGAAAAATGAGAAGGAAGTTTCACAATCTTTAAGCATGCAGTCAAGCCTTCTGTCCTCTTTGATTTCCAAAGGCACTCCATGAATCTCCCGGACAAAAAATCAAAAGACCAAACCATTCTCCCTTGACCGGCACAAAAAACAGGCATAGCCTTTCTTTCGCAAACATTTGGCCGAACGGCCCACTGTCATGAACATTCACGAATATCAAGCAAAACAACTCTTTGAGCGCTTTGGCGTGGCTACCCCCAGGGGCATTGCCGCCGCCACTGCTCAGGAAGCAGCACAAATAGCCCGGAACATGGGCGTTTCCCAATACGTAGTTAAGGCACAGGTACACGCTGGCGGCCGTGGCAAAGGCACCTTCAAAAACGGCTTCAAGGGCGGCGTGCATGTCGTTGACTCCGTGGAGGAAGTGGAAGACGTAGCCGGCAAGATGCTCAACCAGGTTCTGGTCACCAAGCAAACCGGGGAAACCGGCAAGCTGGTCAGCAAGATCATGGTGGCGGAAGCCGTGGACCTGAAAAAGGAATGCTACTTCGCCATTCTCCAGGACCGCGCCCGTGAATGCCCCGTCATCGTAGCCAGCACGGAAGGCGGCATGGACATTGAAGAAGTGGCCGCCACCCGTCCGGAAGCCATCATCCGCGAACACATTGACCCGGCCCTGGGCATCCTCCCCTTCCAGGCGCTCAAGATCGCCGTGGCCCTGGGCCTGACCGGTCCCCTGCTGCGCCAGGCCACCAAGCTCATCACCAACGTTTACAAGCTCTTCACCGCGCTGGACTGCTCCTTGGTGGAAATCAACCCCCTCGTCGTCACCACGGACGACCGCGTGTGCGCCCTGGACGCCAAATTCAACTTTGACGACAACGCCCTGTACCGCCACCCGGAAATCATGGAAATGCGGGATGAAACGGAAGAAGACCCCCGTGAAGTGGAAGCCGGCAAATATGACCTGAACTACATCGGCCTGGACGGCAACATCGGCTGCATGGTAAACGGCGCCGGGCTGGCCATGGCCACGATGGACATCATCAAATACTACGGCGGCGAACCCGCCAACTTCCTGGACGTGGGCGGCTCCGCCACAGAGGAAATGGTAACCAACGCGTTCCGCATCCTCACCAGCGACAAGAATGTGAAGGCACTTCTGGTCAACATCTTCGGCGGCATCATGCGCTGCGACGTCATCGCCCAGGGCATTGTGGCCGCGGCGAAAAACATTGACATGAAAATCCCGCTCGTCGTCCGCCTGGAAGGCACCAACGTGGAAATCGGCAAGAAAATCCTCGCAGACAGCGGCATTGCCATCATCCCTGCCGACAACCTGGACGAAGCAGCCCAGAAAGCGGTCGCAGCAGTCAAATAACCCTCACTATTTATTACGACAATGACATCTCTCATTGACAAAAACACCCGTCTGGTTGTGCAAGGCATCACCGGCAGCGCCGGCGCGTTCCACGCCAAAAACTGCATGGACTTCGGCACCAACGTGGTCGCCGGCGTGACCCCCGGCAAGGGCGGCCAGCTCTTTGAAGGCAAGGTCCCCGTCTTCGACACCGTGGCGGAAGCCAAAAAAGCCACGGACTGCAACGCCTCCATGATCTTTGTGCCGCCGCCCTTCGCCGCGGACGCCATTATGGAAGCCGCTGACGCTGGCGTAAAGCTCATCGTCTGCATCACGGAAGGCATCCCGGTGCAGGACATGCAGAAGGTGAAAGCCTTCCTGAAGGACAAGGACGTGACCCTCATCGGCCCGAACTGCCCCGGCATCGTCAACCCGGCCGCCAACTGCAAGATCGGCATCATGCCGGCCTACATCTTCAAGCCCGGCAGAATCGGCATCGTCTCCCGTTCCGGCACGCTCACCTATGAAGCCGTCTGGCAGGTCACCAACATGGGCCTGGGCCAGAGCATGTGCATCGGCATCGGCGGCGACCCCGTCCACGGCATGACCCAGCAGCAGGCCGTTCAATTCTTCACGGAAGACCCCAACACGGACGCCTTCATCATGATCGGTGAAATCGGCGGTTCGGAAGAAGAAGAAGCCGCCGAATGGATCAGGAACAACTGCAAAAAGCCCGTCGCCGCCTTCATCGCAGGAGCCACGGCTCCCAAGGGACGCCGCATGGGCCACGCAGGCGCCATCGTGGCCGGAGGCAAAGGCACCGCCGCCGCCAAGCAGGAAGCCCTGAAGGAAGCCGGCATCGTGGTCGCCAAGACGCCCGCCCAGATGGGCGCCGCTCTGGCGGAAGCCATGAAAAACAAGGGAATGTAAGCCCTCATTTACACACTCCCAATCAAATCCTAAAGCGCCTCCTGTTCAGGAGGCGCTTTTTCTTGGAAGGACACGGCATCAATCCCATGATGCTGATTGGACCTGGATATAAGAAGACAGACATCTTTCAGGTATCTAAACAGGAGAAGCTTTCTAGTAATGCACAGAAACATTCCTATTATGTATTTTCCATATTACAAATTCACTTATATAATAATTATAATAAATATCATTATTAAAAATTAAATCATTTTTCTTTACAAAAGATTCAATTTAAAATACGTATTTTAGCATATTTATGAAATATCTCTCTCATCTTGTTTGCTTTTTAGGAATTCTGTACAGTTGCAACAATTTATTAGCAAACGATAATAATGACGATCTTGAAGAAACGGAGCAAGAAGCTTCTGCTTCTCTTAAGATCAAATCTCAAACACAATTATGTTCAGCAGATTATTATATTAAGAAAGGATTAGATAAGGAAGAAGATCGAAAAAGAACAGATATCGGTATCGGAGAAAAAATCACATTTTTACTTGTTGGAAAACCTAAAGGCGGCATCAAGGAACTTACTTGGAATATTAAAGGAAACGGCTTCGAAGAAACAAAGGCCGACTTATTAAAAGGATCACAAAAGATTAGTCTAATTGCAAAAAAATCATTAACAAAAGATACGAACGTTCAAATTGTTGCCCAAACCAGTGAAGGGAAGGAAGCAAAGATTTCAATTAATATCAAAGTTCCTACAAAGATAGAGGCAAAGAAATTTAGTGGAGAAATTGAAACAGAAGATGGCAACGATAAAGTTGATACCAAAAAAATTAAATTCCCGAAAGGAAAGTATGGTCTCATAGGATTCATTGAATTAACCTTATTGCCCACTAATGTAAGTTTTAAAAAAATTAACGCTGTTGAGCGAGACGGAGGTCTTGAATGGCCTGAGAGAGACAATAATTCAAAAAAACCGGTACTAGCATCAGCACATACAGGACACGGAGTTAATAAAATTGTTAGAATAAGAGATAAAAATAATCTTTATGACATGGTTGCTGAAACAGGAGATACAGTAGTTAACCTTAACGCAATTCGCAAGTCGGGAGTGAATCCACAAAATTTCTGGTGGATATGTAAAAAATATATTAATTTAAAAGAAGAAAATAAAGATACCATTTCATTAGGGAAAACAAACCAAATATTCAATATAGAAGCAATAAAAATGTCTATAACTATAACTATTGTAAAATTTGGATTAGAATTTAAAAGAAACTCTGATGAAGGTGAAATTTTATGAAAGTACTATCATTTATGTATATATCTATCATTAGTCTACTCATTTCGTTGTGTCCTATTGTTATGGCTGATTCTTCTCTGAAAAGTCCTGCCTGCTTAGATCAATTTAAACAACCATCTGCCACTATCCAGAAACTTTCGGATTTGCTAGAATATCAGCATTTTAAATCCTTTTATAAAAATGCCGAAAAACATACATTTACCTTCGGTTTAACGACGCAAAATAATATTAATACTGAATTGAGCGACAAAATATGGCATTGTTATCTTGTCGCCTCAGCTCCGTTATTTTCCTTTAAAACATATCAGAAAACCGAACCGGAAGTTGAGATTGATGAAATGGCCGATATCAATCAAAAATCCGAGATTTGTCTATTCCTCGATAAATATATAAGACTTATTAAGAATTCGAATGATATGAAAGAATCTTCTAAAAAACAGATTATCCATCATATATTTTTGCCTTATTATGCAAAAATATTAAAACAATTCAAAGAATCAAAAGAACATAATCCCTACAGAATCACGGAATATAAAGAAACAAACGGAGAATCTAAAAACTTAAAAGAAAATAAAACTATTTATATTGAATCTCAAGAACAAATTTCAGAGCTTTGGAATTTTCTCAACGAAGTTGCTGATGGTGAATCATTTATTAACTCTAGAAATCAAGTAATCGAAGACGAAACTAAAGACCTGGAAAAATCTTTTATGGAAATTCTTGTTTCCATCTTTCCTGGTAAATATTCCAAAGTCGAAGAGTTCCTTCTTCAAGCCGGCTATACCAAAGAGGAAATTCCTAATTTGATTGATCGCACCGTCGGCAGGAACAATAAAACTGACTTTCTCTACAAAGGAAAGCATCGCCTTGCACATGACCGGCTTCTTAAGAAAAAGAAATAACTTCTCTCTTTCCGAAACAATGCATTGCCGCAAGCACACAAAGAACATTCACAAACGGACATGAAATATCCGTCATCTTAGGACATTCCTACAAGCACAGTTTTAATGCAGCAATTGCCGCCACGGCAGTACATGTACTCAAGGAACAGGGCCACACCATCCGCTTTCATGACCTCTGCCGGGAGCACTCCAACCCCGTTCGGCCGGACATGGAACTGGTCAGCGACATCCCGGGAAAACGCCTGGACAGCTCTCCATCAGCCGGAAACCAGGGAAGTTGACGGCATTGTCATCATCCATCCTAACTGGTGGGGACAGCCCCGGCTTTTAAAGACTGCATCTTCGCTTTCTGCAGCGTGCATGTTTTTGAAAGAAAAATGTTCTGCATCCTTGTAGCCAGCACTCCGGACATCCGTGCCAAATGACTTGACGAAGTGCGGGAAACGGTATGCACCCTCTTTCCCCCTGAGAGAGAACCCCGGTAAGAGCCCGCTTCGTGCCAAGATGAGCGAGCATGGGAATTCATGAAAGCCACGGACTACTCCCCTACCGTAAACCCGGCGGGAAGGAAACTAGTTTCCCTTTAAAGCAATTACGGCCAAATTGATTTTCATACTCCCCCGTTAGGAAGGATTTCCCTTAAGGAAGTCCTTCCGGATATCGATCCTTGATAAGCTTTGGCAAAGGGAAAGATACAACGTAAATGCCGCCAAGGAGCAAATCCACATACCTCAGTGGATGGCACAACTCAATCTTGAGACGTGGCATGTAATACAGCACTTTTTCTCCTCGTCATTGCAAATGATCCCTCTCAGAGAAAAAAGCTTTTCTTTCCCTACGTCAAAAAAGTCAAGAAGATAAATAGGAATCTTTCCTTGATTTTTAAACATAAAACTGGCCAAAGCATCCGGAGACAGGGTCCTCCCACCGTTCTCCCTGCATGGAAAGTGCAATGGGACTATCCGGAACAACCCTGTTTTTTCCGCTTGTCCCATACCACAGGAACGGTGTTCCGCTCCCGTAAGAGAGGACAAGGTAAAATGCCCACAATAAAAAAGAATGGTTTTCATAAAGAGGATACATTATCCATTTTTAATAAAAGCTTCACAGAGAAAATCAATCAATAAAAAACCATATTCGCTGCAGCAAATAATGGAAAGGGACAGCATCGCCATTTTTTAATCCTCCCCCATTAATAATTTCAGAACAATCAGGCTTCTTTCATGCTCACCTCATTCCCCGGCCTTGCCATTCATACGCTGGAAGAACTCCGGCAGAGATAGCTTGCTGAACTGTATCTCCATGCAACTCTCCCTTGCCAGTTTCTAAACCAGTGCAGCCAGGCATTTGACTAAAAGGCAAATGATCCTTTCTCTCTTCTTGCAACACCTGCCAAAAAAGCAAAAAAGAGCCTGTATCGTTAAAATACAGACTCTTAAGAAGAAAAATGTTTTGGCGGAGCGGGAGGGATTCGAACCCTCGGTACCGGTTTTGCCAGTACGTTCCTTTAGCAAAGGAGTGCTTTCAGCCTCTCAGCCACCGCTCCGTCTTGGGTAATGTGTGGAAAAGAAATTACACACTTCCCAAAATGAAGTCAATACATAAATAGTACAGGCAGGAATTACTCCAGGCAGGCATATTGGCAGGTCAGTTCCTTTTCTTCACCGGGTTTCAGCGCCACCTCCCACTGGAATTTCCCGTCCGGATTCAAGAGACGGACAAACGTCCTCCCAACATAAAATCAACCGGAAGCCGTTTTTCATCTGCAAATGCAACCCCGCAGGAACATTCAGCGGCCGGACCATGGGAAAACAAGGGCCATCAGTTCCCCCACGGCGGCGCGGACATGGTGCAAGCGGTCCGGAAAACCTTTTTAAACCTCGCAATGCTCTGCGATCACTTCCAGAAAATCATCCAGATACTTCGCGGCCTTCTGCTCCCCGATGCCGTGGACGTTCATGGCGCCCCGGCGGGTGGTGGGTTTCAGCCTGGCCAACCCTTCCAGGGTGGAATTGTGGAATACGGCATAAGCCGGAATTCCGGCTTCACGGGCCAGCTCATTCCTGAGCTCCTTCAATTTCAAAAACAAATCTTCGTCAAACTCGCCCAGG
This sequence comes from Akkermansia sp. GGCC_0220, assembly GCF_017566105.1. NCBI lineage: Bacteria > Pseudomonadati > Verrucomicrobiota > Verrucomicrobiia > Verrucomicrobiales > Akkermansiaceae > Akkermansia > Akkermansia sp. GGCC_0220. The sequence goes on from NZ_JABFCI010000001.1 coordinate 26,817, forward strand.
GCGGCCAAATCCCCCGTGGCCCGCACCCTGGCCTGTCCCGTGGGAGCGGAAGCCTTTTCCCGGCGGGCAAAGGGCCAGAGCATGGACGCCTCCCTGCGCCCCATCATCACTTCATTCCCTTTCGGACTCAGGGTAATCAGGGGGCGGTCCGCCTCTCCGCTCATTCTGGTCAACCCCGCCATCTGCATGGCGCGGAACAACTGGCGGATATCGTCCTCGCTCCACCGGGAAAGGATGCCATACGTACTCAGACGGGCCAGGGAGGTTTTTAAAATCTCCTGGTTTTTCGCCCCCTTGAGCATCTGGATGATTTTCGTCCTGCCCCACCTTCCCTGCCAGGAACCGTCCGCCATGCGCACGGACGCGCGCGCAATCCCGCTCAGCGCCTGCCGGACCACCCTTGTTTCCTCCTCGCCCAGGGATTGTCCCTCCTCCACTCCCAGCGTCAGGCACTGGTCACAGCGGCCACACGGGGCTCCATCCTCCTCCCCGAAGTAATTCAAAATCCACTGCTGGCGGCAGCCGGTGGAATAAGCAAACTCCGTCACCGCCTTCAGTTTTTCCCGGTCTCTCACCTCCTTTTCCCGCAGGGCCTGTTCGTCCAGAGGAATCTTCAAGCCGCTTACGGCGGGGTCCGTCACTCTGGTAAGCTTCACGCGCTGCCCCGGAACGTCATGGCGGCTGATCGCGCCATTGCGCATGAGAACGGACAAGGCGGCCCCCACCTGCATGGCATTCCGGCATTTGAGGCGTTCCCCCATCTCCTCCATGGACCACGCCACATCATGGGTTTCCGCACTGCAATGCTTCCTTAACAACTCGTACAGCTCCACAATCAGCGGAACGCCCGGATTCACCCCCTCAATAAAAAACTCCTGGGTCCGCAAATCCGCGTGGTTGAACAAAAGCTCGCAATAGGCTTCATCCCCGTCGCGGCCGGCACGGCCAGCTTCCTGGTAATAGGCCTCCACACTGCCGGGAACCTCAAAATGGGCCACAAACCTGACGTCGGCACGGTCAATGCCCATGCCAAACGCATTCGTGGCAATGACGATGTCCGCATGGCGGTTCATGAAGGCGTTCTGAGCCTCTTCCCGCTGCTCATCCGTCATGCCCGCGTGGTAAGCCGTCACGTTCAGGCCAAGTTCGGAAAGAGCCTCATAGACCTGCTCCACCTTTTTGCGGGTGGAGCAATAGATAATACCCGTCTTATGGCGCTTCACCAGCTCGTACAGCCTCTTGTACTTGTCCTTGTGCGTATCGCAAGCCGTAATGCGGAAATGCAGGTTTTCCCGCGCAAATCCCCGTACAATCGTCACCGGGTCGTCCAGCCTCAAATGTTCCAGAATATCCTCCCGCACGCGGGGAGTGGCCGTGGCGGTCAGAGCCGCTACCTGCGGGCGCCCCATCGCTTCAATAGCCCTGCCCAGCTTCAAATAATCCGGACGGAAATCATGCCCCCACTGGCTCAGGCAGTGAGCCTCATCCACGGCAACCATATTCACGTCCACCTCCTCCAGGGCGCGCATGAACCCCTCATGGCCGAAACGCTCCGGAGCCACATACACCAGCTTGAACGCCCCGTCCTTCATGCCGGCCAGGCGTTCCCTTTGTTCAGGAAAGCTCAGGGAGCTGTTGATCATGGTGGCGGGAATCCCTCTGGCGGCAAGGGCGTCCACCTGGTCTTTCATCAGGGCGATCAACGGGCTGACCACCAGGCAGACCCCGTCCCGGCACAAGGCGGGAAGCTGGTAGCACAGGGATTTCCCTCCCCCGGTGGGCATCACCACCAGCACGTTGCGGCCTTCCATGATGGAAGCCACCACGCGGTCCTGCCCCTCCCTCAAACTGGAAAAGCCGAAGTACTCCTTCAATGCCTCCATCGGCGACCTGATCACCTTGAACTCGCTCATTTTCTCCGTCCAGTGTGCCACAGCCCATTCCGTGACGCAACGCCTTTCCCCTCTTTCTGCGCTCCGGAATCAACGGCCCGTCTTTGAAGGACTCCTCTCCCGGGAAGAGAAAAAATGAGATTTTTTTCTCAAATCATCTTACAAACATCTTGACTTTCCCGAAGAAAACCCTATATTCCTCTCACCGCTTACGCGGTACACGACGCAAGTTAAAGCGCCCGTAGCTCAATTGGATAGAGCGTCTGACTACGGATCAGAAGGTTTGGGGTTCGAATCCCTACGGGCGTGCCACTTGCATCACCACCGGTAAATAAAATAATTCCTGCCTGAACGCCATGGCGGGATTTTTTGTCTCTACCGGTAAATACATATGGGGGCGCCATGGTTTCGACTGGAAGTCTGAGGTGCTGGCTGCATGTGAAGGTTAATCGGCTGGCCTTCTAAAAAGCCGATTAAAAAAATAAATGCAGAGTCTAACGACCTTGCTCTGGCTGCCTAATTAGTTCAGCCGCGTCAGAACCTCAACGCCTGCTAGAGGGGACGACGAATATTCAGCAGGCTGGTGCAATGCGGGGTTGCCGCGCAACGCACGAGACTTCCACAGGCAACTAGCGAGCCTGCCTAGTTGGCGCATGACGAAGCGGCCGCGAAAGCAGCAATATGCGTCTGAACATGGAGATGCCGGCATCAACGGCCTTCAGGACACGGGTTCGACTCCCGTCGCCTCCACCATCTCAAAACAACCGCAAGCGTTTGAAAAAGAATGCTTGCGGTTTTTGTTTTTATAAAACTGCAAGACATTGAAATTCGTTTTGGAAACAATGTCTTGTAGTCGGAGGTGTGTCTTGCAGGCATGAAGAAGCCCTCCCCTGTGGTGGACGGGAGAGGGCTTCGGGGGGACTGTTCCCTGATTCGGAATAGGGGCATTTGCATGGTTGCTGGAAGGTCAGGAGAGGCCGACGAGTCGGTTGTATTTGCGGTTGGCTCTCCGGGATTGGAAAAGAAGCCGCATTCCACCAGCATGGCGGGCGGCACCGTTTCACGGAGGGTGTGCGGAGGCTGGATTTGGAGAACCAGCAGGAGCGGTCAGGGAGACCCCGCAGGAGCTTGCAGAGCGGCTCAGCGATAGGGATGAAGCCAAGGCTTTTACTCTCAGCGAATCCGTATAGGCGCCGTCATCATGGTAGCTACGGCAGTAGCAGATGCGAGCCCCTTGGGCCGTAGGGGGAGTCCGAGGAGTCAGAGCGAACGGAGAGTATATGCCGTAGTTCCCCGCGTTGATGGCCTTCACGGTGGCGGACAAGGTCGTCGCCGCTCAAACGGGGGAGTCGGTGACGGTGACGGCGCGCCCGTGGACCCGCAGCATGGGGGCCAGATGACCGGCAATGGTCTTGGCCACAGCGTATTCTTCACGCCCGTTTCCACGGGCGCCCGTGTTGTTGGCGTATCCGATGTCTAAAGCGATATTCATTTTCCGATATGCCGTTCAAGTTGCAAGAGCCCCATGTTGATTTGTGTGAGGGCCTTCGTCCGCGCATCCATGCAGGCGCGCATGCCGTGGTACGGGAAGTCACGGGCAATAAAGCCCACGAACATGACCCATTCGGGCTTATACCCCCTTAAAAGGTTCAGGCAGCGTGGGCTTTAGTGCACATGGTCTTACTTTTTCAGGATATTGAACGACGGGCAACGTGAACCTGGGAGCGGGAGATATGCCCCTGCTTAATGACCAGGCAGGAGCCGCCTTTGCAAACCTCCGTGCGGTCCTGGGTAAAGTCCACATTATGTCCGCAACCGCCCAGCAGGGCGGAGGCTGCATAGGCCGCTCCTGCCAGGGTCACCCACAGAAGGCGTTCCCACCATTTCAGGCCGGTTTTAGCCTTGCTTTTTCCGTAGGCATTTTTCATGCCCTGCTTCCCCGCCGTCAAGGACGGCCCTTTTTTGCTCGCCATTTAACTTGCGCATGATTTTACTCTACGAAGTATTTGAAGAACGCCACGGCAGCAGGGTCCTGGATGGCGAATTCCGGGTAGTCACAAGAGGTAAATGTCCGGCGTCCTCCCTGGTCATTAATAACCTCCACGGTCAGGCAGACGCTCCCACCAGATGCAGGCTCATCAGGATGCCGGACAAGATTGACGTATTCATCCAGACGCGCCCACACCTGGACGGCTTTCCATGGTTCCGCCAGCCCTACCAGCGCGGTCACGACGGCCTCCATTGCCGGAGCTTGGTCAGCGGGCAGGTCCTCCTGCTTGTAGCGGTCAGTACGGGTATAGCCGTCCGCGTCCCGGTAAATGGCCGTCAGGGTGAAGTCCCCCCATTGTCCAGGCTGGGGGAATTGTATCTGTATTTCTGCGTTATTCATATTATGCTAAGGGGGTGTTGATATCTACAAAGTCTTCAGTTACTTCAGAAACAATGGTGTTCGCAGCTATTGCACCGAGAGCCATTGCAACCGGGTTGATGTTATTTGGCTGATAAAGCGTGCGCTCTGTAGAGCCAATCTCTACAACCGCAGTCCCACTATCGACTTTCGCTAAATCCACATAGCAAGAACTGAATCCAAACGAAGTTTCAAAGGACCGAAGCCCACGAACGGCAGCGATTTTGCACAGGGAGGCTTGCTGACTGCCGCCCAGCATCAGATAGAGAGAGCCAACGCCATCATAATCTTTGGAATAAGAAGCCGGTTGGCTTTGCTGATAGATGATTTTATTAAGCGTAGCTGGGATCAGCTCATTATGGCTTGCTGGAACAAAGCTGGTAGTGGTTTTAACTTTCCATTTTTGTGTCGTTATTTCCGCATAAATTTCCCGCACTATAATAGTGTAACCATTGCGAACGGTATCCCTGACTGCATCGAACGTAATATCCAGAATTTCTCCATTTGCATAAGCGAGGTCATTGCCGGGAATGAGAGCATAGGAGTCCAGAGTTAAATCGCTTCTGTAGGTTTTGGCTCCAGCCCCCAGCCCAATAGTGAATTTAAGAGCAGTGTAGCTATGCAGGGATATAGAAAACCCCGCAAAGTTGCTGTAGTTCCACCCGCCGTAGAGCCCCAGAAAGGGAAACTTGATGGAGCTGGTTTTATTTGCAGGCGCCGTAACGCGCGCATAATGGTAAGGAACATATATGGCCGTGACTGCTGAGCCAGTAGTCACAATTTTTGAAGTGTCAGGAAAATAAGGCATCGTGTAGACATTCGTAGCCCCGGCCAGCCCTGCTGCATATAAGCGGTTCACGGCTGCCGTGCCTGTTTGCGCTCCCACGGTAAGCGGAATATTGATGCCCCCGTTGGCGTTGATCGTCCCCTCCGCAGTCAAGCCGCCGTCCAGCGTCATGTTGCCCGCTTCGTCTGTCAGCTTGTCCTGCTTGCCATTCCACGTTTCGCGTTCTTGAACCGTTATGTGGGCTGCGGCATCTTCCTTGTGCGCATTGAAGGAAGACGCGTCGGCTTTTGTAGAAAGAGCGGCGGCATCCGCCTTGGCGTTCCATGCGGTGCGCTCTTCCTCTGTAACATGCACAGTTTCATTCTCCACATGCTCACTCCATTCATTCAGAGGAGTCAGGAGAATCCCATTGATAGAAGTAATTTTATTCATGCTTGTTATTCTTTGTTATTGCTTGTCGTGAAGCGGTTGAACAACGCCGCTGCCATCCCGTCCACCATCGTGAACTCCGAAAATTCTGGCTGGTGAAAAACCCGCGCCCTTCCTGGGCGGTGGCTGCTTCCACGGTCAGAGCAACCGCATCCCTGGATTCCAGGAATGATTTCCCTTCCTCTACAGGTGAGCTGATGGCCTGGTCCAGCCACACCCAGCTTTGGAGCACTTTCCGTTCATCGGATAAGACGGCAACGCGTGCTACCCACTTCGTTGAAAGTTTCTACCCATTCCTGAAAAATATCATCCTGCGTGAAACGTCGGGACTGGATGAAACCGTTATTGCCCAGAAATATGGCCGTCAAGAAAGGCTTGTCCGTGGAAGAATAGATATTGAACGCGGTGGAGGAGAAATTGGAAAAAGAGCATCAATAGAGGCTCATCTGAAAAGAGGATGTCTGCGCCCCAGCATGCAGGTTCCCATTTTCCCGATCAGAAGGCACAGGAAAAACAGAAGACCGCTAAAGACGGGGTTCATTCATGGAGGCGGAGCGGAGGGAACCGACGGCAAACCTCTCTTTTTCCTTTCCGTCAATCGGCGGCTTTTTCCGCTTTTGGGCAAAGATCAGGTATTCCCAGCCGGGGTAATGCCGGACCACCCATTGATGAAGAAAGAATGCTCCCGCAAATATCAGAACCGTCGCAACCATGGCGGAAGGTACTCCCTCCGGCAGAATTCTTGACAGGAGCGGCATCAACCAGGGAAGGATCAGGCAATGGACGGCATAAATGAAGAAGAAGAGGGGAGCGCATGCCCGCGCCACGTTACGAAAGAACTTCTTTTCCGCCAGCAGAACGCACAGGGAGCCCAGTCCCAGAATCCCCGGAATCCAGCAGGGGATGGTGTGCAGGGTTTCCGTGGAGATGACGCCGCCATGGTTCATCCACGCTATTGCCGCCCACGCGGGAAGGGAAAAGTAACTTATTTTCTTCAGGAACAGCTTGATTTCGCCCAGCGTCAGGGAGGAAAGGCAGAACCCCAGCATGAAAAAAGCCAGGGAGTCCGCCCACGGAACCCGGGGAGGGTCGGAAAACAGCGCGTTGATCTCCGGAAACAGCACTACGGAGAAGAGAACGGCTATCGTCGCGGGAATCAGCAGCTTCCTTTTTCCCAGGGCAAATAAAAGCGGAGAGAGCAGGCTCAGCGCCATCACGTATTTCAGGAACCACAGGGGGCCGTCGTAGGGGAAGGTGGTTCCCACTCCCGTCAGCTTCCAGGGCAGGCTGCTCCAGTCCCACGTGCTTGAATGGCCCAGGCTTAAATAAATCCAATGCCTGAAGAACGCTTCCAGAAAAGCCGCGCCGTTCCATGCCAGATAAAATAAAACGTACCTGCACGGGGAATGACGCCAGTCGAACATTTTCCTGCGTCCCACAAAGTAGGCCGCCGCCATGAACAGAAAAGGCACCCGCTGGAAGAAGAGAGGGAATTCCACCCCGCTTCCCCCAGCATGAAAAAGGACGATGAAGAACAGGCCAACCACCCTGCCCAGGTCAAGCCAGCATTCCCTCGGCGGCGTCCCGGGAACGGCCCCCGGACAGGCAGACTGCGCCTTTTCCGGCTCCGTGTCCGGAGAGTATTCTTCAACCATGGACATTTTCATTCCGGCAAAAGAATCAGAAGGGGCTTTTGCAATACGGCTCCACAGCCCTCATGCCGTCATGAAGACGCACCGCCTCATCCCTGTCCTCCCGGGAAGCAAACAGGTACAGGGCATATCCGCCGAACCCGCCTCCCAGGTATTTCTTCGCCAGTTCCTTCCCCAGCGTTGGAAGGGGGGCCATCCCCTCCTGGAGCTGCACGCTATGGTACAGCGCCACTCCGGCAGCCAGTTCATGAATGCTGCGCTCCATCACTCCGGCGCGGGCAATCAGGGAAGACTGGGCGATGCGGGCATAGTCCCTGCACCCGTCAGCCATTCCCGGCGTATCATGGTCATGCCCGGTGTGGAAGACCGCCATTTTCCCGGCCAGAAAGTCACCGGTGCTCTTGATGTCCAGCACGGGAACGGCGCCGGAACGCCAGACGCACAGCCCCGTTTCCGCAATCACGGCCGGATCCTGCCAGCCAACCCCCAGGGCAAGTTCCGACTGGACGGGGTCCCGGCCCTGCAGCATGGCCCAGGCTCCGCTGCCTCCCAGTCCGGACCGGAGTTCATAGGGCCAGTGGTCCAGGGATACAAACGGACTGATGGCGCAGTTGACAATGTACGCCCCCTGCCGCGCATGCCTGGGAACGTCCAGCCAGCCCCCCGCAAAATCCACGCGCAGGGGAACGCTAAGCGGGGCCTTGATTCTGTTCACCAGCTGGGTGGTGGAAATCTGTTCGGAACAGGGAGGCGTTTTGGGAAGCACCACATACCGCGCTCCAATCCTTGCGCACAGTTCCCTTTTAAGGTCGCCGTAACAGTCATCTTCCGTAACAGCCAGGATATCGGGCCGTTCTTTCAGGAAAACGTGTTCAAAATCCATTCCCGGCTCCAGATGTTCTCCGCAGACCACCTTGTCCACCATGCACAGGCTTTCCAGAATCACTTTTTTATGGCCGTCCGGGATGGATGGTTTTCTGCGCTTGCTTTTCCAGAGCACCTGCTCGGAGGCGAAGGAGACGATGAGGAAATCCCCCAGCGAACGCGCTTCACGGAAAAACTGGATATGCCCGGCATGAATGATATCGTAAAAACCGGAGACGAATATTTTGGTAGCCATCGTTGAAATGTATTAAGGTGTGGATGTTGCTGTATGGAGAGGGGTAAGCATTAAACCGGAGCGGCGGGAACCGGTGCATGGGAGGAACCGGCCTCCCATTCCAGAGCTATTGTTTCCAATTCCCGGTTCCCTTCCACATAGTCCTCAAAGAGAACCGGATATTGCGGCAGAAGCAGCGGGAGGTCCTCCGGAACGTTAATTTGATGCCGTCTTCCCAGTTTTTTCCTTACCAGGGACTGGAGTTCGCAAAAAGCCATCGGCACCAGGCTGGCGTTGAAGGGCAGGTTCCAGAACCTCGCATCGTCGCTGACAATGATGAATTTCCTGCCTTCTTTCCTGCCCCAGTCAGCCAGCAGGTCATCCATGTTGCCGGGAAGCCGGCCGAAACATGAGACTAGCGTGCAGGGAAGAGGGGACGCTTTTCTTTCCCTTCCGGAGGCGGCAGCCGGCCTGGCCGCCTTTTGCCGTTGTTTTTCACGGATAAAAATCCAGGGCAGGACAGAGATTATTTTCCAGCAGCGTTTCATTTGCTTGCGGGGTTCACTGAAAATGCGGTAGAGAAATTCCAGCCTGCAATCCACCATCCAGGCAGGGGCCCTTCTGATATGCCGCCCGGAGGCGAAGTTAAAGACGGCGCCCACGGCCACCATAACCCCCCGTTGAAGATGGGGGCACAGCCTGTTCATGAATATTTCCTGCTTGGGAGCGCCCAGGGAAACCCAGACGATGTCCGGCAGGTATTCATTGATTCTCCCGGCAATAGCCGCGTAGTCAAATTCATCCACAGGGCAGAACGGCAATTCCTCAAAAGGCATGTGCTTCACGCGGGGATCTTCCCGTTCCAGGGTCCGGCGCAGGGCATCCAGCGTCTCGCGGTTTCCTCCCAGGAACATCATTCTGTATTTTTTCATGCCGATGGCGTCGCTAAAAATCTGGGCGCCGCAGTATTGGGGCCTGTCCGCATGCAGCAGCCATTTCAGGTAGACGGGCACCCAGCCGCTGTCGCAAATGGTCAGGAGCGCTCCATTCAGCACATTCCTGTATTCCCGGTTGCGCTGTACCTCGGAAAGTACATGGCCGTCCGCCACGCAGATGTATCCGGCGCCCCCGGAACGGAGCACTTCGTCCATGCGCCGGAAAACGCGTTCACGGTCAAATTCGTATCTGATGTTGAAATAGGTCTCCATACGGTTTTCACTCATGGTCAATGTTGACGGGCCTTCAAAACTTCGCGGTAAATGCCGGCCATCCTTTCCGCCTTGCGGTTCCAGTCCAGTTCCCTCTGCCTGGTGTAAAACGCTTCATCCATATCCCGCAGGACCTCCCTGTGATGGAAAAAGAAACGGATGCGTTCCGCAAAGTCCCGGGCGGACCGTCCGGGACGGGTCAGGGGTATCTTGCATCCCACGGTTTCATCCACGATGGTTCCCATGCCGCAGGTATCAAAGCAGAGCACGGGCAGGCGGTTCATCAGGGCTTCCACAAGCACGGTTGAGGTTGCTTCCATGATGCTGGTAAAGAAAAAGAGGTCGCTTTCCCGCATGAGTGATTGAACCTTTTCATTGGAGACTGTGCCGTGCCACACGCATTGCCCCGCCACGCCCAGCCGTTCCGCAAGGTTCCGGTAGCCCCGCCCCCTCTCCCCTCCCCCGCAGATATGCAGCTTCAGCTCCGGCAAATCCCGGAGATGGGTGAGGGTTTGTAATGCCAGGGCCAACTGCTTGCTGGGTATCATGCGGCCTGCCCACAGCAGCCTGAATTGTCCGCCGTCCGTTGCCCTCCGCACTTTCTCCTTCGGCGCGGCGCAGCCGGTTTCGCTCATCAGCAGCGCTTCCCGGCGATGGTACCGTTCCATTTTCTCCCGCACTCCCTGAACGGAAGCCAGCACGGCGTCAGCGCGCTTCATGGCTTTCCGCACCCTGGGCTGGAACCTGGCCTGCACGGTATTGATCACGTTTTTCAATGCCGTCTTCCCCACCTGCCCCCAGCCGCTTTCCCGCAAGTAGGCCACCGGCGTATTTTCCATTCCCCCCACCGGTCCCCATATGTAGGGAATTCCCCCGATTTTCCACAGCATCCCCGGCTCCCGGAAGCCTATCATGTTCAACTGGTGAATGACGTCTATGCGGTTTTCCGCCATGATGCGCCGCGCCAGCGCAAGCGCCCGTTCCTGCCATTTTTTGTAATGGCGGTAAAAACGCCAGTCCCCCTGGTCCCAGCACATCCGGCGAATTTTTTCCGGTACGGGAAGATAATGGAACACGATGTTGCCGGCCTGGGGAAGGCGGGCGAGCTCCCGTTCTATGTTTTCCCTCCATTCCCCCTCCGTAATCACATGCACCTTGCAGTGCATGGCCAGGTGGATGACCCAGTTCCACCCCATGCCGGGTTCGCTGCCCCAGTCCGGGTTGACGGCATAAGCGTTAATCAGGATTTGCATCATGGCTTGTCTATTTGATGGAATTAAGGTAGTTCCGGTGCCTTTCCTCCTCTTCCGGGGCGGCAAAGCGGCGGCGGATGACCCGGGCAGGATTGCCGCCCACCACGGTCATGGGCGGCACGTCTCCGGTCACGACGGCGCCTGCCGCTACAATGGCCCCGTCCCCTACGCAAACGCCTCCCAGGATGACGGCGCCGTGCCCAATCCACACGTCGCTGCCGATGACCGTCATGCCGTCCTCCCAATTCCGGGGAGAATCCCAGATGGCGCAACCGGGCCTGTTAAAGGAATGGTCCCTTTTTCCGATGAATGAAACGCGGGCGGCGCACAACACGCTGTTTCCAAAGCGTATATCGCAGGAGACATGGCAGTGCGGCCCCAATTGCACCCTGTTCCCGAAAATGATCCGTTTGTGAGGGGAATTCAGATGCACATGCCTTCCTATCCTGGTCATTCCCTCCACGGTGACCCAGCGTTGAAGCAGGCGGAACCGTATGAAACTGCGCACTCCGTTAGCCAGGGAACGCAGAAACAGGATGGGCCGGGACCTGCCCGGGGCGGCATTGGCGGAAGCATTCATCATACAATATGTTCCATGAGATGGTTGACGTATTCCCGGAATCCCGCAGGCATCAGGCATTCTTTCAGGCGCGGAGGGGACGGACTGCCGCCGCGGTCCAGGCAGGTTTTCCGGAGAAGAGAGGCCAGCCCCTTTTCATCTTCCGGATCGAACAATTCCCCGTTCCAGCCCCGGCGGATCAGGCAGGCGGAGCCGCAGCGCCCGGAAACCAGGCAGAAGCACCCGGCGGCCAGCGCATCATTGACAACCGCCCCAAACGGTTCCACCAGGCTGGGCAGGACAAAAACGTCGGCCAGATTGTACCAGGCCGCCAGGCGCTCGCCTTCCAGCCAGCCGGTAAAAATGGCGCTGACCTCCAGCCGGACGGCCAGATCCTGCAATTCCGGTCCCAGGCTTCCCGACCCCGCAATCACCAGAACGGCGTCCTCCGGAAGGGCCGCGGCCGCCCTGACCAGGCATTCCAGATTCTTCTCCGGGGCCAGGCGCCCCACATACAGGACCACCCGTTTTCCGTGCAGGCCGTATTCCCGCTGCATAGAATGGCTCATGGAAAGCGCTTCCCGGCATTGTTCCCGGAATGCCCGTTCATCCCTGACAATCGGAAAAAAGACGCCCTTTCCATAATGTTCCCGGTACCAGCGGCATGCCTCCCTGTCCGGGAGAATCACATCGTCCATCACCGGCATCGCCGCCTTCCGCGCCAGCGCATGCATGCGGGACAATTCATTTCCGCGGATCATGTCCATGCTGTCATCGCAAATGCTGACGATTTTGAATTTCCAGCGGCAAACCGCGCGCAGCAGGCATACCTCCAGAGCCAGAATGGAAAACTCCGGAACGATCACCAGATCGGGCCGTCCGTGCCGCAGAACGCGCGCAAGGCCGGAGGGGATGCGCCGCCCGGCCACGCGGACATGGTTCAGGTATTGGGGGCGGAACGCGCAGCGGGCTTCCATTTCCGGCCTGTTGTAGTGGTGGTCCGGAGAATTTTCATATTCAAAAAATACCTCCATCTCTCCAAGACGGGCCAGCGCATTGAAAAAATCAATGCGGTAAGGCGCCAGGTATTGATGAAAGACCATCAGTTTCCGTTTGTTGCCGTTCATGATTCAGTGCCTTTTCCTGTAATATTGCCACGCTTGCCTGAAGAAGCCGGAAACCGTCTTCCGGACGCCCGCATACCGCAGGGAAAACCGCAAGGGCCGTTGAATTGAGCCGCACAGCTCCAGCAGCTCCTCATCGGTACTCCGAAAAAGGCGGCTTAAACAGCATTTGAGGAAGGGGATTCCGTGGCGGCGGGAATGAAAGGGGATGACGTGCACTCCCCGGCAGCCGCCCAGAAGCTCCCTTTGCCTGCGGTCAATGGAAGAAAACAGGGAGTGGAAATAATAAACGGGGGTCTCCGCATGCAGAAAGGGGGCCAGGCGGTAAAAAGGCGCCCGTTCCGGGTCGTTCCCGTACCGTACCAGCAGGGGATTGATTCTGGCGGCGTCTTCCATTTCCGTTTCCGGCGCAAGGTCAAAATAGCCGTTGAAGGAGAAAACGCGCTCCGCATGCAGCAGGGAGCCGAAGAGAACGGCGGCATAGCCTCCCGAGGAACTGCCCACCATCGTTACCCGGCAGCCTTTCGTCTCGTTTTCAAGCCACTTCAGCACCTTTTCCGGAGAATTCAGGCGGCTGTTGATGCCGCCCAGGTACCATTGCTTGAAAACGTCGCGGATGAAAATGTGCCTTCCGCAGCCCGGAACCCTGGTTCCGAACCATTCAAACGTATTCCGCAGGGTGACCCGTTCATGGAACCGGGCGCGGTTGTTGGGAAAGTACAGGTCGTTGCTGCTGAAATAAACGGCGCACCGCGAATCATCCCCCTCCGGAGTGCGCTCCATGAGGTAATTGTCACGGGTCCTGTACGTCTCCAGCACCTCTTCGTCATCCGTCTGGAACACCCAGTCTATTTCGTTGCTGTCCATAAGAAGGGGAGAAAAACTCGTACATGCATGCAGATCATGGCCTTGCACGCGGCCAGCAGGCCGTCGTGCCTGCGGACGTAGTGGAAGTAATACCTGGGCTGGGCATTCCCCAGCGGGGAATACAAATTGCGGAGCCTGCCTGCCAGGGGCACCTTCCGGTCCGTCCAGGCTACGGCCTTGTCATGCCGTTCGCAGGTTCCCAGGCAGGCGGGGGCCACCCGCAGCTTTATTCCGCGTTCGCGCGCCGTACGGGAATAGTCGTAATCCCCCAGCGCGTGCAGGTAGAACCCGTCCAGAATGCCTATGCGCTCCACCACCCGCCGCGGCACCCACAGAATGTTCCCGTGGCATAATTCGCACTCCCTCAGGGTTCCATCCGGAATAACGGGCTTCCCGCCCGCCGTGCCTCCATAAGTCCACTCATCCGTGCCGGGATGGCAGGTGGAGCCGCAGATGACGGCGGCGTGTTCCATCCGGAGGGAGGCTTCCAATAGATGGCTTACGGCAAACGGATGAAGCACGGTATCATCATTCAGCCACAGGTAGAAATCCGCATCCTTCTTCAGGGCGTCCTCCCATGCCGTCCTCATTCCCCGGTTCCAGAACAGGGTTCCGTCCCCCGTGATGACGGAAACGGAGGGGTAAGCCTGCCGCACGGCGTCTCCGGTGCCGTCGGAGGAACCGTCATCCACCAAATGCACGGAGACGTCCAGCTCCGCTTCCGGCAGTGCGGAGAACAGGGCGGCAAGGGAGCGGAGCGTTTTTTCCCTGCGGTTGTGGCACGTCATCAGGACCGCAAGTTTTTTTCCGGAGGCAGCGTCAGTTTTCATGGAATGCGTATGGAGGGGAAAGGGTTGGAGGAACGGCGGCGGAAGATGCTTTCCACCCATTCGTGAAGCTCGCCGTCCGTCATGGCCCGGAAGCGGCTGGAATAGCACATGGCGATCATCATCCACAGGGAGATGTTCATGATATCCAGATTGAAGTTGGTATCCTCCAGCCATCCCCAGAGCCAGCGGAAGGCCACGAACACTCCCAGCAATTTCATCCAGCGGTTGTTGGAGCGGTAAATGGCCAGATAGGAGGCCTGCCAGTAAAATCCCGTGTAAAGGAAGAGCCCAACCACCCCCGTCCAGGCGAAAATATTGAGGAGGACGGGTTCGCACCAGGCGCGGCGCTTCTGGTCATGGTAGGACTGGCGCTCATCACTGGACATCTGGAAACTGGTTTCATACCCCTGCGCCGGGGTGCGCCCCAGCAAAATGCAGCCGTCCTTCAGGGAGGAAGAAGCCACCTCTTCAAAGACGATGCTGCGGGAATCCGCCAGCAGGTCGTCCTCCACGGAACTTCCCGGCGCTCCGGCGTAGGAGCCGACATCCAGGACATTGAAGACGCCGCCCAGCCCGAGGGCGAGAAAGAGGGAGGGAATTAAAAACAGGGCGTGCCGCATCATCCTGTAAAAGCAGTCCTTGAGCAAATCCCTGCCGCAATAGACGGCCAGCAGGGACAGAGCCACCAGCGCCTTTAAAATCTGGCTCCTGGCTCCCATGCTGACGCACACCATCAGGCATGCCATGACCAGCACCACCAGCTTCCATTTCCGGGGCAGCAGGGGCAGCCACGGAACCAGCATCAGCAGGGGATTCAGCAGGGAGGCGTAAAAGTCCGGATTGAGGGTGAACATGAACAGGAAAAAAACGGGGATGAACACCTTGAACCAGACGGACAGGACCTGCCGCGTCACCTCCGGCAGGCTGAACACGTAAACCAGCACGGGAATGAAAAGCGTGGGGGCATTCGTCACCAGGGCCCGCGCGGACCAGTAGCCGTCCACGGCGAAGACGCCCCGCAGGCAGCAAATGAATACCCACAGGAAATAAATGGAAAAGAGGGGATAAACGGGGGCGTCCTCCCTCCGGAAATACTTCCGCATGATGACGAAGGACACCGACAGCAGGAGGGCTGAGGAAAGGGAAATGGCCTGTTCCGTACAAACCGGGTGAAGGACGGCGGCGGACGAGTACATGGCCAGCATGATCATGGCCTTCACCAGGATGATGAAGGGGAGCACGACCCGGATGCTTGAAGGAAGGCGGGATTTCCCATCAAGGGGCGGCCTTCCATTCGCCTGACATGAAAGGGCCGTATTACGCATGCGCGCTCCTTTCCATCACCTGGGGAGCTTTCCCCTCCTCCGCCCGGCGGATGCGGCGCGCCGGATTTCCCGCCCACACCTCATTGGAAGGGATGGAACGCGTTACCACGGAACGTGCTCCCACGACGGCGTTGTCCCCGATGGAAACGCCTTTCAAAATGAAGGTTCCGGCACCCAGGAAGACGTTGTTCCCAATCCTGACGGGAGCGGACCGGCGCAGAAGCCTGTCCTCCGCTCCCCGCCTGGCTTCCGGGTCCAACGCGTGGAAATCCGTATCCATGATGTGGACTCCGAATCCGGCCTTTACATCGTCTCCGATCGTCACCGACTGCGTGCAGATAATCACGGTATTGCTGATGCCCACCCGGTTGCCGATGCGCAGCACGCCGTCCCTGTCCACGGAAATCAGGCAGCGCTGGGAGGAACGGGAGACGCCGTGGGGGCCGTTCCGCATGGTAAATTCCCTTCCTATGCGGCACGGCACGGAACGGCGGCGGCTTCCCCTGGATATCCTGACGTCCGGAATGCCGAACGAACAGAGGCCGGGGCCGTAAACCGCGTTGCCGGCATACAGGAGCCACCTGGCATACCAATTGTGAAGGGGATGCAGGCAGACGGCCCAGCAGCGGAGCACGGCTTTCCTGGCAAGATAAATCAATTGCTGCATGCGGCCCCCTCCCTTCCCTTTCCTTCATGTTCCTCCGTCCCGTTCCCGGCCTCTCCGGCGATGCTCCCGTAAATGCGCTTCAGTTGTTCCGCATTCGCGGAACGGTCATGGCGCTCCAGAGAGGCCTGCCTTCCGCGGAAGGAAAGACGCCTGCACAAATCCATGTCCCCGAACAGGCGGCACACCAGCATGGCCAGCATTTCCGTCTCTTCAAACCGGTACAGGAAACCCGTTTCCCCGTCGGACACGGAATCCATCATCCCCCCGGCATAGGACGCGATGCAGGGAGTGCCCACCATCTGGGCTTCCCCCAGTGAATTGGACTCATTTTCAATCATGGAGGGGCAAACGAAGACATGCGCCTTCCGGAATTGGCTGCCCATCTGTTCCGCGTCCAGGCGTCCCAGCCAGCGAAAACGGTCCCGGACTCCCAGCCGTTCCATCAGGTTTCCCAAATAACGGGCGTAGCCGTTCCTGCGCCACGCAGGGACTGACAGGAAGTCCGGTCCGGCCACCTTCACCCTGGCGTCAGGATAATGCCGCAGGACCAGGGGAAGAGCCTCCACCACTTTGTGCAGCCCTTTCAGGGGGTAGTGGGACTGGCTGAGAAAAACCGTATGCTTTTCGCATGTTCCGGCATCCCATTCATGACTGTAAAAGGGTTCCCTGAGCGTGGGCTGGAGAACATGGTACCGTGCCGCGGGGTTCATGGCCCATGCGTGGGAACGGTCCCAGGCGGTACGCCCGATCACATGGCGCACCCTGCCGAACAGCTCCCGTTCGTATTTTCCCCGCGCCTTGATTTTCCGCTGCTGGGCAAAAAGCGTGTCGCGGCGCAGCAGATCGCGGAAGGTAACGGATTTCACGAGTTCCCGGATAGGAATGCCGCCCAGATAGAACCCGGCGCAGACGGAAGACAGCCCCTGGATGGAAACGGCCGTGCGTTCCGCCCCGCAAGCCTGCACCCAGGCCAGGGAGTGCGGATATTCGGAACCGTGGATATGGACCACGTCCGGGCCGAACATGTCCCTGATTTCCCGGAAACAGGGTTCCAGTTCCTTCCTGTACCCCCCCATGTCCGCAGGGGCGGGAACCAGGTAATAGGTCATGGCCTCCCCGTCCATGCGGCGCATGGTGCGCCCCGGATAAAACATGACGGCGGCCAGCTTTAAATCCGGGGCGGCTTTCATCAGCTCCTGCGCTCCCGCGTACATCCAGCCTCCCAGAACCGGTTCCGGAAGCCCAAGCATCCGGCACGGTTCGGGAAACAGGATATTGGACAGCCAGAGCACGTTCATCCTTTTTTCCGGAGGGTTCATGTTCTTCACCAGTAGCACCCCCCCTCCACACGGCTGGCGTGGCCTACCGTCTCCTCTCTCCCCGGCCTCGCCCACGCGTCATTGAAAAGCCGGGAATAATCATATTTGAGAGCGCCGGGATCCGCCCCGTAGGCCGGGTCCTCCCAGCGCCTGCCCCGCAGGCCGAACAGCAGTTGAAGAGCCCCGCCGAGATGCACGGCCTGCCTGCCCCTCCTCTTGGCATGGGCCGCCAGATGAAAGCCGTAAGCCCCGCATCCGATGAGGCAGACATCGTAATCCCGGCGGTCCATCTCCCCCTCCATCCATGCCAGGGCTTCAAACCAGTCGGCAAAACGGTCCGGCCCCGCGCCCAGGCTCTGGACGGCGGCCAGCGTCTCCAGGGAAAAGGAAGGAAGGACCTCCGGGTTTTCAAAAATCCTTTCCCTGTTCCGTTCATATTGGAGCGTGATGCTTTCCGCGAAAGGATGGACCACCAGCACCTTCCTTCCCTCCAGGGCCCTGCTCCATGGCCGGGAAGACCAGTAAGGCTCCAGATTCAGCAGGCGCACGCGGGGAACGTCCCGGATCATGGGCATCACCTCCCGTTCATATGGAAGCCAGCTTCCCAGGATATCCAGTTCCTTCATGTCGCAGAGCATCAGCTCGCAGAAACGGGCCAGATACTCCGGCGCGGCCGGGAAAAAGCCGGACCACTCCCTCATCTGCCTCATGATGCTTTTATTCCACCACCACTGGTCCCTCCGGCCTGTGATGTAGTTCAGCGGATTCCTGCCCGCCTTCCCAATTTCCAGATAATTATGCAGGCAGGACATTTCCGTGCAGCCAAACCGCCCCACCATGGCGGGACGGCCGGAGCGGAGAAGGTCCTCAATCATCGCGGAAGCCGCGTCCGCGTCCAGTTCACAGGAAGGGGGGTTCAGTTCCTCCCTGCCGGAACAGCGGTCAAACATGCGGCGCAGCAAATGCAAACCCTGGTGCGTCAGTGAAATCATGGCATGGACAAGTTTAATTACCTCCGCAGGCATTCTCCTCCCGAAGGAAGCGGCGCTTCATGGACCGGAGCTCCAGCCGGCTGCGCCACGTCTTCCAGTTCCTGGCGGCATTCCTGATTCTCGCGGAGCAAGGGGGCTTTTCCTCCGGATCAAAAAAACCCCTCCTGGAAAAATCCATGGAGATGCCGTGCCGTTCAAACAGCTCCGCCACCGGCCCGTACCATTTGCCGTGGATGATGCCCGTGAAAATGTAGGGAATGATCTGGTACCCCTCCCGGGAAAACAGGGAGGGGTCCACCGTCAAAAACTCCATGCGGGAATACTTCGCCCTCCGGCTGCCGAAGCATTCGAACTTCCAGGCGGATTCTTCCTTCCTCAACAGGGAAAGCAGCGCCTCCCTGCGCCACAGGGAGCCCTGGCAGCACGCGTACCAGGGATAATCCGGGTCACTGGTAAAAAGGCCTTCATACCGCGAAGGCTCGCGGGCCGGAATTCCCTCCGGCGTCAACTGAATGCAGGGAATTTCCGGATGGGCGCGCATCTGCGCCGCGTATCTTTCCACCGCCCCGCCGTCCACCGGCGCCGTCAGGAAGTAATCCTCCTGCATGTACAGCACCGTATCCGTTTCCATGGCCTCCAGGGCCCATTTCAGGCATTCGCTCCATGTAGCCCTCCTGCGCCCCGGAATGGTGCGGCCTGCGCAGCTCCTCAGGGAAACGACGTTTTTTTCCGGACCGGAATAGGTCTTGTACTCCGTATTCAGGTAGACGCGGGCGGGGCAATCGGGCCAATAAAGGGACCAGAGCCTGAAAAAAGGCTCCCAGCAGTCTTCAAAGGAATCACAGGTATTGACGAGAATGGAATAGGATTTCATGGAATTATTTGGAAAACTGAATTTTCCTCCAGGCGCTTTTCAGGAAAAAAACAAGGGTGCCGCGCTCCCTGCCGTCCAGAGAAAAAAACCAGAGGAAAAGGAGGAAGACGGCCAGGAGCGAGCAGGTGCGGAACAATACCGGAACGGGAGAAAGCGACGCATCAATCCGGCACAGGAGGATGCCCGCGGCAAACGTAGCCGCACTGGGAACAAGGCACGGCGCCAGCACCCGGAAAGAAAAATCCCGCAGGCTGAGGCCAAGACGCCGCACGCAGATGGAAAGGGCCAGCAGCCCCCCCGGCAGGGTTACGAAAAGAATGGCGGCCACATACATCATGCAGGGAGGCCATCCCATGCGGTAGAATCCCCAGGTAGCGCCCAGAAAAAGAATTCCGGACCCCGTTTTCACCAGCGTGTACAGGCGGATGTTCCCCTCCGCGTAAATGGCGGACCCCAGGCTGAGGAAAAGCTGTTCCAGCAAGGTTCTGGCAAGCTGGAGCCTGCAGAACAGGACCGCCCAGGCGGGGACGGAATGAAGCCAGAGGCCCAGGAGCCCCGGAGCCTCCAGAATCAGCGGAATGGCGAAAACCGCCATGAGCAGGTAGGCGAATTTGCAGCCGGACAGGGAGGCCCGCAGCATGAGGCCGCGGTTGCCCGCCCCCTCGCTTTTTGAAATGACCGGATTCAGGGCCTTCAGCATGGTTCCGGAAAAAGCCATGGTTTGCCCGTTGATCTGCTGGGCGACGGCCTGCGCCGCATTGAGGGCGACGCCGAAAAAGTGGTTCAGGACGATGCCGACGCCGTATTCCGACAGCATGCTGCTGGCGGAAACCGTGAAATTCCAGCCCGCAAAGCTTCCCATTTCCCGGAAAACGCCGCGTTTCCAGTAACGCCGCGGCGCAATCACGCACTCCGCATAGTTCCTGCGGCAATAAACAAGCATGGCCGTCATGGCAAGGATGGAAATCCCGGCCATCAACACCCCGTACAGAATCAGCTTGTCCGCCGGCACATGAACGACAAGCAGGGCCGCTCCCAGTTTCAGGAAAGATTCCAGAACGCCTATGATGGCGAAGTACAGCATATTTTCATGGGCGTTCAGCATGGCTTCACAGGGAACGCCCAGAATGCCGAACACGGTGCTGGCGATCATGGCCCAGTAAACGCACCTGGCGGCAACAACCCGGTCCTCCGGAATATTGAGAACATGCCCGAACAGGATGGGGGCCGCAGCGTACAGCAGGATTCCGACCATCACGGCAATGGCAAGATGGAGCACCACGCTGATATTAAACACGATTTTCTGTTTCTCCGGGTCCCCTTCCCCCTCCGCGTAGCTCATGAAGCGCTGGGTAGCCGCCGCCATGCTGGCGTTGAGAAAAGCCAGCATGGCAATCACGCCCGCCACCATGTTGAAAATGCCGAAGTCGTCCACTCCCAGGGCATTCAGGACCAGGCGCGTCGCGTACAGGGAAACGAACATGGTGACGCCCATTTTCATATACAGGAATCCTGTGTTCCTTATCACTCTGGAGACGGTGTTCATGAAACGGTGGAAGAAGAAAATCCCGGGAAAAAGGCTATGGGGCTAATGCTGAAGAAAAGGGGGCGGTTAACGGCGCTATCCGTCAGTTTCGGAATACTCGTCGTAGTAATGAAAACGGGAATTTTTGAAATTCTCCGCATTGAGGATAACAGCTCCGGAACGGAATTCGCCCTTGTCCGCAAGCCCCTGGATGACGGGGACGTACTGCTTCTCGATCATGCCGCATCTGATGACATACAGGACCAGGTCCGCATGGCGCGCCATGAGGGAGGCATCCGCCACGGCTTCATAGGGACAGCCGTCCAGAATGATGCGGTCATACCGGGCGCGCCAGTACCGGAGCAGCTCTTCCAAACGGCCCTGGGTCAGCAAGGCGACGGGATTGGGGGGAACGGGACCTGCCGTCACCAGGTCAAATCCCGGGAATCTTTTGCCGGATTGCAGGACGGAATCCGGAGAAACCTGCGGATTCATCAGCAGGTGGACAAGGCCCCTGGCATTCTTCCCTCCGTAAAAGGCGGAAAGGCTGGCCTTGCGGAGGTCTCCATCAATGAGAAGGACTTTTTTCCCGGTCTGGGCATACGCGGCGGCCAGGTTCAGGGCCGTAAACGTCTTCCCCTCCCCCGCTCTTGTGGACGTCAGGAACAGGATGCGGGGCGCTTCCTCCGGATTGGGCAGCAGCATAAGTTCCGCATTATTGCGGAGGATGTGAAAGCACTCTTCCATGAAGGAACGGCCATTCGTGACGACCAGGGGCAGCTTCTTCCGCTCCTTTCCGGAAAGCAGGGGCAGCTCCCCTGCCAGCGGCAGGTCCGTCAGGCCGGCAAGATCCTTCTTATCCCGCACCTTCGTATTCAGGGCGTTCCCGGCCAGCAGGGCCAAAAGGCTTGCAAAAGCGCCTCCGGCCATGCCGCCCATCGTCATCAGGGGCAGTCTGGGCGCTACGGGAGCATTGGAGCCAAACGCAGGTTCCAGAATGCGGGCGCTTGGTTCCGTCGTAGCCAGGGCCAGGGCGTTTTCCTCCCTCTTTTTCAGCAGCATCAGGTAAAGCTCCTCCATGACCTTCTGCTCCCGGAGAAGAGGGACCAGGCCTTCATCCTTGGAGGCCATGTCCGACAAAAGCCGGTTGAGTTCATTCCGCTCCTTTTCCAGTTCACCCATCCTCACTTCCAGCGCGTTGCAGTAATTGGCGATGGAACGGCCAATGGATTCGCGCATCTCCTTCATATTCTCCGCGAGGGAGGAAACCATGGGATTCTGCCTTCCCGCGCTGGCGAACAACTTTTTATGCTGGAGGAAATTGTCATTGAAAAGTTCGATCTGCTTGGCAATTCCCGCATCCTGAATGCCTATATTGGCGGGGATCATGTCCTGCTGGCGGCTCCGGTCCGCCAGCAGCCTGGCGAGCACCTTCACCTGGATCAACTCCGTCCTGGTGGAGAAAAGTTCCGTTCCTATTTCCTGCACCCTGTTGAACGTGGCATCCAGCGTCGTATCCATATCCTTGACGATCCGGCTGTTGCGCTTGTAGTCAATCACCTGCTTGTCTACGCCGCCGAGCTGGCCGCCAAGCTTTCCAATGCGCTTGACGATGAACTCCTCCGCCCGCGAGGCGGCCATTTGCTTCTCCCGCCTGGAATGGTCATTGTAAACCTCAATAAGATAATTCAGGGCGTCTTCCGCCTTTTGCGGATGGGAAAGCCTCAACGTCAGCTCCAGCAGGCTGCTTTCCTTGGAATCGGGCCGCGTTACGCTCAGCTGGCCCAGCATTCCGTCAGTGGCCTCCTTCACGGAAACGCGCTCCACGAAAATGGTCCTTCCCATGCTGCCTGAAGAAAAATAAGAAGTAGGGCATACATTCACCGTGGCGAAGGGAAGCTTCAGCGGAACGCCGAACTTTCCGTGCAGAACGTTTTCCCCGCTCTCCTTCGCCCGGTAAGACAGGGAAAATTCCCGGCCATTCAGCGGAGTAACCGCCAGGGAACAAGGCTGAAACGCCACCTGTTCACTGAACTCCGCCTTCAGGGGAGTCGTATGGTAAAGATCCACTTCCCGGATATTCCGCTTTTCCCAGTAGGAGACGTCGAGCCCCAGCCCCTTCACCACACGGCTCATCACCTCCGAGGACTTGACCACATAGCTCTCGTTCGCCAGGTTGGCCTCCCCCGGCTTGAACCCCAGATCGGAAAGAATGATTTCCGAGACCTGGGCATTCTTCTGCTTGTCATCCCTCAGCATGATGCGGGCGGTCTTCTGGTACAGATACCCCTGCCGGGCGCAGATGAAATAAGCCAGCCCCCCGCCCAGCAGGGCGCACGCCAGAATCCAGGGCCAATACCTCCTGGCCGTGGAAAAAATGAACCGGAAGGAAAAAATATCGTTGTCCTCAGGCTGTATCACTGAAACGGGCATGGAAGGAAAACAGGATGAAACGGCTTACAGGCTGATGGCGATGACGGCGATAAGCAGGGACAGGCCCGAAAGGCCCCAGGCGTAGTACTGGGCGCTTTCGCTCCTCATGTTGATCTTGCGGTCTGACGGAGTGACATAAATAATATCATTCTGCCGGATATAGTAATAAGGAGAGGAGAAAATGGACTTGCTGCGCAGGTCCAGCTTGACGATCTTCCGGTCACGCTCCATTTCCCGGATCAGCACGATGTCCCGGTTGCCGTCGATATTCAAATCTCCCGCCCGGCTGATGGCGTCAAAAATGGTGACGCGCTGGCCGTCCACCTGGTAGGAGCCGGGATTATTCACCTCTCCCAGAACGGAAAATTTGAAGTTCATGATCTGGACGTTGACGGAGGCGTCCTTGATGTAATCACTGTTGCGGAGCTTTGCGGAAATGTCGTGGGCAAGCTGGGAACACGTCTTCCGGGCGGCCTTCATCTTCCCGATGACCGGCAGGACAATATATCCCTCGTCGTCCACCAGGTACCCTTTGGGCCGCGAATTGCTGGCGTTGTTGGAGATGGAATTGCCCATTTCCGCCATGATGAAGGGGGTAGTCAGTTCCGGCTGCTTGCTGCTGACGGAAATATAAAGCTGATCGTCTTTTTGAATAGTCGTCTGGTATTTGGTGACTATATCCTGCCGGGTCTCACCCGTAATGTCCTGGATATAGAGAACCTCTTTCGGATTGACGCAGGAGGCCAGCAGCAGGGAGCAGACAGCCAGGGAGGCCAGCCGGAAAATTCCGGGAGAAAAAAGAGAGGGGCGGTTCATCATCATTAAGGTATAAGGTTATGGTTTTAAATGGATAAATAATCAGGATTCTTCCTGCTTGGACGGAAAAGGCACAGGCACGGAAAGATCGTTCCTGATGAGCATGCTGCCCGAGATATTCCTGAAAGCGTCCTCGCACTGCCGGACGTCCTTATGGGCCAGCAACCGGACAACGGTTTGGAAAACGATCCTGGCGTCCATGAACAGGGACACATTCCGGGCGTAAACGATGTCGTAGCACAACCGCCTGTAGAACGGGATTCCGTTCCTTCCGTATACCTGGGCCATGCCGGTCAATCCGGGCCGGACGGAACAGCGCGCCATGCGGCAGCGGCCGGGAAAAACATCCAGCTGCTCCGGAATCCATGGCCGGGGGCCTACAATGGACATGTCTCCCTTGATAATGTTGACCAGCTGAGGCAGTTCATCCAGGGAATAGCGGCGTAAAAAAGTTCCCAGCGGAAAAGACCTCAAGTCATCCGGAAGCAGGAGCCCCTCCGAATCACGGGCATCCGTCAGGGTCTTGAATTTAAAAACCCTGAACAATTTCCCGCGGTACCCCACACGCGTCTGGAAAAAAAACGGAGACTTCCGCGTATGAACCAGGAGTATTATGGATATAACGGCCAGAAGAGGCGATACGATTATCAATGTCCATAAGGATATGGCAATATCCAATACGCGTTTTCCAAAAAAATTATACATGGCTCCGCACGCAAACTACCGGATTTCAAATCCGGCATCTGACTTTCCGGAGAAAAACGCTCATCATCAATGATGATAAATAACTTGCATGATTCTAAAATTTCCTTTCACGCCGCCTTGCGGAAGCGCTGCCATTTATATATTCAACCACAAGTATCTGATCCGCATGAAAAAATATTAATTCGTCATTGACGGCGGATTTGAAATCCGCACTTTTCATGAACGCAACAACAACAAAATGGAAAGGCGAAAAACCCGCCATTCCTGAAAAATGAAACCGCTTTCCACGCTCACAGGAACAACCAGAATATTCCGGGTTCAAAATGCCGCAATTGAAGAGGACCGCAATGGAAAAACAGGAAAATTAAGGAAAAAGAAACCTGAATTTCCGAGGGCTGGCAAATTCTTTCGGAAAAGGAGGCATTCCGAAGAAATGCGCCTGGGGCATGCGCCAAAAAGCGCACATCTTCACGGACAATGAATTGCCGGCAACAGGCATCAAGACAAAAAACCGGTTCCTATGATGCCATAGGGCGGATGGCATTCCCTGCCGGAGTTGAACCGAGCCTTTGCCGTTGGAGAGACGGCCTTCCTGACCGCTAGAAGAAGGGAACGTTACAGCCGGAATAAAACAGCCCGCTTTTCGCAAGCCGCTGGAACTGGCATAGCACTTTCCCGGAAAGAGTCAATGATTTTGCCGTATATGTTCCCTTTTTTAATCAAACACGGGATTCCAGCAGGGATCGTCCGCCGCATTAAAGCACAGCAGCGCCTGTTCCGGCGTGTTCTTTTCCAAAGCCATGGGAGGCAGTTCATCCCGTCCGAACCAGCGGCTTTCAGACGTTTCCGGATTGGGCTGGAAGGAGCCGCCTTTTTCTTCACATAATACAAAGACCTTGCAAACCCCGTACGCATAGGGGGGAGGGTTGTGCCTGTTCCTGTCATGCAGGGCTATCAGCCGTACCGCTTCCACTTCCAGTCCGGCTTCTTCCCGCACTTCCTTGATCGTGTTATCCCGCACGGACTGGTTCACATCCACCCAGCCGCCCGGCATGGACCACAAGCCGGAGCCTTTTTCTTTCACCAGCAATATTTTACCTTCCCGGAAGATGGCCGCGCGGGTATCCATTTTCGGCGTTTGAAATCCGGTCTCACTGCAAAACAGCCCCCGGACCGTATCCATATCCAGCCCGGATTTGGCGCTCATGATTTCCGCGGCGATTTCCCTCAACCGCTGGAAACGCTCCAGATCATAGGGGTCTTTCGCATACGTTATCCCCGCCTGGGCCATAAACTGAAGTTCCACCGCCCATTCCAGCCATTGCGGAGGCAGCGCATTACGGACCGTTTCACCAGCGTCATCCATGCGTCCACGTTACCACAAGGAGCTATCCCGGCGAACCTTATTTTCCATCCGGCCGCCTTCCGTGGCGGATTGTTCACTCAGGCCTTCTGGACCATTCCCCATCCCCATGGCAGATTTCCCCGCGTAACCGGCACGATTGATTCATCCAGTCTTAATGGACCAAGGTACGGGCACTCCCCAGGTTTGCCGTTCCGCATGAAAAAAGACGCCTCATGACGCTCCAGGCCGCATGAGGCGTTGATCATTTTTCCCCTTTTACTTCCGGCACCGCCACGGGTTCCCCCAGGAACCGGGGTTCACGCCCCCACAGCCACAAGTCCAGCATCATCCATACGCGCGCCGCGCGCTCCCTGAACCAGCTTCTAATGCGTGAACTGCGGTTGGGAACATCCGGGGCGCTGACGGCCCACGCGTCCATTTCCTCATGTGCAGCGATCGCCAGGGCGCGTTCATTGTGAAATTCCTGGGAAACGACGATCATGGTTGAAACGCCAAAGACCTCCTTCATCCTCACGACGGAATCCAGCGTCCGCAGCCCCGCAAAGTCACACACAATCCGGTCCTCCGGAACGCCGCGCTCCACCAGGGCCTGCTTCATCCATTCCGGTTCATTGTAGGAGTGGGAGCTATTGTCCCCGGAAACGACAAAAACCGTCGCCTTCCCGGCCCTCCAAAGTTCCGCCGCCGTATCCATTCTATTATAGAAATACCCGTTGGGGCCTCCCATGAACGCAGGGGAGCACCCCAGCACCAGGGCAGGCGCGCGAACGGGAACATCCGCGGAGTGCTCAAAAATCCTGCCTCCGGAAGCGGAAAAAATGTACCACTCTGACACAGCGGACAACAAAACCATTCCCACAAGAACGCCGCCTGTTATCTTCAACGCCAGCAAGACCCCTCTTTTTCCGCTCCGGCACGGACTATCCGGCTTCCCAAACCAGCATCTATTGAAAAACTTCATAAGCAGTATTCAGATTTTCCAGCCAAAAATGGCCTGCTTTCCCCATGTTCAATTCTTTGTCCGGCAACTTTTTTGTCCAGCGTTCTTTCATTGTTTCCCCGTATCATAAACGGAGCAATGGAACACAACCAACTTATTTCTTCTTCAAACGGGGATTCAGAGGTTATTGATGCCACCACTCAAAAACCTGATGGCATGCCAGGAACAAAAAAGCCCGCTGTCAGCGGGCTTTTTATCTACATAGATTTGTAATTTGTATTTAGCGAAGTACCCCCGACCGGACTCGAACCGGTACGTCCTTGCGGACAACAGATTTTAAGTCTGCAGCGTCTACCATTCCGCCACGAGGGCATTGACCGGACGGCACTCTACAGGAATGCCGCGGGGATTCAAGCACGAATCCCCTTCCGGTTTTTAAATCCCTAGCCGCAGACTTCCACAACCATGCTTATTTCCACCGCCACGTTGAGCGGTAGGGCGGACACGCCCACGGCCGTGCGGCTGTGGCGGCCGATTTCGCCAAAGGCTTCCACCAGCAGGTCGGACGCGCCGTTCAGCACCTTGGGATGGTCGTAGAAATCCGGGCCGGCATTCACAAATCCGTTCACGGCCACAATGCGGGAAACCTTTTCCAGGGAGCCCACGGCCTGCACGATGACGGCCAGGCGGTTCAGAACGGCGGCTCGCGCGGCGGCCTGCCCTTCTTCCACCGTCAAGTCCTGCCCTACCTTGCCGAAGTATTTGTCCTCCCCGTTCACGGAGATGCCGCCGGAGAGGTGAAGCAGGTTGCCCGTACGCACGCATTGCACGTAGGAACCCACGGGCGCGGGCGCATCGTAAATGGCGTAACCAAGATCGGAAAGGCGTTGACGTATTTTATCCATAATAGAGAATTTGACAAAGGTTGGATTGGAAGAATGCACCGGAAATATTTGCGTTTCCAGATGCATTTCATGACATTTTGAACAATTTTCGGCCTGTTTGCACGTAAAATGATTGCCATCTACCTCATTTAGTTGCTATTGAAACAACCCGTACATGATGACCGAAGAAACTCCTTCCACAGACCCCAAGCAGCAAATTCCGGACCTTTCCGGCTTGGCCGACTTCCAATTTGGTCCGGCCTGGGCGAGACCGGGAGCCCGTCAGGAACGTTCCGCGTCCTATCCGGAACGCAGGTCCGGCGACAGGCAGGGAGGCGACCGCCGTCCGCGACGCGACAGCCGCGAAGGACGCCAGCCCCGGGGGGAACGCCGTTTTGACGGTCAGAATGGTGAAAGAAGATTCAACCGGGAAGACCGCACCCGCGGTTCCTTCCGCCCGCGCCGCGACGGAGACCGCCGCGAACAGGCGCCCCGCCCGCCCATGGCGGAACCGGCCGAAGGCCTGCGCGTGGAGCTGCGCCCCGTGGATTCCGGCCTGGCCGCCCTGCACCAGGAGGTGCAGAAGCACCGCCGCACTATTTCCCTGCTGGACCTTGCCAAGGTGGTCATGGGTTCCTACGACCGTTATGACCTGGTGTTCATGAAGCAGGAGAACGGCCCGGACCTTTACCACTGCAAGCACGGCGACGGAGCCTGCTTCATTTCCCGCCAGGAGGCCGTCAAGCATCTCTGGCAGTCTTCCTGGATGCCCAAGTATTACGAGTCCGTGGAACAGGAAGTGGAAGCGCCCAAGGGCGATTTCAAGGCGATTGCCAAGTGTTCCCTGAACAATGAACTGGTGGGCCCCGTCAACTGGCACGGCTACCAGTCCGCCCTGATGAACCTGCACCGCACCAAGTTTGCCAGCATGCCCTTTGAGGCATTCCGTTCCAAGATCGTGACGGACAAGAGCGAGGAAGCCGTGCAGGCATGGCAGGAAGCCGTTTCCAAGCGCACCGCCTGGAAGCCCGTCCGCGAAGGCGCCTCCGAGGTTCTTCTGGAATCCCCCGCCGCCGTGGAACAGGATTTCGAGTCCAACCACTTTGAAGAGTGCTATGACGTCACGGACAAGGTGTTCGTCAACGGAGCCGTGAAGAAAAACCATCTTTCCCCCGGCCTGTGGGCGCACCTGATCCAGTTGTCCGGCACCACGCGCCGCCATCCCAGCATGCTGATTCCGAACCTCTGCCACGGGCTGGCGCGCCACCACATGCCCATTTTCAAGTGGAAGGGCAACCATTACACCGGCCCGGCACGCCCCAAGGCCATGGAAGAAGGCACCGTTCTTTCGGATTCCCTGATGTCCATCGCCACCTGGGCGGCCAACAATCCGGGCAAGGGCGTGGACGCCATGCTCAGGGAGCTGGCCCCCGTGCCGGACCCGGAAAAGGCCACGGAAGAGGAAGTGGCCCAGGCTACGGAAAAACAGCAGAATCTGGTCCGCGACCTGTTCTGGCTGTCCGAACAGGGCTACATTCTGGTTTTCTCCAACAACACCGTCAGCCGTCCGAAGGCCGTTCCGGCCCAGGCCCCCTCTCCCAAAAAGGCTCCCAAGGAGAAGCAGAAACCGGAAGAGAAGGCGCCGGACATGCCGGTGGCAGAAGCCGCCGCGCCCCAGGAGCAGAAGGAGGAACCCGCTGAAGAAACTGACACGGCAGCCGAGCCTGCGGAAGCAGCCGCCCCTCCCGTGGAGGAAGAGCTTCCTGCGGAAAATGTTCCGGAGACGGTTGCCGCAAAAGCCTGACGCCTTTCCCGAATTCCCCCGTCATACAGTCCGCAGGATTATCTTGATTCTGCGGACTTTGTTTTGTAGAAGAAAAGGAAATCAACAGGATTTTACATATGATCAGTACAACAATGGCAACCGCTCTTAATGAGCAAATCAAATGGGAAATGTATTCAGCCAACCTTTACCTGGCCATGTCCGCCTACCTGCAGGACGCCGGCCTGACGGGGTTCGCCCACTGGATGCGCGTCCAGTACCAGGAAGAAACCGCCCATGCCTTGAAATTTTACGATTTCCTTCTGGCGCGCGGAGGCCAGTTTACCATGTTGTCCATCGATGCCCCGGCCGCGAGCTGGTCCAACATTCTGGAAATGTTTGAAGAAACGCTGTCCCACGAACAGGAGGTCACGCGCCGCATCAATGACCTGGTCCGCCTCTCCAAGGAGGAAAAGGACTTCGCTACGGATATTTTCCTGCACTGGTTTGTCAGTGAACAGGTGGAAGAGGAAGAAACCGTCAAGGACATCATCAGCAAACTGCGCATGATCAAGGGAGAAGGCCAGGGAATGCTGCTCATGGACAAGGAGCTGGCGGCCCGCACCTTTACCCCTCCCCCCGCCAATTAACTTATTCAGGCGCTTTTCCGGCCATTCTCCGGCACGTTTTCCCCATGAAAACACTTTTCCGGAGAATGGCCGGCAGAACAGTTCGGCTATCAGGAGCGCATGAACATCAAGATAAGGCCGGCTGCAAGGGAGGATGTCCAAAAAACAAGCGCTCTATACGATGATTTTTTTGCCTGTAATGCTGCACAACAACCGGAGAATTGCGTTGCGGCAACTGAAACGGGAGATTGCCCGAATCCTGTGATTGAAAGCGGCAGCGGCGATAATATGATCGCGGAAAGAGACGATGCCGTTATCGGATTCGTGCATGTTGAAGAAAACGCGCCACCTCCCTATCCTTCCGTAGTTCCTCATAAATATGCCTGCATCATAGACTTTTTCGTCATGCGGGGATGCAGGAGGAATGGAACAGGACGCCTGCTTTTGGATAAAGTCAAACGCTGGACAAAATCACGAAACCAGGAATACCTGGAACTCATGGTATGGGAGAATAACGGCAGCGGCAGAAGATTTTACGAGCGTGAACATTTTATAACAGCATCCCGGACAATGCGCCTGGACGTGTAACCGACTTTTTAAATGGAATTATTAAAGATGAATGATTTTGAAACAGCTTTGGTGAGCCCGGGGAAAAACAGCCTCATTCCGGAGGAGGACAACTGGTTCGGCCCCCTCGTTGGAACCTGGGATATTGAATGGGTTGACGGGCACGGCACGGAGCATGAACGCCACGTGAAAGGGGAATGGATTTTTTCATGGGTTCTGGAAGGCATGGCCGTCCAGGATGTGTTCATCTGCCCTTCCCGGGAGGCCCGGAAGATCAAAACCTGGCCGGACGCCGCCTACGGCACGACGATCAGAATTTACAATCCCCAGCAACGGACATGGGACATTTTTTACGGTGTGGCCGGAGAATCCACGCGGCTGGAAGCGAGAAAGGAAGGCAGCCGGATTGTCCTGACGGAAATTACCGGGCAAAAGATGAAATGGATTTTTTCCGAACTTACGGAAAATACGTTCCATTGGAGAAACATGGCCACGGAGGACGGGATGCACTGGTTCCTCCAGGGGGAAGCGTTCGCCGCCAGACGTATCTAGAACACGCTTGTTCATCGGCATGGCAAGCAACCGCCGTCTTTCCCTTTCTGCACCCTTCCAGGCCCGTTTAAAGGGGTTTTCCCTGCCTTCACTCCTGTCCGGCAAATAAAGCAGCCCGGACTCAACAAGGAGCCATTGCCTGCCGATGCCCGCCAGGCATCCATAAGAATTTCCGGGGGTAGAACCGGCTTTTTTCTCTTCTCCGGCAGTCCAGAACTGATGACGGGACCTGCCTCCAAAGGCGGCAGCATCCTGTTTTTCCTGGCGCGCACCCGTATAAAACTTTTCTGAAACAGGCCTCCCTTTCCCATGGAGAGCCCTTGCATGAGGCCTCTTTCCGGTCCGGGCTTGTCATGCTGACGCGCCCTTTTATGCCAGATTTATGCCGGTTTCCCGGCAGTTCCGGAAAAAACTTTCATTCATCAACAGCTTACGACTATTTTTAACATGTTATTCACATTCTATCCTCAAAATACAATCATTCTATTAACATTCAACATATTGTATCCGGAATACCATCAAAAGGCTTATTATCTGCAAATGTAAAATTTTAATAAAAATTTATATTTTTGACTTGCTCGCGGAAGGCGGCGGCGGTAGGTTGGCTGAACCGCCGCCAAGCCTCCGGACGGCACCGTTACCAAACCTACCCCAGACATTCACCACGACCATGAGCTCCATTTCCGAAGAAGCAAACAAGCTGGCGGATTTCATCCTGTTCACGCAACGTTCCTGCATTCTGAATCTTTCTTCAGAATTGAATGAGGGCAAGGTTTCCTATCCCCAGTTTTTCCTGCTGACCTACCTGGCCAGCGAGGACTTCCTGAGCATGTCCAGCATTGCCCTGAAGATGGGGCATTCCACGGCAGCGGCCACCGGCATGGTGGACAAACTTCAGGAGATGGGCTATCTGAAACGCATGAGCGCGGCCAAGGACCGCCGCAAAATCATGGTCGCCATCACCCAGGAAGGGCGCGACCTGGTGGACCGCATGCGCCAGAATATCGTCCGGGACCTGGCCGCCCTGATGGCCGGAGCGGACCCCGACGCACGGCAGACGCTTGCTGATACCGGAAAATCCATCAGGAAGCGCCGCCTGGCCTGATTTCCGGCCTTCTTCCCTCCGTTCCTTTCCGGGTAAAAAAGTCCGGAAGCCGGATCTCCGGCAACGCCTGCCCTTTCTTTTACTATTATATTCAGGAGCATGGTGAACAGGGAGGAGCTTCCTTCCCTTGCAGCAGGGGCAGGCCGCGTTCTTCACGGCCTCAAAACGGAGATTCCCCATGAACCGGCCATCCCCGGCATCCCTGTCCGGTCCCATCCCGATTTCCGGCCTTCCGGACTGGTCCGTTCCGCTCCCCCCTGCGGATGATTTTTCCCTTCCCCGCTTTTTTAAAAGGGCTTCCTGCGGAGATTGTTTTTGCCTGAACTGGGGCATCGTGCTAAATACTGGCAGTCACGAATGCAACAGACCATGGATCTCCATACCTATTTACGCAATTTTCCGGACGCCCAGGGCCGTTTTGGCGAATACGGCGGCGTTTACCTGCCGGACGAGCTTGTTCCCGCCTTTGAAGAAATTACGGAAGCCTACCAGACGATAGCCCACTCCGCCCAGTTCATCAATGAACTGCGCCGCATCCGCAAGCAGTTCCAGGGACGCCCCACCCCGGTTTACCACTGCGAACGCCTTTCCCGCCACCTGGGCACTTCCCAGATTTACCTGAAACGGGAAGACCTGAACCATACGGGCGCCCACAAGCTCAACCACTGCATGGGTGAAGGCCTTCTCGCCAAATACATGGGCAAGAAACGCATCATTGCGGAAACGGGCGCCGGGCAGCATGGCGTGGCCCTGGCTACGGCTGCCGCCTTCTTCGGCCTGGAGTGTGAGATTCACATGGGAGCGGTGGACATTGCCAAGCAGGCCCCCAACGTCACCCGCATGAAAATCCTGGGCGCCAAGGTGGTGCCCGTCACGCACGGCCTCCAGAGCCTGAAGGAAGCCGTGGATTCCGCCTTTGATTCCTACCTGAACAGTTATCAGGATTCCATTTACTGCATCGGTTCCGTGGTAGGCCCCCACCCCTTCCCGCAGATGGTGCGCGATTTCCAGATGTGCATCGGCGTGGAAGCCCGGGAGCAGTTCATGGAAATGACGGGGCTTCTTCCGGACGCGGTGTGCGCCTGCGTGGGCGGCGGCAGCAATTCCATGGGCATGTTCACCGCCTTCCTGGGAGACCCGCTGGATATTTACGGCGTGGAACCGCTCGGCAAGGGGCCCAGGCTCGGGGATCATTCCGCCTCCATCTCCTACGGGAGCAAGGGCGTCCTGCACGGGTTCGAGAGCATCATGCTCCAGGACGAGGACGGCAATCCGGGACCGGTCCATTCCGTGGCCAGCGGGCTGGATTATCCTTCCGTGGGTCCGGAACACGCCTACCTGCACGACATCGGCCGCGTGAATTACGTTACCGCCACGGATGAGGAAGCCGTAGACGCCTTCTTCAAGCTTTCCCGCTATGAAGGAATTATTCCCGCCCTGGAAAGCTCCCACGCCATCGCCTACGCCATGAAGTGGGCCCGGGAAAACAGAGGAGGCGCTATCCTGGTCAACTGCTCCGGCCGCGGAGACAAGGATGTGGATTACGTCGTGGAGCATTACGGCTACGGGGAAGACCGCCAGTTCCCCTCCTGATTTCATCCCCTTCATCGTTTCCGGCGGAGGGAGGATTTCCCTGCCCTCCGTCCGCCCCCTTTCCGCAAGGCCCTTCCGCCACGCCCCTCCATGAAAGAATTGTCCAGCCTGGTTCAACGGAGTTTCCACGTCGTTCCGCGGGAAGAGGATTTCCATACCCTGGCTTTCGGAGCGTCCGGCCGCACCATCGTCCGCATCCGCCTCGGCTCCCGCACATGCATCGGCATCCGGTGGGGCAATGACCGCGCGGATAATGATTCCTTCATCCCCGCGGACCGGCACCTGCACGCCCACGGCGTGAACGTGCCGGAGATTTACGACTACGAACCGCTCGGCCCCGGCTGCGGGGCCGCGCTGGTGGAAGACCTGGGAGACGCCAGCCTGCTGGCCTTCCGGGGAGAGTCCTGGCCCTCCCTGCGCCTGCGCTACATCCGGGCCATGGAACAGCTCCATCTGCTTCACTCCTGCCCGTTTCCGGAGGAGTTCCCCCTCCAGCCCGCCTTTGACGAAGCCCTGTACCGCTGGGAGCAATCCTATTTTGCGGAACACCTGCTGGGGGCCCACCTGGGGCTGGAAACGGATTCCTTCCTGAACCATCCGGCCCTGGAAGAGCTGGCGCAATTCCTGGCCTCCCTTCCGGAATGCCCCGTGCACCGGGACAGCCAGTCCCAGAACGTGCACATCCACGCGGGTAAGGCCTGGCTGATCGATTTCCAGGGCATGCGCGGCGGACGCCCGGAGTATGACCTGGCCTCCCTGGTTTATGACGGCTATGCCCGTCTGGAACCGGAGCAGGCGAAGGAATTGATCAGGGAGTGGGAAAAGATTTCCGGGCAGCCCCTGGATGACCGCATCTTCCGCGCCTGCGCCCTGCAACGGCTCATGCAGATGCTGGGCGCCTACGCCAACATCGGCCACAACCAGGGAAAAACCTGGTATCTGGCCCAGATTCCCGCCGGGCTGGAACACCTGCGGAAGCTTCTGCCCGGCTCCACGCTTGCAGAACCGCTGGCGGCCATGCTAGCATGATCTTTCTCCCTGCCCCTGATGACGCTGACCCCCAGATTCCTGCTTGTGCTGTCCCTGTTCCAGATTTCCCTGGGGCTGGGCTGGATTCTGGGGTACGTGTTTCTTCCGCCCACCATTTTCTGTTATGAGCGAGCGGCGGAACGTTCCCTGGCAGGAGAGTACCGGACCGTGCGCCCGGAAGGTCTGAATGCGGAAAGCAGCATCGTCCTCCAGCCTTACGATTATTTCAACAAGGGGCAGACGGCCCAGCTTCCCGTGGTTTCCCTGCACCGGGAATCCTCCCTGAACAGCTTTGCCGCCTATCCTCCCAATCCCATGGATTACACGGTGCTGTTCCGCCACCTGTACGAGCAGGGGGCCAGGAATGTTTACGTGATGGCTCCCATGGCCTGGGAGGAAGAGCCGGACAGCATCGTCAAAGCCGCCGTGGGGTATGAGCTGGACCGCTTCCGCCACAAGGCGCTGGGACGGCAGATGAGCGAGTCCTCCCGCCACGCCCCCCTCCCGCCGGACTGGAAAGGCCTGGTTATTCCCGCTGCCAACATCGTGGGAAAGACGGACCTGTTCCCTCGCGCGGACAGGCTGGTGGGGGAAGCTCCGCAACTGACCACGGCAGCCCCCTCCCTGGGAACCGTCGTGGAAAACAACGAACTGTTTTCCCCCTCCCCGGAGAACAGGGTTTCTCCGCCGCTTTTCATCCGCTGGGGTGAGGAGATCATCCCCACCCTTCCGCTGGCCGCCGCCCTGAACGCGCTGGACCTGAAACCCGACGACGTGAGAATCATTCCGGGCGACACCCTTTTCCTGGGCGGCAAGCGTTCCGTTCCGCTGGACAAATATGGCCGCATTCCCCTGGCGGAACACAGCAGCCCCACCATGCTGGACACCAAGGAGGTGATCGTCCCCGTCATGTCCGGCCTGCGGCCGCCGGATACCACCGCCGTCAGAAAACTGCTTTCTTCCGCGGACGCGGTTCTCGTTTCCGAACCGTCCGCCCTTTCCGACACGCCGGACGCACAGGCCCTCCTGGCGGCGCAAACCATCCGCACCCTCATGGGGGCGCTGGCTCCGGCCCCGGCCGTCCTGATTCCGGTAGCCCCCGTATGGGTGCAGTGGGTCATCGTGCTGGACGTCCTGCTCCTGGCAGTATGGGCCCTCCGTTTCCAGCGCCGGGGGCGTTTCACCATCTGGGGGCTCTGCATCCTGGCGGCCCCGGTCATCGCGTGGTACCTGTTTTCCGTCCATGACACCTGGTTCCCCGTCATGACGCCCGTGGCGGCGGTGCTGTGCGTAGTGCTGGCGGGCTGCCTGTTTCCCTGGCTTTCCCCCCCCTCCCGCGATGCGGATGAAGAGGAGGAGGAAGACGCCGGAGCCCCCTCGCCGGAGGGGAATGGAGCCGGGCACGTGCTCCCCCCGGACAACCTGTACCAGGAACCCAACGAGGTGCCTATCCCCCACCATTCCAAAAGAGAACATCCCGACTCATGACACAGCGCAAGCACATCCTTTTCATCTGCACCGGCAACACCTGCCGCAGCCCCATGGCGGAAGGCCTGTTCCGGAAGCTTTCAGCGCATCATCCGGAATGGCGCGCCGGTTCCGCGGGAACTTCCGCATGGCACGGGCAGGAGGCCAGCCCGGAAACGCTCCACGTCCTCCAGGCGCACGGCGTCAACCTCTCCTGCCATGAAAGCCGCCCCGTCACGGAAGAACTGATGGAAAACGCCACGGACGTCTATGCCATGACGGAAAGCCACCTGGCCGCCCTGCTTGCCAATTTCCCCGAGCATGCGGACAAGATCAGACTGGTCACCTGCTACACGGACAACCGCAGCATTGCGGACCCCATCGGCTGCGGTCAGGCCGCCTACAACAGCGTGGCGCGGCAGTTGACAGCCGCCATCCAGGCCATCATCGCCCGGATGGAACAGCAAGCGTGACAACTCTTTCCACCCCCATGGCCGCCCCTTCCATACGCATTGACCTGTCCCGCCAGGAGCTGGTGCTGGAAGAATCCGGAAACATCCTGCTCCGGTGCCCCGTTTCCAGCGGAAAAGCTGGCACGGGCCATGAAGAGGGCTCCGGAAAAACGCCCACCGGACATTTCCGCGTCTGCCAAAAAATCGGGGACGGAGAGCCGGAGGACACCATTTTCATCTCACGCCTTCCGGCGGGCCGCTACCCCGCCGCCATCCCGGAAAGCCTGGATGAACATTCGGACTTTATCCTGACGCGCATCCTGTGGCTGGACGGCCTGGAACCGCACAACGCCAACACGCGGAGCCGCTACATCTACATCCACGGCACCAATGATACGGACCTGCTGGGCGCCCCGGCCTCCCATGGCTGCATCCGCCTTTCCCCCCGCGACATGCTGGATCTTTTTGCCCTGGCGGAAGAGGGGATGGACGTGTTCATCCAGTGCTAAACCGTTCTTTTTTAGATACAATCTAAAAAAGTTATTCAGGGAAAAGGAAAATAATTGAACAAAGGTCCTCTTGGGATGTATAAAGTATGAAGGTACCGGTATTTGGCTGCCGGCCTCCTGTTCCATAAACATCCACTCATCCCCAAGCAATCATGGAC
This sequence comes from Akkermansia sp. GGCC_0220, assembly GCF_017566105.1. NCBI lineage: Bacteria > Pseudomonadati > Verrucomicrobiota > Verrucomicrobiia > Verrucomicrobiales > Akkermansiaceae > Akkermansia > Akkermansia sp. GGCC_0220. Next base: position 64,593 of record NZ_JABFCI010000001.1, read on the forward strand.
GATCCGGTCTTATTATCCCGTCTTCAATTCGCCGTTACGATCATGTTCCACTACATCTTCCCGCCGATGACCATCGGCCTGGGGGTGGTTCTGGTCGCGCTGGAAGGCCTCTGGCTGAAAACGAAGAACGAACTCTACCACAAGCAGGCCAAATTCTGGACCAAGATATTCGGCATCATCTTCGCCCTGGGCGTGGCCTCCGGCATCGTGATGGAATTCCAGTTCGGCACCAACTGGGCTGACTATTCCCGCTGCGTGGGCGACATCTTCGGCAGCCCTCTGGCGGCGGAAGGCATCTTCGCCTTCTTCCTGGAATCCGGCTTCCTGGCCATCCTGCTCTTCGGCTGGGACAAGGTGGGCCCCAAAATGCACTTCTTCTCCTCCTGCATGGTCGCCCTGGGCGCCCATTTCAGCGCCATCTGGATCATTGTGGCGAACTCCTGGATGCAGACGCCCGCCGGGTACAAGCTGGTGGAAGTGAACGGGAAAATCCAGGCCCATATCACCAGCTTCTATGACGTGGTGTTCAACCCGTCCACCGTGGACCGCCTGACGCATGCGCTGGCCGGCTGCTGGCTGGCGGGGGCCACGCTCGTCCTCAGCGTCTCCGCCTGGTACATCCTGAAAAAACGCTTCACCGGAGGAGCTGAAAAAAGCTTCAAGGTGGCCCTGGTCATCGGCCTCATCGGCGTGGTGGGCATGGGCATCACGGGGGACTCCAGCGCACGTGAAGTCTCCATCCACCAGCCCGCCAAATTCGCCGCCATGGAAGGCGTGATGGAAACCGGCGCTCCGCTGGCCCTCCACCTCGTCGGCTGGATGAACCCGTCCACCCATGAAGTGACGGGCATCTCCATCCCGTACATGCTCACCTTCCTGACCCATCATGACCTGGATACGACCATCACCGGCATGAACGACATCCCGCAGGACGAACGCCCCCCCATCCTGCCCGTCTTCTACTCCTTCCACATCATGATCCTGATCGGCTGCGCCCTGGGGGCCCTGTTCCTGGTGGGCCTGTGGGGCTGGAAAAAAGGCTGGCTCTTCCAGAAGCGCTGGCTGCTCTGGTGCTTCGTCTTCTCCGTGCTGGGCCCCCAAATAGCCAACCAGGTGGGCTGGGCCGTGGCGGAAATGGGGCGCCAGCCATGGATCGTGTACGGCATCCTGAGAACGGAACATGCCGTATCCCCCACCCTCACCGCGGCGGAAGCCCTTTCCTCCCTGGGCATGTTCTTCGTCATTTATGCCCTGCTGCTGGCCCTCTTCCTCTATCAGATCACCCATAAAATCCACAAGGGTCCGGACCAGGAAGCAAACGAAGACGACGGCACCGGGGAAGGCAAGCTCCAGGTCCCCTTCGTCAAAGACTAACCTTCAGCCCCTCTTAAAACCATGTTGGACAATCTTACTCTTACAGACCTGCAAATCATCTGGTTCATCCTCGTCGGCGTGCTCTTCTCCGGATATGCCATTCTGGACGGCTTTGACCTGGGCACCGGAGCCCTTCAGCTTTTCATCAAGGGTGATGAAAACAGAAGGCTCACGCTAAACGCCGTGGGCCCTGTATGGGACGGAAACGAAGTCTGGCTCATCACGGGGGGCGGCGCCCTCTTCGCCGCCTTCCCGTACGTGTACGCCTCCGTCTTCTCCGGGTTTTACCTGGCCTTCATGCTCCTGCTGCTCACCCTCATCTTCCGCGCCGTCTCCATCGAATTCCGGAGCAAGCAGCCCATGAAATGGTGGCGCAGGGGGTGGGACACCACCTTTTCCATCAGCAGCCTCCTGGCCGCCCTGCTCATCGGCGTAGCCATGGGGAACGTCACCAAGGGCATTCCGCTGGACGACCAGGGCAACTTCACCGGAACCTTCCTCAGCCTGCTGAACCCCTACTCCGTTCTTCTGGGGCTGACGACGGTGGCCCTGTTCGCCATGCACGGAGGCATCTACCTCCTGATGAAAACTCAGGGAAGCCTGCAGGAACAGATCAAAAAACTGCTCAGGCCCTGCGTCATCATCTTCACCGTCCTGATCATCCTTCACGGAGCGGCCACCCTGCTGTACGTGCCGCACGTAGCGGCGGCCCTGCACCGCTCCCCCTGGATTTACGGCATCGCGGTGCTGGCGGTCATTTCCATCACCGCCATCTGGATCTTCATCCACAGGAACCGTCCGGGCTGGGCCTTCGTCGCCTCCTGCTCCACCATGGGCTGCATGATGGCCCTCTTCGGGGCGGCCATGTTCCCCAACCTGCTCTATTCCATGCCCAACCCGGAGAACTCCCTGACGCTCGTCAACGGCTCCTCCACGCGTGAAAGCCTGGTCGTGATGACGTACATCGCCATCCTGGGCGTGCCGCTCGTCCTGGCCTACTCCGCCGCCATCTACTGGGTCTTCCGCGGGAAGGTCCAGCTCAACGAACACAGCTATTGACGCCCTGCGGGCAGAGAATAGCGATTAGTGAACATGGAATAGCCCCGTATCAACCCATCTTTCGGCATGAACGCCTCCATCTTCTCCAGACTCCCGCCTGAGGAAATCACGGCGCTCCACCAATCATGGAAAAACGATCCCCTGTCCGTAGACCCTCTCTGGGCCGCCTGGTTTGAGGGCTATGAACTGGGGAGCGGCAACGCTCCGCAGGAAAAAGGAAACGCAGGGAACTACACGGATGCCTCCCCCTACACCGTCCCGCCGGAAAGCGCGGAATGCCGCGGGCGCGTCAACCAGCTTATCCGCGCGTACCGGGTCATGGGGCACCAGTGCTCCCACTTCAATCCCCTGGCCTCCCCGGACAAGGCGTGCACCCCCGTCAACCTGGAGGAAATGGGCTTCCGGGAGGAGGACATGGACCAGCCCGCCAACATCGGCACGTTCATGGACGGCCGGACGTTCACCCTGCGTGAAATCATCAGCCACCTGCAAAAAACCTACTGCGGAGCCATCGGGTTCGAATACCACCACATAGACAACCTGGAAATCCGCTCCTGGATTGAAGAAAAGATCAAGCTCCGGGCGAACGGCGTGGATTACGGTCCGGAAGTCCGGCGGGACGCCTTCTTCCATCTCTGCAAGGCGGAATTGTTTGAGGAATTCCTGGGCAAGCGCTTCATCGGGGAAAAACGGTTCTCCCTGGAAGGAGGGGAAGGCGCCATCGTCCTGCTGGATGCGCTCGTCAAGCGGTGCCCCGCCGTCGGCGTATCCCACATTGAAATGGGCATGGCCCACCGCGGAAGGCTGAACGTGCTTGCCAACATCCTCCACAAGCCCCTGAAAACCATCTTCCACGAATTCACGCCGGACTACCTGCCGGAATCCCCCATCGGCAGGAGCGACGTGAAGTACCACCTGGGCTACGCCACCACGCGCCACGTGGACGGGCAGGAACTCCACGTGCGCCTCTCCTCCAATCCCAGCCACCTGGAAGCCGTCTATCCCGTGGTGGAAGGACGAGCCAGGGCCATGCAGCACAACCTGGAAGACGCGGAACGCAAGCATGTGCTGCCGCTCGTCCTCCACGGGGACGCCGCCTTCGCAGGACAGGGGCTCGTGGCGGAAGTGCTCAATCTTTCCCTGCTGAAAGGCTACCGCACGGGAGGCACCGTGCACCTCATCATCAACAACCAGATCGGCTTCACCACCGGACCGGACGAGGCCCGTTCCTCCCGCTACGCCACGGACGTGGCGCAGATGCTCCAGTCCCCCATCCTGCACATCAACGGGGAAAGCCCGGAGGACCTGGTGTGGGCGGCGGAATTCGCGCTCCAGTTCCGCCAGAAGTTCGGGCGGGACATCATTCTGGACATGTACTGCTACCGCCGCCTGGGCCACAATGAAACGGACCAGGCCGCCTTCACCGCACCCATGCATACCAAGCGGATTGAGGCGCGCCCCACCGCAGCCGCCCTGTACGGAACGGAACTCAGGGAGCGCGGAGAACTGACGGAACAGCAGGAGCATGACATCCGGGAACACATCTGGGACGGGATGGAACAGGCCTTGCAGCAGATGAAGGAAAACCCGGCGGATTACATCCTCCCCGCCACCTCGCAGGACGCGGATGAAACGCCCATCCCGCGCACCAGCGTACGCACGGGGATCAGTCCCGAACTGTTCCAAAGCGTCGGAAACATCCTGACGGAACTGCCGGACGGCTTCACCCCGCACCCCACGCTGGAAAAACGCTTCCTCTCACGCCGCCGGGAAGCCTTCCGTGACGGCGGACTGCTGGACTGGGGCATGGCGGAAGCCCTGGCCTGGGGCAGCCTGCTTACGGAAGACCACCACATCCGCCTGTCCGGCCAGGACTGCCAGCGCGGCACCTTCTCCCACAGGCACGCCGTCCTGCATGATTTCAACGACGGCTCCCTGTATACCCCCCTGGAAAAGCTGAACCACGGCACCACCACGTTCCGCATTTACAACTCCTCCCTCTCGGAGGCCTCCGTCCTGGGCTTTGAATACGGCTACGCGCTGGACAGCCCGGACGCGCTGGTCATGTGGGAGGCCCAGTTCGGGGACTTCGCCAACGGGGCGCAGGTCATCGTGGACCAGTTCATTGCAGCCGCGGAGGCCAAATGGCACCAGAAAAACCGCATCGTGCTGCTGCTCCCCCACGGCTATGAAGGGGCGGGCTCGGAACATTCCAGTGCCCGGATGGAACGCTATCTCCAGCTCTGCGCGGATGACAACATGCAGGTCATCAATCCCACTACCCCGGCGCAGTACTTCCACGCCCTGCGCCGCCAGGTGCACCAGAACGTGCACAAGCCGCTGATCGTCTTCACGCCCAAAAGCCTGCTCTCCCGGGCGGAGGCCGTCTCCCCCCACCGGGAATTCCTGGCTCCCTCCCGCTTTCATGAAGTGCTGCCGGACCCGGACGCTCCCGCGCCGGACCAGGTGACACGCGCCGTCTTCTGCACCGGGAAAGTTTATTATGACCTGGCCGCCTACCGGAAAGAGCGGAACATTTCAGATACCGTCATCATCCGGCTGGAACAAATCTACCCGCTGGCCCAGGAACAGCTCACCTACCTGCTGGCCCCCTACCAGAAGGTGCGCGACTTCGTCTGGTGCCAGGAGGAACCCTCCAACATGGGGGCCTGGGGCCACCTGCGGAACAGGATGGGGCGCCTCTTCGCCACCTCCTTCCGCTATGCAGGGCGGCCGCCCATGGCCTGCCCTGCGGAGGGCGCCAAGGCCCTGCACGCCGCCGCGCAAAAAAGACTCATCGCCACCGCCTTCGGGCCGCGGGCGCAATCCTGAACCCATCTTCCTCCCATGAGCGACATCCTGATCCCCAACTTCGGAGAATCCATCACCACCGCCACCGTAGCCGCGTGGCACAAGAATGCCGGTGACCCAGTAGCCAAAGGCGACACCCTGGTGACGCTGGAAACGGACAAGGTTTCCACGGACCTGGAGGCGGACGAAAGCGGCGTGCTGGAAATCCTCGTCCCGGAAGGAGCGGAAGCTCCTATCGGGGCTGTCCTGGGCCATATCTCCTCCGCTGACGGAACCGCAGCCGCACCGGAAAAGGAAGAGGCTCCCGCGCCGCCGGAACCGCAGAAAACCGTAGCGCCGGAAACACGGGAGGAACCCTCTTCCACAGCCCCCGCCGCCAGGACTGAATCCCCGGAGCAAAAATCGGAAAAGCAAATGTCCGCCCCGGAACAGAATTCCGCTGGAGAGAGCGGAAAGCCTGAAAAGGAGGCTCCCCCGCGTTTCATCAGGAAACCCATGAGCCCCCTGCGCCGCACCATCGCGGCCCGGCTGGTGGAGGCCCAGCATCAGGCGGCCATCCTCACCACCTTCAATGAGTGCGACATGTCCGCCGTGATGGAGCTCCGCAAACAATTCAATGCGGCGTACCGGGAACGGTACGGCACCAAGCTCGGTTTCATGAGCTTCTTCATCAAGGCGGTGGTCAAGGCCCTTCAGGAAGTGCCCCAGGTCAACGCCAGAATTGACGGCACGGACATTGTGGAAAACCTGTATTACGATATTTCCGTAGCCATCGGCACGGACAAGGGCCTCGTGGTCCCCGTGCTGCGGGACTGCGACCGGAAAACGCTCCCGGAACTGGAACTGGAACTCGCCGCCCTGGCGGAAAAAGTGCGCGGCGGAAGCTTGTCCATGCAGGACCTGCAAGGGGGCTGCTTCACTATCTCCAACGGGGGAACCTACGGTTCCCTGCTCTCCACCCCCATTCTGAACCCGCCCCAGAGCGGCATTCTGGGCATGCACGCCATTCAGGAACGCCCCGTGGTCCGGGACGGCCAGATCGTCGCCCGGCCCATGATGTACCTGGCCCTTTCCTATGACCACCGCCTGGTGGACGGCAAGCAGGCCGTGCAGTTCCTTATTGCGGTGAAAAACGCCGTGGAGAATCCGGTGTTTGAGCTATGAGGACCGGGGAGAAAAAGACTAAATACTAAAGAGGAAAGACTGAATGTCTTTCCTGTTTTACAGGGGTTCTCCGGGATCAAAATCCCTTCATTCCATGGAACGGGAAAACCACTCCTTGCCATAAGCATGGATATGACGCTCCAAATCAGGATTGGTGATTCTGTTACGAATAATCAAGTCTACCTCCACAGGCAGGTTCAACTCCGTGAGACGCGCTTGGAGAGTCAAAAGGACGGACAAATCCAGGTCCTCGCCCTCCAGGGCAAGATCGATATCGGACGCAGGCTTCCACGTGCCCAGGGCGCGGGAACCGAATAAAACGGCTTTCCTAATCTGCGGAGTCTGTGAAAGAATTTCCCGGATGCCTGAGCGCACCTTGGCCGTCAGGCCATCGTTCAGTCCTCTTTCTCCGCCATCATGTTCAGATTTTCCACACATGGGGCCAGCATGGAAAAGAATTTTCCCTTAATCAGGGAAACCGCCTCTTCCGCGCTGGAATCATCATAAGTATGTACAAACAAATTGCGGCTTTCCAACGCCTGAAACCAGCAATCAATATGGCCTATCAAGCCTGCGCCAAACGCCTGCCTGATGGCTTCGCGGGGGCTGTTAACGCTGTAGCCGTCATAGACCAGTTTATCTTTCAACGTTTTCCAGCACAGCTCAAACGTAAATTCATAAGTCTGCACCAGTCCGGCCATTTCCAATTCATTGTATTCCGGCAACGCGCAAGCATGGCGCAACCGGGAAAAAGCCTTATTCAGGTTTTGAAGCCTTTGTTTCCAGCGCAGGGTACCGTTCATCTTTTTTAACGGAGAAAAAGAGCCCCGTTCCGGGGCTCTTCCCGTGAAAACCGTTACATGTGGATGGCGATTCCCTCGGAAGCCAGCATGGATTCATGGATGGCTTCCGACAGCGTGGGATGGGCAAAGATGGTGGCGTGAATATCCTCGTCCGTCAGTTCCGCCTGAATGCCGACGCCCAGCGTGGCAATCAGTTCCGTGGCTTCCGGCCCCACGATGTGGGCGCCCAGCAGTTCGCCGTGTTTGGCGCCGTACAGGGTTTTCACGAAGCCGTCCGTTTCTCCGGCGGCCACAGCCTTGCCAATGGCCTGGAAGGGGAATTTGCCCACCTTGTACTCCACGCCCGCTTCCTTGAGGGCGCGTTCCGTTTTACCCACGGAAGCCACCTGCGGGTAGCAGTACGTGCAGCTTGGGAAGAAGCCGACCTGCCTGGGCTGGTAGTCCGGCTTAAACATGCCTTCCACGGCCTGCACGGCTTCAAAGGTGGCCGTATGCGCCAGCAGCACGCCGCCGATCACGTCGCCCGCCGCGTAAACGCCGGGAATGGATGTGGCGTAGCGGTCATTCACCTTGATGAATCCCTTTTCCGTCAGCTCCAGGCCGGGAGCGGCGGGAACGACCGGCTTCACGCCGATGGCCACCAGGCAGACGTCCGCCGTGATTTCCTCTTCCTGTCCCTTGCTGTTTTTCACGTTGGCCTTGACCTTGCCGTCGCAGGTTTCCGTGACGGATTCCACGGAGGCTCCCGTCATGACCTTGATGCCCTGCTTCTTGAACGCGCGTTCCAGCGTCTGGCAGGAGTCGTCGTCTTCATTGGGAAGCATGCGCGGAAGCGCTTCAATGAGCGTTACCTTGGTGCCGAAGGAGTTGTAAATGTAGGTGAATTCCGTGCCAATGGCGCCGGAACCGATGATGATCATGCTTTCAGGCCGCTTTTCCAGCACCATGGCTTCCTTGGAACCGATGATGGTGGTGCCGTTGAGGGGCAGGCTGGGCACCGTGCGGGTGACGCAGCCGGTGCTGATCAGGATGTTTTTCCCTTCCAGAACGCTCGTCGTTCCGTCGGCGGCCTTCACTTCCACCTTGCCGGGGGCGGTGATGGAGGCTTCCCCCGTAACGGAGTCCACCTTGTTTTTCTTAAACAGGAAACCCACGCCGCCGGCCAGGCGGTCGCTGACCTTGCGGGAACGGCCGATCACTTCGCTCCAGTCCACGCTGACGCCTTCCACCGTCATGCCGAATTCCTTGGCCCGGGCCGTCACGGTCAGGTAAGCCTCCGCATTTTTCAGAAGCGCCTTGGTGGGGATGCAACCCCAGTTCAGACAGGTGCCCCCTACCCGGTCGCGTTCCACGCACACCACGGATTTTCCCAGCTGGGCGGCGCGGATGGCGCCCACATAGCCGGCAGGGCCTCCACCAATGACGATGAGATCATATTGCATGAAATTACTATAAAGGCATCCCCCCTTGCGGGTAAAGAAGGAATATGAGCATGCGCCGCCTGAACGGCGCCCCAATGACAAAAGATGAAAGACTAAAGATTAAATAGAGGGGAAATGCCTGTTAAAGACTATTTTCTCTTTTGTATTTAGTCTTCCGTCTTTATTCCTTCCCCTTCAGCCACTCCACCAGGTCCCGCATTTCCGCGGCGGTGTCTGCGTACAGGCCGTCCGTGTAGGTTCCGCAGTCGTACAGGATGTTTCCTTCCACCATGGTGAACACGCAGTCCTTGCCGGAAGCGGCATAAACGGCATGGGACGCTTCGTTGAAAATCGGGCACAGGTTCGGTTCATCCAGGTCCAGGGCAACCATGTCCGCGGGAGCTCCCGGAGCCAGCGTCCCCAGCCCCGGCGTCCGGAAGATGCGGGCGCCCTCCGCCGTGGCCATGTTCAGCGCCTGCGTGGCGGGCACCGCGGTAGCGTCCCCGCTGCATCCCTTGGCAAGAAGGGCGGCCAGCTTCATCGTTTCAAACATGTCCAGGCTGTTGTTGCTGCACGCTCCGTCCGTTCCCAGGGAGACGGAAATGCCGGCCCGCGCCATGTCCCGCACGCGGGCGAAGCCGGAAGCCAGTTTCAAATTGCTGACCGGGTTGTGGGCGATTGCCGCTCCGGAAGAGGCTACCAGTTCCAGTTCCTCATCCGTCACGTCCACCATGTGGGCCAGCACGGTGCGTTCATTCAGCAGCCCCATGTCCCGGGCATAAGCCACCGGGCGCCTGTCCCCGTGCAGGGAGCGGCACTGCTCCACTTCTCCAGCGGATTCGGACAGATGGATATGCAGCATCAGGTCCAGTTCCTCCGCCAGCTTCATGGAACGCCGGAGCACGTCGTCACTGGTGGTGTATACGCTGTGCGGCATCAGGGCCACCTGCACCCTGCCGCGGCCCGCAAAGCGCGCCGCCTGCTCCCGGTACAGGGCTTCCGCCGCATCCCATCCGCCGTACGCCGGAGAGGGAAACGCAAAAAGAGCCTCCCCGCCCACACAGCGCATTCCCATGCGCTCCGCCTCCCGGAGCACGTTGATTTCCAGCAAATAGGAGTCCACAAAAGCCGTCGTGCCCGTCCGCATCATTTCATACATGCCCAGCCGCGCCCCCAGGGAGACGATTCTGTCCGTCAGGCGGGCTTCCACAGGGAAAATATGCCCGGTCAGCCATTCCATCAGAGGCAGGTCATCCGCAAAGCCGCGCAAGAAGGTCATCGGAACGTGCGTATGGGCATTGACCAGCCCCGGCATCAGCAGGACATTTCCCAGGTCCCTGCGGGCGGCAGGCTTCCACCTGGCTTCCAGTTCCGCGGCGCTCCCCGTTTCCAGAATTTTCCCGTCCCGGACGGCGACGGCCGCATTTCCGGCGGCGCCGGCCTGCCCCGCGCCCGCCAGCATGCGGGAAGCGGTCACCAGCAAATCACACGCTTGTTGTTCCATGGCGCAGAATGTACCCCACCGGGCCCGTTCTGGCAACTTCATCTCCCGGCGCCCGGGGATTTCATGCAAATTTGACATTTCATGTTTGACTTCAAAAGAGAAAACTGCCAAGAATGAACCACAGTTAAATTCACCATTTATCCCCATATGAACAAGACTATACTGCTAGGTTTGGCCCTCGTGGCCTCCGTGTCCGCCGCCAATGCCTACCACGCCGACAAATACGACGGCCAGTTCGGCATGTCCCTGGAAGGAGCTTACGGCATCGCCACCAAGGATGCCATGCCCAACGTGGCCGGCGGCAATCTGAGCATTTTCAATTACATTGAAACCGGCAGCATTGTTCATCAGATTTCCCTGAACGGCGGCATTCTGGCAGGCTCCCACCATCCCAGCGTGCATGACCTGGGCATCAGCGGCCCCTATACCGCCAGCGTCCGCTCCACCTACGTTCCGATGATGGCCGGTTATACGCTGAACCTCCCCATCGGCGATTACACGATGTTCTATCTGGGCGGCAAGGCGGGCGCCACGTACGGAGACATTAAAACCACCATCCACGGGCTGGAAGACGGGAGCCGTTCCCACACCATCTCCACCACCAAGTTTTCCTGGGCAGCCCAGGCCGGGTTCAAGTTCAGCATCTCCAAGAGCGCTGACTTCCTGATCGGCTATGAATATTACCAGATTCAGGGCTACAGTGATCCCGGCTACCACACCATCAAGCTGGGCTTCTCCTGGAACTTCTAACAATTAATCATTGAGTTCATTACTGCCTCCCGGCGGCTCCGTACACCACGGAGCCGCCTTTTTCATGCCGGGGGGGGGGAGACGCATGCCATGCGGTAACCAAGGCATCAGCAAACACGTGTTCTTAAAACCAGCGCATGCCGCGTTCGCGTGAAGATTCTGTTGCCTCCAAAAGTGATCCAAAAGGAAAAAGGCCGCTCCATCCTTTGGGATGGAGCGGCCCTGGAAAGATCAGGATTTCCGGGAATCCTTATTTGGCAGGCTTGAACGGCTTGGGGGACGCGTAGACTTCATAGTCCTTGATGCGGCCGTTTTCCCGGTTCTGGCGCGGCAGGTAGCGGAAGCCGGAGAGCTTCTGCACCTTGCCCAGGTCCAGCACGATCATGTGCGGGTGCTTGGGATTGTCTCCCTGCCACTTGGTGTGCCAGTAGGTGGTGGGCTGGTTGTCCATCACCAGGCCCGCCTGGGCGGCTTCCCCCGCCGTTTCATGGGAATCCGCATAGACCACGGACCACTGTTCGCGGGGAAGCAGGTTGCCGGAGGCATCCAGGAAATTCAGCTCCGCAATGGCGGCGTGCGGACCGTTGTCATGGGCGTTCTTGCTGACGAGGGCGATGTAGCGGGCCTGGACGGGAGCGCGGAATTTGATTTCCTGCTGGTCCGCGCCCTTGGCGAAGGTTCCCTTGTGCACGAGCTGGCTGGCAGCGGGAGCTACGGGCTTGCCCACGCGGAAGATGTCCGCCATGGCAGGGTCCCTGTTGACTTCGTAAATGGCTTCCTTCACGCCTTTCACCGTGCCGGAGCCGCCGTCCACGTCCAGCACCACGATTTCATTTTTCCCCGGTTTCAGGTATTCGCCGGGGCAGTAAAGCGCCTGCTGGGAGCCGATGAACCAGAAGCGGCCCAGATTGTGGCCGTTCACCCACACGACGCCCTTTTTCCAGCCGTCCCGCATGTCCAGGTAGGTATCCTTGGGGTTGGAGACGTTGAAATATCCACGGTGGAACACGGGCTGGTCGCCGCCCGGCTTCTTGCCGGAGAAGGACAGAAGCTCCACGCCCTTGCAAGGGAGGTTGTAGATGAGGAAGTTTTCCAGCTTCTTCCCGTCCAGCGTGATGGGGCCGCGTATTCCCTTGCGTTCTCCCTGGATTTGTCCGCCGAAGTTGATGCGGCCCATGTTTTCCACAAAGATGTCCACCGTATGGAGACCCGCGGGAATGACCACGTCACAGGCGTCCTGCTTGTAGCGGCGGTCCGCCGCACCCTGCCTTTTGCCGTCCACGTAAACGATGGCGCGGTCCTGCATGTTGTTCATCTTCAACTCGCCCTTCACCGGGCCGTTCACCTTCGTCCGGTACAGGATGAAGCCCAGGCTCTGCCCCAGGGCTTCCATGTGCACGGGTTCCTTGCGGATGACAGGCTGCGGGAGCCGGTTGAACATGCCGGCTTTCTCCGTGAACGTGATGGGCGGCAGCTCCATCATTTCCGGCTGCGCGGGCGGTTCCGGGAGCTTGTACGTATCACCGTAATAGTCCTGAATGGTCTGGCGGAACGTGCGGTAGCGGTCCGTCAGGGTTCCGTTTTCAGAGATGGGCGCGCCGTAGTCGTAATTGGTCACGTCCGGCGTGTAGGCCCCTTCCCAGTTCGCCCCGTTCATGAAGCCGAAGGAGGTGCCCCCGTGCGCCATGAAGAGGTTGGGGGAGACGTTGTTTTCCAGCATCCACTTCAAGTCGCGGTTGAAGCCTTCCGTACTGCCGCCGTTTTTGGGCTTGCCCCAGTGGTCAAACCAGCCTACCCAGAATTCGCCGTTGATGCGGGGAGTCTTGCCCTTGTGCTTTTCCAGGTTGGCAAAGGCGCCCTTGGCTCCGCCGCCGAAGTTCATGGCGGGAACGATGCCGGGCAGCGTGCCGTTGTTGATCATCCAGTCGTTCGGGCCGTCCGAGGTAAAGGGCACCACGCCCGGAAGCTCCTTCTGGATGACTTCCAGGTGTTTTTTCACGTAGTCCTTGTCGGAGCCGTAGGAGCCGTATTCGTTTTCCACCTGGGCCATGATGATGGGGCCGCCCTTGGTGATCTGGAGCGGTTCCAGCATGGAGCAGACTTTCTTGAGATAAGCCATGGCCGGTTCCAGGAAACGGGGGTCCTGGGAACGGACCTTCAGGTCTTCATCCTTCAGCAGCCAGCCGGGGAACCCGCCGAATTCCCATTCCGCGCAAACGTAAGGGCCCGGACGCACGATGACCCACAGGCCGGCCTTCTGCGCCTCCTTGATGAATTCCACAAAGTCCAGGTTGCCGGAAAAGTCCCACTTGCCGGGTTCCGGTTCATGCACGTTCCAGAACAGATAGGTGCAGACGGTGTTCATGCCCATGGCCTTCATGCGCTGGAACCTGTCCTGCCAGTGCTCACGCGGCACGCGCGGGTAGTGCATTTCCCCGGAGATGATTTTGACAGGCTTTCCGTCCATCAGGAAGTTTTCCTGGTTGGTGGTGAAGACATGCTTGGCGCCGTCATTGGATTCCGGCAGGGGCATGGGAGCGGCCATGCAAAGGTGGCCTGCCAGAAACAGGGCGGAAAAAAGTGATATTTTCATGATAATGGAGTCAATAAACGGTTCTAGGGAATAATAAGGGGAATTATGATGAAAAACCGCCTCCTTTCAATTTAAAAAGGAGCCGGCGGCCTGGTTTTATTACGGAGCGGCGTCATCCGGTCTTTCAACACGTATCACCTGATGCCTTTCCTCAAACGGAACGCCCCGGCGCCGGGCCTCCTGCGTTTCCTTCTTCATTTTTTCATCCACCCAGTACAAGTGGGATTCCAGGGGGTTGTAAATCCGGGGGGAACAGAACCGCGTGGGGGATTCCGGCCAGCGTATCCAGCGCCAGCAGGCGACGTACGTGTAGGGTTCCCGCCAGCCGGGAATCCAGACGCAGAGTTCATGAATGCGCTTTTGGGCGCGGTGAAGGGCTTTTTTCAGGGCGGCGCCATCCGGGGCATTCCGCTCCGCGTCCAGGGCCGCATCCAGTTCCGTGTCCGCCACGGCAAAGATATTGTTCGTGTTGCCCACGGGGTTGCCGCGGGCATCGTACGCCAGCTCGGAAGCAAAGGTTTCATACAGCCGGGGGAACGGCGTCTGGAGCGGCCACGCCCACAGGGCGGCCTGGTACCGTTTTTCAAATACCTTCCGGGAACAGACATTATAGGTCAGGGGGTCCAGGCGCAGGTCCACCCCGCATTTCAGGGCCTCCTGCCGGAGAATGGAACAGACGTTGGTCATCAGGGTGGAGGAGTCCGCGAAGGTCAGTTCCACCACCAGCCGTTCCCCCCGTTCATTCTTCAGCACGCCGTCTTCCCCCATTTCCCGGTAGCCGGCGCGGGCAAAATATTCCATGGCTTTTTTCTTGCCGTATTCCGGCGCTTTCAGCGGAAGCGTCAGATCGCCGTACCCCTCCATGTAGGAGCCCAGCCTTCTCATATTCCCGCGGAACAGGGTATCAATCACCATGCCCATGTTCACGGAATGCGCCAGCCCCCTGCGAATGCCGGCGTTTTTCAGAAGCTTGTCCGCACAGTTCAGATACAGGCCGTACGGGGGGCAGGCATAACCGGCTTCCAGGCTGTACTTGTCTATGTAGCCCCGGTGCACTTCCGGCAGTTCCAGCCTGTTTTCCCACACTTCCGGCTTGCGGACGTTCATCATGTCCAGCTCCCCGCGGCGGAACATTTCAACCGCCTTGTTTTCCAGGTTTACAAATACATGCTCCACCTGGTCCGCATTGCAGGAATAGCGGTAGTATTTCCTGTCCTTCGCCCACCAGTCCTTCACGCGGGCCAGGGTAATGCGCTCGCCTATCCGTATTTTACCGGGAACCACCACGTAGCCCCCCGTATTCGGGGGCGCCTTCCACTGGTAGCGTTCCAGAAACAGGGAATTGAAATCATGGTAAAAACCGGGATGGGCCGGATGGAAATCCACACAGGCCATGTAGGGCAGCAGCGGCCCGGGGGACGGCAGCGTCAGGGCAATGACGGAATCCCCGTACACCGTAATCTGGTCATACGTGGAACGGAACAGGGTGGTCCAGAAGGGGTCCCGGGCAAAGCCGGACGTGCGGAGGCAGATATTCAGCAGGAAGTCCTGCGCATTTACAGGACGGCCGTCCGAGTACGTCGCTTCCGGGTCCAGATGGTAAAAAACGGTTTTCCCGTCCGCGGAGACGGCCCAGCGGTCCGCCAGCCCCGGAATGGGCCGGAAGGTTTCCGGATGCAGCCCCACCAGGGGAAGCCACACGTTATCAATGGCGGAATAGTTGAAAAAGTTTTCGCTTCCCGGTCCGAACGCCCGCAGGGTTCCGGGAAACGGCGTATTGATCCACAGCCGGACCAGCCCCCCTTTCACGGCGCGGGGGTCACCCACTTCCGGTTCCTCCATTCCGGTATGCCATTCCAATCCCGCAGGAACCTCCTCCAGAGGAAGCTGGCGGATATGGTCTTTCAGCTCCAGCCTTCTGCCGATGCGTTCCACGGAACGCTCCTGCTCGGCCAGACGCCGCCCATCCCCATCGCCACGGGAGACGGACAGCAGGCTTTTCTTCCGCTCGCCGCCTGCCAGTTCCCGGAGCAGTTCCCGTTCCACAGACCTGTTCCACCGTTCCACGAAGCCGTCAAATACGGCAGGCATGCCCCTGCCGTCCGCCTGACCGGAGGCCTCATGCCAAACGTCCGCTTCCCGCTGGGAGAAGTAAAAAACTCCTGCAAGAAAGACGGCGAGGACCAGCGCCCCCAGAATGTACAGCCAGCGAAACACAGCTCAGATTACCGCCGCATGTTAACCGATTCCGGAACCACCGGAAAACAAAAAGCCCATCTTCCGCCCGAAGCTGTTCCCTTCGCCTGAAACAGCCCGCAAGACGGAAGATGGGGGTGCAATCAACAATTAGTCCTGAAAAGCAATTAAAATTCGACCGTCACGCCGCCGAAGACTCCCAGCCCCCGGGCCTGGCGCGGTCCGAAGTTATAGTCATTCGTGATGATGAAATTCTGGTCGAACAGGTTTTCCACACGCACATGGAGCGCCACATTGTCCGTCACCTGGTACCTGGCGAACAAACGCACCGTAAAGAAGTTGTCCAGCCGGGCATAGTTGTAGTCCGTGCGTCCCATGGCGGAGGTTACACCGAAGCCGACCGTCAGTTTTTCAACCGGAGAGGTGTAAACCTCCGCGTTGATGGTGTGGCGGGCGGTATTGGCCATCTGGACGGTTTCATAGTTGCCGATGGAGTCGCGCTTGGGCATCGTGAAGGTGTAGTTGGCATAATAGCCGCTGTTCCACGCATCCTTGAACTGCCCCTTGAACGCTACTTCCACGCCATAGGAAGTGGCGTGGGAGAAGTTGTCGTAAGTCGTGTAGGAGTTGGGCCAGGTACCTACGCTCCTGGTGCCGATTTCATCGTTGATGCGGGTCCAGAACCCCGTCACGGAAGCGTAATGGTTGTCCGCCAGGCGCTGTTCCACGCCCAGGTCTCCGCCCAGGGATTTGGACACGTCCAGGTCCGGATTGCCCACGTAGCCGTAATTGGCGGCGTACTGTTCAAAGTAGGTGGGGGCGCGGAAGCCGGAACCCACGGAACCGAAAATACGGGTGGGGGAATCCTTGCCCGTCACCTTCCAGGAATTGGAATAACGCCACGTGAAGTGGTTGTTCCAGACGGAATCATGCTCCAGGCGCAGGGCCACGCTGGCGTCAAAGTTGTCCGTGGGCGCCCACATCTGCTCCGCAAAGAAGGCAAGCGTGCTCTGCCATTCATCCTTGGCCACGTAATTGTTTTCGCTCATGTAGTCGGAGCGGTCCCAGGCCATGCCGGCGACCGTCTTCCATTCCTTGTTCCACGTAAGAGCATTGCGCCATTCCGTCTGGAAGCGGCGGTTGCGCATCACGTTGGGCTGGAAATCGAAGCCCGGCGTGTGCGCGGAATAATCCATGTTGTAATGCCCGATCATGAAGCTGGTGGACCACAGCTTGGTAATTTCCGCATCCACGCGCCCCGTCACCAGATTGCTGCGGTTCTTGTCTTCCGTGTTGTACAGGTGGGGGTCCGTCACGGCGGGCCACTGGTCGTAATCCACATACGGGGTGGGGTATTCAAAGTAGGAGTCCAGACGGCGGTAGGTAAAGCCCACCTTCACCTTGTCATTGACGTCATAGCCCAGGCGCACGGCTTCCTGCCACTGGCGGAAGTCGTTCATGCCTTTCCGGTTGTCATAAATGGCCGGATAAATGGTGGGATCGTTCTCCGTGGATTCAAACCCCACGCCCACAAAGTAGGAAAGCTTCTTGATCTTGCCTGAGGAAGTCGCGTAGCTGTTGAAGGAATGGAAAGAACCGGCTTCCGCAAAAATCCTGGTCACGGGATCGCCTTCCCCTTCCGGGGTGTCCATGGCGACAACGCCGCCAATGGCGCCGGAACCGAAGACGGCGCCCTGGGCGCCCTTCACCACTTCCACATTGCCCACCGTAAACAGATTGGTGATCCCCAGCAGCTTGTTGCCGGACATGTTGACATCACTGATGCGCATGCCGTCAACCATGGTCAGGGTGTAGGTTTCCTTGTTCATCCCGCGGATGACGGTGTTGCTCACGGAACCGCGCTGCCAGGTGCCGCCGCCGTCCAGCGTGAAGACGCCGGGAGTCTGGGAAAGGGCTCCTGTCAGGGTTTCAATGCCCGCTTTCTGGAATTCTTCCGGATTGATGATGGAAACGGATACCCCGGACCGGTTGTACGGCACGCCCGTAAAGTGGGACGCCATGGTCAATTCCGGCATGACCTGCATGGTTTCCGAACTGGCGGAGGGCTTGGAGTCTTCTTTTTTAGCGGACTCGGCAAGAGAGGACTGGCCTGCGAATGCGGCAAGGCCAACGGCAATAGCGCCCATCTGAAGGGCTTTCTTCGTATAAAGCATGGTTGTGGTGCCTTACGTTCGGTAACTCGCCGAACAGTTGGACAACCCCACAGGCTGGTCTTCTGGCTTGCGAGACAGGCTCGCTTACAGTGGCGGTACCGCTCCGGATTCACACCGGTATTCCCCAATCTATTTCCTGCCCGGCTACGGGCGTCCCTGAGGTCTGTAACCCTTCCCATAAGGGTTCATGAGACGGATGAAATACCAAAGAGACCGGTATGACAAGCCAAAAAAATTTTTCTTTGAACATTCCGCCGCTTTATGGACGCTTCCTTTTTTCAGCCGCCGCGCGCCATCCCGTTTTTCCAACCGGAGTTCTCCATTTTTGTCTTGTCACCCCCGGCGCGAACAGGACATGATGCGCCCATGACGCGCCTTGCACCCTCCTTCCCGCAGCGGGGAAGGATTTCCGTTTTCAGCGGAGTTCCCAACTCCCGGAAAAACCGTCTCTTCAAGGCGTTTCCTTCCTTTTCCCGGCACGCGCGGACGTCCGGAATTCCGGTCTCTACTACTACGGCATGAACAGTTTTTCACACGGAGGAGATTTAAAATCCCTGGCGGCGGACGCCGGACGGCCCGAACGGGAGATTCTGGATTTCAGCGTCAACCTGAGGCCGGAGGGAATGCCGGAGTTCATTGCCTCCGCGCTGTGGAAGGCCATGGATGCAGCCGTTCCCTACCCCTCCCCGGACATGGCGGAGCTGCGGGAACTGGCAGCGGTTCATTACGGGCTGCCTTCCGGTTGCTTCACCTTCGGCAACGGAGCCAACGAACTGATTCACGCCCTCCCGCGCGCGCTGGAATTGAAACGGGCCGTTATTCCGGAACCCGCTTTTTCCGAATACAGGCTGGCCTGCCTGCGCCATGGCACGGACGTTCTTTCCATCCGGACGGAGGAACGGAATTCCTTCATTCCGTCTCCCCTCCTGACGGCGGAACAGGCCGCAGGCGGAAGCGCCGTTTTCCTGGCGAATCCCTGTAATCCGTCCGGCGGCCTGCTGGACGTTCCGGCCCTGCGCCAGGCCGTGCGGGACCGCCCCGGAGTCATCTGGATTATTGACGAATCCTTCATTGATTATGCGGACGGAACGGAATCGCTTCTCCGTGACGCGGCCCTTCTGCCCAACCTGGTGGTCCTGCGTTCCCTGACCAAATTTTACGGCATGGCCGGCGTCCGGTGCGGCTTTTCCGTCTGCGCCGCTCCGCTGGCGGAACGGCTGAGGCAGTCCCTGCCCGCGTGGAACGTGAACGCCTTTGCGGCGGCTGCGGCGCGGGCCGTGCTGGAACAGCCGCCTTCATGGGCGGACGGGGAACGCGCCCTGAACCGGGAACGCCGGGAAGACCTGTTCCGCAGGCTTTCTGCCCTGCCGGGCGCCGCCGTGCTGCCGTCCGGGGCCAACTTCCTGCTCTTCCGTCTGGCGGGGGCGCCTTCCGGCCTGGCCGCCCGGCTCCTGAAAAACCACGGCATCGCGCTGCGCGACTGCTCCAATTATCCGGGGCTGGAAAACGGCGGCTGGTTCCGTGCAGGCGTCCGCACGCCGGAAGAACACGCCCTGCTGGCAGAGGCCCTGCGGGCCGAGCTGAAGGGAGGCGGCCCCGCCATTCTCCGCAAACTGCCCAAACCGGCCCTGATGATTCAGGGCACCTGCTCCGATGCTGGAAAAAGCGTGCTCACGGCGGCCCTGTGCCGCATTTTTCTTCAGGACGGCCACCGGGTGGCCCCGTTCAAGGCGCAGAACATGGCCCTCAACTCCGGCGTAACCGCGCTGGGGGAGGAAATGGGCCGCGCCCAGATGGTGCAGGCCCAGGCCTGCCGCATCGACCCGGATGCCAGGATGAATCCCATCCTGCTCAAGCCCCATTCCAACACCGGCTCCCAGGTGATCGTGATGGGGCGCGCCGTGGGCCACATGGAGGCGCGGGAATATTTTACGGCCAAAAGGCGCTTCTGGCCGGACGTGCGCCGGGCGTACGATTCCCTGGCGGACGAGTATGACGTCCTCTGCCTGGAAGGGGCCGGAAGCCCCGGAGAAATCAACCTGAAATCCGCAGACGTGGTGAACATGAACATGGCCCGCTATGCGCGCGCCAAAGTTCTGCTCACCGGGGACATTGACCGGGGCGGCGTGTACGCCTCCTTCCTGGGGACGTGGATGACGTTCGCCCCCTGGGAAAAAGAGCTGCTGGCGGGCTTTGTGGTCAACAAGTTCCGCGGAGACCCGGAGCTGCTGGCCCCGGCGCACAGCTACATGCTGGACCGTACGGGCAGGCCCGTGCTGGGCGTCATCCCGATGATACGGAACATCAGCATTCCGGAAGAGGACCGGGCCGCTCTGCCCTTTGAACAGGACGAGCAAGCCAGGCACGCGGACTGCCTGGACGTGGCCGTAGTGATGCCCGCCCACGTCTCCAACTTCACGGACTTCGCCCCGCTGGCGGCGGAGCCGGACGTTCGCCTCCGCCAGGTGCGGACACGGGAGGAATGGGGGAACCCGGACCTGGTCATCCTGCCCGGCACCAAGAGCGTGGCGGCGGACCTGGCCGGACTGCGCGCCGCAGGGCTGGAAGAACCCATCCGCCGGCACGCTGAACAGGGAAAGTGGATGCTGGGCGTCTGCGGCGGCCTGCAAATGCTGGGAACGGACATTCTGGACCCGCTGCACATGGAATCCGCGGAGGAACGGACGCCGGGGCTTGGCCTGCTGGAGCTTTCCACCACTTTCGCCGCCGCCAAAACCCTGCTCAACGTGCGCCGGGCAAGCACGCCGCTGGCCCCTCCCGCGGCGGGCTATGAAATCCACCACGGCGTCACCCGCCATGAGGGAGCGAGCGTCCCCATCATGTTCCGGGAAGACGGCTCCCCCTGCGGCTACGGCAAAGGCCGAATCTGGGCCACGTACCTGCACGGCATTCTGGACGGCGACGAGTTCCGCCGCGCGTTCATCAACATGGTCAGAGTGGATTCCGGTTTGTCCCCCAATCCATCCCTGCACGCCTCCTATGACCTGGACGGCGCGCTGGACCGCCTGGCGGACGTAGTCCGGGAGCATCTGGACCTCAAGGCCATCTACCGTATTCTTCAACTGAAACGCTGACCCATGCTTCCGTGCCCGTTCATCCTGCCTGCGGCCCTTCTGCTGGATATTCTGGCGGGGGATCCGCCCAACAGGTTCCATCCCGTCTGCCTGATCGGCTGGTGCGCGCGCCGCGCGGAAACCCTGGCACGGCGGCTGTGGGGAGGGACTTTTACGGCGGGAACGGCGGCGGCTTTAGGAACCTGCGCCGCCGCATGGCTTGCCTGCGCGGTATTCTGCCTTCCCTTTTCCGTCTTCCCCTCCCCGTGGATTCCCTGGATTCCGGCCGTTCTGGTCATTTACATCTGCATGGCCCCGCGCGGCCTGGCGGAACATGCGCTGCGGGTGGCGAACGCCCTGCGCAGCGGGAAGGACGGCGAGGCGCGGCACGCCGTTTCCATGATCGTAGGGAGGGACACGGAACGGCTGGACCGTCACGGCATGGCCAGGGCGGCCATTGAAAGCGTGGCGGAAAATCTGACGGACGGCGTCTTTTCCACCTTGTTCTGGGCTGCGGCAGGCTGCTTGGCAGGGGGCGCCTCCGGGGCGGCCTTCGCCGCGCTGACGCACCGCGTTTTCAACATCCTGGATGCCATGTGGGGAAAGAAGAACGACCAGTACAGACATTTCGGCACCTTTGCCGCACGCACGGACGATGCGCTCAACTTTATCCCCGCGCGCCTCATCCTGCCGTGCATCTCCCTGGCGGCCCTCTTCGTGAAGGGAACCTCCGCCCGGAGGGCATTCACCACGGGCTGGACCTTCCGCCGCGCCCATGCCAGCCCAAACTCCGCCTGGAGCGAGGCGGCCTTCGCGGGCGCGCTGGGCCTCCGCATCGGCGGTCCGGTCTCCTACAAGGGGGTTCCTGCGGACTACCCGTGGATAGGAACCGGGCGCACGGAAGCCGCCGTCAGTGACCTGGCCCTGGCCATACGCCTCATGTGGGTGACCGCCGCCGCGGGCACGCTGATCTTCTCCCTCATCCTTTTCTTCATTCCCCGCTTCTGACCATCATGAACAAACTGCATATTCCCCCGCTGGACGAACAGGCCGCCAAAACCGCCCTGGAACATCAGAAAATACTGGCCAAGCCCCCCCTCGCGCTGGGGAAGCTGGAACCCGTAGCCATCCAGATTGCCGCCATGACCGGCAATCCCGCGCCGCGCCTGAAGGACAAGGCCGTGGTCCTCTTCGCCGCGGACCACCACATTGCCGACCACGGCCTCAGCCTGACGTCCACGGACGTCACTTACATTCAGACCCGCAACTTCCTTCAAGGCGGCGGCACCATCAACGCCTTCACGCGCAACGCGGGAGCCCGCCTCTCCGTGGTGGACGTGGGCGTGAATTACGACTTCGGCGACCTGCCGGGGCTGGTGAAAAGAAAGGTCATGCACGGAGCCAGCGATTTCAGCAGGGGCCCGGCCATGACAAGGGAACAGGCACTGGAATGCCTGCAAGTGGGCATCGACATGGCCCGGGAGGAAAAAGCCAGGGGGCTGGACATCGTGGCCGCCGGAGAAATGGGCATCGGCAACACGACGCCCTCCTCCGCCATCGTGGCCGTGCTCACGGGCACCCCGGTGGAAACCGTGACGGGGCGCGGCTCCGGCGTCAAGGGGGAAGTCATCCGTAAAAAAATAGAGCTCATCGAACAGGGAATCGCCCTGAACAAGCCCGACCCCTCCGACGCCATCGACGTGCTGGCGAAGGTAGGAGGACCGGAAATAGGAGCCATGGCCGGGCTGATGCTGGGCGCGGCCTCCCTGCGCGTCCCCATCGTCATTGACGGCTTCATTGCCGGGGCGGCGGCAGCCATCGCCCAGGGCATCCGGCCGGAAGCGGCTCAGTACTTCATCGGCTCCCACAACTCCGCGGAACCGGGGCACAAGCTCATTATGGACCACATCGGCGTCACCATGTACATGGACCTGGGCCTCTGCCTGGGGGAAGGCACGGGGGCGGCGCTGTTCTTTCCGCTGCTGGATGCCGCCACGCGCGTGCTGTCTGAAATGAAAACCCTGCCGGAACTGGACATCACCGTTCCGCGCTAAATATTCCCTTTCCCTGCACCATGGCCGTCATTACCACCATCCGCTCCGCCTTCGGCTTCCTGACCCGGCTGCCCGTAGGCCCGTGGCCGCTGCAAAACGACCTGAACGGCATCTCCGCATGGCTCCCGCTGGTCGGCCTTGTCGTGGGGGGGCTGGCAGGCGGCCTGACCTGGGCGGCTACCCTGCTCTTCCCCCCGCTGGTCTGCGGCGTCATCGGCTGCGCCTGCTGGGTAGCCATCACGGGCGGCCTGCATCTGGACGGAGTGGCGGACTGCGGGGACGGACTGCCCGTGGAAGTGCCGAGGGAACGCAGGCTGGAAATCATGAAAGACTCCCGCCTGGGTACCTTCGGCGGCACGGCCCTGTTCTTCAACCTGGCCTTCAAGGGCGCCGCGCTGGCAGCATTGGCGGCCTTCGGTTCATGGGAGCTGCTGCTCACGGCGTGCGCGCTGGCCGGGCTGCTGGCGCGCAGCCAGATCTTCATCGCCATGCGCTTTCCGGGCGCGCGCCCCGGCGGCATGGGGGAAGCCTTCAAGCAGGGGACGCGCCCCGTCCACGCCCTGATAGCCGCCGCCGTCACCCTGGCTGCCTGCGCGCTGGCAGGGTGGCACGGGCTGTACGCCCTGCTCACGGCCCTGGCCGGTTCCACGGCCCTGCTCCTGTATGCCCGCCGCCGCCTGGGAGGCGTCACCGGGGACGTGTTCGGTTGCACCGTGGAATGCACGGAATGGCTCGTCCTGCTCACCTTCTGCACCTTATGAAAACTCCGCACAAATGCCGCGTCCCGGGCCTCAACATCGGCTGCACCTCCTTCATCATCCCGGACTACTACGTCCCCGCCATCAGGGAATGCGTCCATTACGCGGATGACATCGCCCTGCTCCTGCTGGAAGCCGGAGACCACGGGGAGGGACTCATTACCCCGGCGGAAATCCGGGAGCTGGCCGGAATCGCCGCGGACGCCGGGGTCAAGTGGAACGTCCACCTGCCCACGGACGGCGGCTTCGCCACGGAGGAATCAGGGCGCCGCTACACGGAAAACATCATCCGCGCCATTGACCTGACCCGGGAACTGGAGCCCCACACGTGGGTCATGCACGTGGTTACGGACCACATTCCCGGCCCGGACATGCGCCCCCATCTTACGGAGCGTGAAACGGAACGCATCCTCCGCAGCCTGGAGCAAATCACGCCCCATCTGCCCGCTCCGGAATGCCTGGCCCTGGAAAACCTGGAACGCCACCCGACCGACTACCTGGACAAGCTGGTCTCCGCCACGCCCCATTCCCGCTGCTTTGACATAGGCCATGTCTGGAAGGAAGGCCTGCGGCCGGAAGAACTGCTGCCGCTCTGGCTGCCGGACATACGCATGTGCCACCTGCACGGGCTGGAAAAACGGGACCACAAATCCCTGCACCACATGGCCGCCGCCACGCTGGACGCCATCCTCCACCCCATGTGGGACATCCGTTTCTCCCCCCTCATCACTCTGGAAGTCTTCAGCCTGGACGACTTTCTGAACTCCCACCAGGCCATGCTGGAATCCCATGAACGCTACATCTCCAAACACTGACGCCAATCCTGCACGCATGACGCTCGTCCTGGGCGGCATCAGAAGCGGCAAAAGCCAATACGCCGAACAGATAGCCGCCGGATTCGGGGAAAAAATCCTGTACGTCGCCACGGCGGAGGTGTGGCCCGGAGCCGGATCCATGGAATACCGCGTGCGCAAGCACCGGGAACGGCGCCCGGCAAGCTGGCTTACGCTGGAATGCCCCCGCCATGTGGCCGCCGCCGTCCGGGAATCCGGCCTGCTGGATCAGGTGGACGGCGTCATTCTGGAATGCGTCACCCTGCTCGCCTCCAATACCCTGTACGCCCAGAAGGACCCTACGGACTACGAGCCGTTCCAGGAAGCGCTGATTGAGGAAATAGAGGCCTTGAAGGAACTTATCCCCCAATCCCCCGTGCCCTGGGTTCTGGTCTCCTCTGAAACCGGCATGGGCATCAGCCAGGCGGACGCGGAAACGCGCCACTACTGCGACGGGCTTGGCATCGCCAACCAGCTTCTAGCCAAAAGCGCGGACGAAGTTTACTTCATGGTGGCAGGGCTTCCCCTGACCGTGAAAAAACGTTAGGACGTCCAGGGACGGTTCCCCTCCATGTAACTGGGCGAAGGCAAAAAAGATTTGAATTTCAACGGTCTGCGCATTTTCACATAAAGAAATGCGCCGGAGATTGACCGTTCCGTGCCCCTGTGGTATGTTGGCCGGGCCTTCATGATTTACGGGAGGCGCTTCCGGGAAGCCCGTGGTACGGGCAGGAAATAGATGGGGAATCCGGTGTGAATCCGGAGCGGTACCGCCACTGTATATTGCACGGCTTAAAAACCTGCAATGAGCCAGATCGCCAGCCCCGAAGTATTTTATGAACCGCCGGCGAGTATTCCGGCATTCAGACCATACACATGCATTCATCCAACACGCTCCGCTTGAACGGAGCAGACTATGATGGTCCGGCCTCCTTGAAGTCCGGAATGTTCAACACTCCTGAAAAAACACCGTGCCACGCCAGGCACCGGATGCAGGCTGTGGCTATGACCCTGGCCTGCCTCGGCATGCTGGGAACGGTCCATGCCCAGGATACTGCCAGGGAAGACCTGGCCGGCGCTTATGACGCCACTGTAGCCAGAACCGCCTCAGATGCGGCCCTGGGAACGGTCTCCGCCACATTCAACGTGACAGGCTCCAGCAACGTGCGCGGAATCTGGGGAAAATCAGGCACCCTCAGCATTGGCGCGATTGCCGGGGATGCCGTATTCAACGTCTCCTCCACGGCAAACAACGCCTTCGGCATTGACACCTCCTCCGGAGTCAATGTGGACATCGGCACCCTGGCAGGAACATTCAACATCTCCGCAGCCAGAACGAATGCCACCGGCATCCGGAGCTACGGGAAAATACTCTCCATCGGAACGATCACGGAAGACGCCCTCATCTCCATCACGGCCAATTTCTCCTCCAATGGCATTTACGCCTATCAGGGGCGCCTGGACATTGGAACGATGGCCGGCAAAATCTCCGTGGACCTGGGAACAGGAAACTATGCGAGGGGACTGTATGCCTACGGAAATACCATGGACTACCAGGGCCCGCGCTACAAGGACGTCAACATCGGCACCTTTTCCTCCACCGGCAGCATTTCCGCGGCGACGGCCGGCGGCTACGGAGCCAGAGGCATCCAGTCCAACTACGGGCAGGTGAACATTACCCGGCTGGACGGTCAAATCACCGCAGCCTCCGGCTCCAATGATGAAAGCGAGGACTTTTCCGCCATCGGCATTGAAGCCAGGGAAAACATCACGCTGGGCGACATGGGAGCAACGGGAAGCGTTACCGCCACGACCAACGGCATGGACGCCTACGGCCTCTTCGCCGGAGAAGAAGGGGGTTACCAGACCCATTCCAATATTACCATCGGCAATGTGGGCGGCTCCATCCGGGCGGAAGCCATGGCCGGAACGGCCGCCGGGGCACGTTCCACGGGCTCCCTGTCCGTGGGAAACATCAGCGGTTTCATCTCCGCCTCCTCCACGGGAGCTGCGGAAGCCTACGGGCTGCTGGCGGAATTCTCCCTGACCACCGGCACTATCAACGGAACCGTCAGAGCGGCAACTGCCGGCAGCACGGCGGCGGCCCTGATGGGAGGAGCCGGCATCACGACGACCATCGGTTCCACCGGCGTCATTGAAGCAACGGCGACGGGGGACGAAGCAACGGGGTATGCCCTGTACAGCGGGTCCAATACGGGTTCCGGCTTCTCCACGGAAAACACGGCGGACAACGTCACCGTCCACGCCGGAGCTTCCATCAGCGGCATCTGGGAACTGGGCGGCTCCGGAGCGGAAGGCTCCGTGGATACCATTACGCTGCTGTCCGGAACGGAAGCCGCTCCGGGACTGTTTGACTACACGGTGCGGACAACCGTCAACACCAGCAAGTCCGATACGGCCACTCACCATTCCTCCGTCACGCTCAACGTGGGCAGTGCGGACAACGAAGCGAACTGGACCATCTCCACGGAAAAAGCCGCCGGCCTGTTCAACCGGGTCAACGTGGGCCACGGCTCTGCCGTCACCTTGACCGGGAACTCCCAGATACTCCGTGACGGGGCCGTCGTCAACAACCAGGGCTCCATCTCCGGCAGCGGCACGCTCACCATTGCGGAAGGCATGACGCTGCTCAACGGGACCCTGGTGCAGAATGCGGCGGGAACGGCCCTGGAAGTGGGCTTTGACGGCCTGAACGTAAATCTGGACCTGGCGCAAAACGCCACGGTAGGCGCCACGGTGCTCAACGCCACGGATTCCGCCTGGGTCGTCACGCTGGACCAGATCAAGAACGGCATCACCGCCATGTACGGAGCCAGGGTGGACAACTTCCAACTGGAAAACTACCGCATGAGCTACCGCCTCCAGGGCCAGGTATTCCTGGGTGAAGGCGCCCCCATCGTCGTCAACCCCGGAGAAAGCATCCATGTGGGTGAAGGCTCCAAGGTCATCATCGGGGAAAACCTGCCTGAGCACGGCATCGTGCTGGAAGGCGGGGAGGCTGACTTGAGCCAGTCGGACGCCGTCATTTCCTCCGGAACCGTCAGCGGCGCTTCCGGACAACTGACGCTGGCGGGCAAGGATGAAAAGGAACAGACCCTGAACTGGGAACACTCCGGCACGGCAGGCTACAGCGCCTCCGCCGCCGACGGAGGCGCCTTCGCGAACCTCAACGTCACGGCACAGGATGTGAAGGTTGTCGCCAAGGGTTCCTATGCGGCGGAAAACGTCGTCATCAGCAACAACGCCACCCTCGTTCTGGACGGCAGGGACGCCAGTCTGGGCGTGGAAGGCGGGAGCATCCGCCTGGGTGAGGCATTCGCCCATCCGGCTAATCCGGGGCATCTGGTGCTGAACGGCTCCACCGTTCTATCCGGCGTGGAAACCAACAGCGGTTCCACCGTCTCCGGTTCCGGCGCCTTCAAGGGAGAGGTTACCTATTACGGCAGTGAAATCGTGATCGGCTCCGGCTCCTCCGCAGGCTACCACAACTATGAGGGCGGCCTGAACGCGTGGGGGGGAGTGCAGGAACTCACGTTCATCGTGAACGGAACGGCGGCGGCGGACGCCGCCCATACCGGAGCGGACACCTATTCCCAAATGAACGTCTCTTCCTCCTACCATGTGGATGGAGCGCACGTCAATGTGGTCATCGGGGACAACCTGCTTTTCAGCAAGGAACAAAGCTTCTCCCTGTCCCTGGTCAACCTGGACCCCGATACGGTCATTGATCCGGACGGATCCCTGTGGGACCTGACCAGCATCGACCCCACGCTGAAGGGCCGCACGGACCTGGTCACGGATACCGGCTTCACGGTTTCCGGCGACGGGCTGCACCTGATCTTCAGCGGCAAGGTCAACATCAACGCCGTGAAAGCCCTGCGCGGAGAAGAAGCCTCCCGCATCGCCAACACGCTGTGGTCCTCCGTCCGGGTGGTGGACAGCTTCGCCCATACGGCGGCTTCCCAACTGGATTTCCGCGGACCGGGCAGGCGCAACATCTGGTTCTCCGGGCTGGGGGACTTCATGAACGTTTCCTCCGCCACGGGAGCCTCCGGCTTTGACTACAAGGGCGGCGGTTATGCCGTAGGCCTGGACTACGCCTGGACGAAAAACTGGATATCCGGTGCGGCCTTCGGCCAGACCTTCGGTTCCTTCCACTCCACGGACAAGCAGTTCAAGGCGAACCAGGACGGCCTGATGCTGGCCCTTTACCAGCGTTACCACCGCGACCTGCTCCGTGGAAACAGCGTGGACATTGACGGCTACTTCACCTACGGCCGCATGGACAACGATGCGGACGGCACGCTGGGCGGCAGACCCGCCACCGCCTCCTGGAACGATGACGTGTACGGCTTCGGCCTGAAGGGAACCTGGAACATCCGCCTGAGCAGCACGGATGTGCTGAAACCCTTCGCAGGCATTGAATTCCTGCACGGCTCCCAGGGTTCCTTCGGGGAGCATTCCGGTTCCGGCACCGCCTGGTACCAGGACGGCTCCGTGCAGAACTGGAGCATCCCCGCCGGCGTCACCTGGCAGAAGCAGATCACCGTC
Source organism: Akkermansia sp. GGCC_0220 (assembly GCF_017566105.1). NCBI lineage: Bacteria > Pseudomonadati > Verrucomicrobiota > Verrucomicrobiia > Verrucomicrobiales > Akkermansiaceae > Akkermansia > Akkermansia sp. GGCC_0220. The sequence goes on from NZ_JABFCI010000001.1 coordinate 93,733, forward strand.
GGCAGGGGCCAGTACCTGCTGCCGCAGGTGACGGTTGCCTACGCCGGAGACGTCTCCCGCCGCAACGCTTCCGTGAAAACGGACGCCTTCGGCACGCCCTTCCGGGTAGACGGCGTCCATCCGGGACGCCACGCCCTGATCGTCCATGCGGGGCTGAACTGGGTCATTTCCAGCGCCTGGAGCGCCGGAACCTTCTACCATCTGGAACAGAGGGAACACATGACCAACCAGAGCGTTAACGCCACCGTGCGCTATTCGTTCTAAACGTTCTTCCCATTCGGAAACATTCCGGAGGGAATCCACCGCGGATTCCCTCCGTTTTTTCGGCAGGCTTCCCACATTCCACAGGAAATTCTTGACTCCACAGCCCTCTTGCCGCTTAATTCTTCCACTTCACGTGCCGTCGTGGCGGAATGGTAGACGCGCTCGACTCAAAATCGAGTTCCAAAAGAGTGTGGGTTCGAGTCCCACCGGCGGTACCAATAAATAAACCCTGAAAGCATTAAGCTTTCAGGGTTTTCTTTTATCAGTTAACAGCTCTCGGCTAAGAAGCAGAAAACTGAATGCAATAATTTCCAGAAGAAACACTTGTGTGTTTATATAGATATAATTTTTGAAACTTTTTCCGGAACACTATATCTATAAATAAAATCATCAGTAATTACATACTTTATATTAAAAATTATTCTACTGTAATTTTCCAATATTCGCCCTCGCGATGTAATTTTACATGCAACAAATGAACTAGTCTTTCTGCTTCCCTGCAAAAATCTCCTACAATATCGTCATGGGATTCTCCTTGTTGAAGATGCCACCAATGGTATTCCATTTCCGGAATCAATCCAAATTCATCCACCCCTGTATAGTTTCCAAGTAAATCTGATAAATGCTGAAGCATGTCTTTTTCAGATTCTACTCCTCCTTTCAAACCACAGACAACATCTTGAAGACATCCAAGACAATAAAGCCTAACGGCATCCTTGCCTTTTGGAGGAATTATTCTGGCGGCTGAGGCAAATGCTCGGAGATCGTCCTTCAACTCAAAATAATTAATTGAAGGCTCTCCAAAATGCGAACTCAACAAAAGCAGGGCTTCGTCCATTTCTTCGCCCAGGGAATTATGTAAAGAATCAATTGCCCATTTCACATAATCATTTAAATCTTCCAAAAAGACTCCTTCAAAGGCCAGTACCTGCTTGCTTGTTGGCCGTGCAAGGAGAGCTTCAATCATGTTTTTTTCAATCTTTGCCATTAATTAATTCTTTTTATTATAAAGCCATAACTCCTCCTACAATAGCACCAATTGGGACAGTACCGATTTCCTCCGGTAATGCAATTTGGGGCCTCAATTGTCCACCAATGAGAGCAGCTAGCGCTCCTGCAAATGCACCTTCCCAAAATGCATCCCATCCACTGCCAACCGGTTCTTGCACAGGCCCAGGATCCGAAATTAGAACTTGAAATGGTCCAGGATCAGTAAGCAACGCCACTTCGTCTATCCATTCACGTACTACTTCCAATTCAGGATGTATCGTAATGAATTTATTATTAATTATTTTATAGAAATAATCTTAGTGCAGTTCACCGCATTTAACCTAGCTTTCAAAAATTCCGTACGATGATTATCCCATGATTCTTTTGTACCATACTTTCTCCAATAATCTGTAAAATCTCTTTCACGACGTGTTTTGGATGCCGTGAACCATTGGAAAAATCTTTTTATATTCTCTTGACAACACTCTCCAAAGGAACACGATTTGACAGTAGGATGTTTTCCATCAAATGGACCTCTTTCTATTAAACCAAGTAAATCAACAAGCTTGACCGGATTATTGAGAATCATTCTATAAACATTATTCCCTATCTTTTCAGCAATAGGATCTCTATTGATCCACCTGCCGTCAGCTGAATTGTAATGACGATAATTGTAATAGACGAGAGTAAGTTCCTCATCACAATATTCGCTACTCCACTGCATAGGTTGAATCACATCTCCTGTCCATGCCTTTTCCCTGGAGAGGAGCTTATGGACGGAAACAGACTATTCGCGGACAAGGGAAAATATCTCGGGAAAAAGTACGGAAAGTTCAGAGTGAGGAAGGAGATTCGCTCTTGGATGATCGGACAGGGATTGACGATAAACTCCGGAAAGTTTTCCGTAGTTGTTGTCCAGGAAGTATACCCGGCATCCGGCAAGCAGACCTGCAATGCAGATGTGCAGGCGGTCTGAAATGACGATGTCCAATTCCTTCAGAATAGAGAGAAGGCCCCCTATTAGAAAAGCCTGCTCGGCAGAACCGTCGCCCCAGCCATTCCAAAGATCGGAAATATCACGTCCCAGGATCAATTCCGCAGGCAGGGCGCTCTCCTTGCCCCGGCGCGGCAGAAAAGCCCCCTGCTGCCAGTAATTTTCGCGGAATGCGCAGAAAGAAGATTCCTGCACGGATTCCCGGATTTTTTCCAGGAGGGAAACCGCCCATGGTTCCGGACAAGCGGGAGTTCCCTTTTCTTCCAGGATAAAAGACGGCAAGGAATTAGGGCAGAAGTAAAGAGCCATGTCGTCCGCCGGGAGAAATTGCGCCCGCTCATTGAGCGAAAGGCAATAATCCAGGGAACGCTGTTCCCGGCAAAAGACCAGGTGCCTTTCATCAAAGGAACGAATAAGAGAATCTACCTGATAAAAGCTGTGCGGGAGGATAATGCACCGTTCCACTGAGCGGGCCGTCAGTTCCTCTTTCTGCTCATCCAGAGAACCGTAAAAGGACACGAACCTTCCGCCACCGCCATACACCACATGCCGATGAGGTTTTTCCTGCGCTGGCAGATGATGGCGACGGAAAAACTGCCGCGTGGCGATGTCAATAAGCAAATCTCCTATGTTGCCATGGTTGGCGCAATATTGAAATCCACCCAGTTTAATGAGAGCAGGAAGAATGGAAATGGATTCAGGCATGCGGTATGATTTCACAAAATTCGTTAAGAGTGCCCAGGCAATCCCTGGAAGAAACGTGTGGCACTTCCAGTCCCATCTTGCGCCAGACGCAGATCTGGTGGAGAAGCTCCTTTCCGGAGCCTTCGCAGATGTCATGGAACACGTTGACGAATAATCGTTTAATTGGAATATTCATAATTGTATAGGGAATTGCAATGAATAAGAAAAAGAGATGGTCCATGCTCCTGACGAATATGGCGAATCCGGACGTGCTGAATCTCTCGTTGTGCGGTTAAAAAATGAGCTGCATGCAGCGACGCCTGCTCCATTCGGAGCATCCATGCCTATTGGCGTAAAACGGAAAGCTCCCGCCTTTGGGCATCCCCCCTTGAACGAGAACGGATGGGCTGCCTGCTATTGACGGCTATCCGTAAAATGTTTGAAAAATGCCACCGCCCCCGCTTCCGGAATTGTAAATTCTGGATAATTTGCGTTGGTGAACAGTTTACGGGCTCCCCGGCCATTGACAGCTTCCACGGTCAGGGTAACCGCTTCCACTGTTTTGACCATGCCTTCGCTACCCTCCGTGGATGTGCCGGTCATGCACATATCCAGCCTCGCCCATGCCTGAACGGCCTTCCATTCGTCAGACAGGACGGTAAGGGCGGACACTACTTCGGAAAAAGCCTGCAACTGTTCCGGCGTCAGCTCCCGGTGCCTGTAGCGCTGATTCTGAACAAACCCCGCCATATCCGGGAAAACGGCAGTCAACGTGAATTCATCCCACTTGCCGGGTCGCGGGAAATAAAATTGTAATTCTTTCATGTTAAATTGTTTCTATTTTAAGATAGTCAGCCGGATTAATCCCTTGGATGACGCTTACCCTGAACATGGCCATCTCTGCGGAGCAAGTATCTATAATAGCGTAGTGGACGTCATTGCTGACGAGCCCCAGAGAAACTTCCCCCAGGTAATAAGCTTGTGGATTAAGATGACGGCGGTTGAAATTGTAGTGGTTCCCGTGCCCGGAGCTTATCCCCGTATGCCGGGCCAGATAAATACTGCAGGTACCGGATGAAGAGGGAACCGCAATCAAATCAAGCCGGGATACCCAGTCCAGGCTCAAGGCAGCCCAGGAAAGCTCCGTTACAACCTGTCCGTCTCCGGACCTGGCCACCACTTTTCTGCTGGCTACATCCACATAAAAAAGCGGTCCGGGAATATTCTCCACCGTTGTGGCGGTGACGGTTCCGGAATACCCGGTCCAGCCGAATTTAGTTTGAGTCGCGGCCAAATTCACACCGGAAAGCAGAGACATCACCAGCGCATAGCTGCCGGTTCCGGCAGGGCTGATGGCTCCTCCGTAATTGGTATTGGTGACGGCAGACTTGACCAGGACGCATTTGTGCGCCGTCAGCGTGCCCGCCCAGGACAGCCCGCACCAGTCCGCCAAGGAACGCTCCATCTTGACGTTGCTTCCCTCCAGGGTGGTAACGGTTCCGTTCGCATGGTCCAGATGGTACACATTCCTCAGAACGGACATGACGGCGTGGCTGCCCGCGTTGAGGCCGGTGTTGGAGGCTCCGGCCGCAAGCGCGGATACGGCATTGATACCGCCGTTGGCATTGACGGTTCCGGAAAAGGTGGACGCCTCCGCCGTCAGATTTTTCAAAACGGCATCTTCTCCCAGCCGAATGCCGCCCTGGGCAGCCAATCCCAGAGCGGCTACTTTAAAAGTCTGTGTTACCAGTGCATGTTCGTCGGACACCTCCACCGCATCCGTAGGGGCCACAAAGATATACTGTCCGGAGTTTTCCGTTTCCAGAACAGTCAGGCAAGAAGCATCGGAGAGAAGAGCCTGGACAGAGCATGCTGCCGTACATGTCAGCGCATAAGCCGCGCCCGGTATGGTATTCACTTTCATTGAGCAGATTTAGCACCGGAAAAGAGACAGTAATCATCCATGCTGATACGTGCATGCCTCCTGCCACTTCCCCGGAGAGAGGCACGCCGCATGCGGAGCCAACCGGCATGAAAAAATGACACCGCTTGACAGAAAAGATAAATCAAGATGTTTATTATGAATATTTTATAAAATAATCACAAACCACCCACCTGCGAACGCGGGAAACATGTAATCCATTGATAATAATATATCCTTTACCCATGATTTCTCCACTTTCCGACATTAAAAAAGACCAGGGACTCATATTTTTATCTAGATTACAGAATTCCAACAACTTACCGCAACAAGGACATTCACGCTGAATTTGGCTGCGGAACCAATCCCTACAATTGACTCGAATTCACGCAAGGCAGTACGTATATAAAAGAGTATGACTTCGTTGCCCGCATCTTCATTGGTTGAAACCGTAGCCAATAAAATCAAACAGATGATCCTCAGCGGCAGCCTGGTCAACATCCTGCCCGGCGAACGGGAGCTCGGGCACAGATTGTCCGTAGGGAGGGAGACCGTCAGAAAGGCTCTGGCTCTTCTGGAGAGGGAGGCATGGATCGCTCCCGCGCGCATCAAGGTTCCGCGGCGCATCCTGAAAACTACGGAGGAAGGAGCGGGAAAAACCGTCCCCTCCCATCCTGTTCAGGAAAAAAGGGGCATTATCGGCTTTCTGACGCCCCAGCCCCTCAAGAGGCTGGCGCAAAGCGTGCTGGCGGAGGTGTACACCATCTCCAAGATTCTGGAGGAAGACGGCATCAGCGTCCGCATTTTTGAAGCTCCCTGGATTTTAGGCAACAACCCGGACAAGCGTCTCGCCAAGCTGGTGACCAAATCCGAATGCGTCTGCTGGATACTCCACCGCTCCTCGGAACAGACCCAGCTCTGGTTCAAGACGCACGGCATTCCCTGCATCGTGCGCGGCACTTCCTACCAGAGCAGCAACCTGCCCTATCTGGACCGCCACTGGGCGGCCACCACGCACCATGCGGCGCAGCACCTCTGGAACAAGGGGCACCGGACCGTCGGCCTGTGCCTCCCCCCGGACCCGTTGAAGGGCCACCAGTTAATGCAGAAGGGCTTTTTCAGCTTTGCGGAAAAGGGCTGGAACCCCGTGCTGATTCCCACCCCGTTTGAGACGCCCCTTTTCTTTGAATACCTCGCCAAAGCGTTCAAGGAACATCCGGACATGTCCGCCCTGGTAGCTACGCGGGGCAACCAGATCGTTCCCCTCCTTTCCTGGGTGGAAGCCCGCTCTTTAAGCATTCCGGACCAGCTCAGCCTGATCAGCCTGACGTATGAACCCTTCATGGAGCGCCTGCTGCCCACCATCACTTATTACGAGGAGAACCAGACAAAAACGGTTCACAAGCTCATCCGGATGCTCCGTGCCCTGACTGCGGGCAAAAACATCAAGAGCATCTCCGTCATCCCGGAAATCTACCCCGGGCAGTCCGTCTCCGTGCGCCACACGCCGCCGTCCGCATAAATACGCTTTCCCGGAAGAAACAAGGGACGCCATGGGCATAAAAAGGCGCGTAAACGCCATCTGTGCCCTGGTAATAAGCCCCAGGCTGTACAGCACGGATTTCCGCATGCCTCTTCCGCACACAAAACCCACCGGACCACCGGCGGCGCCCGCCTTGGGAGAACACCTGGCCGCCATCCCGGAAAAGCATGAAAACCGAATAGCGGATGCCCGGCGTTTCCCTCTCTTCCGCCCGGGCTGCGGGAGTCCCTCCGGCAGACCAATAATGTTTGACATCCCTCCGGGCTCCAGATAGGTTCGACTCTGATTTCATCCCCCGGCCCCCACGCTGCGGAACGGGGCTCCACAGAACTCTCCCATCCACCATTTCCCCCATGAAGCCATTGAAAGGAGCATGCATCATCGGCCAGTCCGGCGGCCCCACCGCCGTCATCAATGCCAGCGCGCTGGGGGCCATCCAGACGGCCCTGAAATGCGAACCGGTCACCCGCGTGCTGGGAGCCGCCAACGGGATTGAAGGAGTGCTGAAGGAACGCCTGTTCGATATGGCGCAGGAAGACCCGGAGGAACTGGAATTGCTGAAATACACCCCGGCCTCTGCCCTGGGCTCCTGCCGCTACCGGATGGCGGATCCCGCCGTGGATGATACGGACTACCGCCGCCTGCTGGAGGTGTTCCGGAAGTACGATGTACGTTACTTTTTCTACAACGGCGGCAATGATTCCATGGATACCTGCAACAAGATATCCAAATTCATGCAGCAATCCGGCTATGAATGCCGCGTGATCGGAATCCCCAAGACCATTGACAACGACCTTTACGGCACGGACCACTGCCCCGGCTTCGGTTCCGCCGCCAAATTCATCGCCACCTCCTGCATGGAGGTGCACCAGGATCTCCGCGTGTACGACAAAGGGCGTGTCACCATCGTGGAAATCATGGGCCGTCACGCCGGATGGCTGGCCGGTTCCGCCGCCCTGGCCACTTATGCGGGCGCCGGACCGGACCTGGTTTACCTGCCGGAAGTCCCCTTCCGCATGGAAGAATTCTGGCAGGATGTGGACCGGATTTACAAGCGTAACGGGAGCTGCATGGTCGCCGTCTCGGAAGGGGTGCAATATGCGGACGGCCGCTTTGTCGCGGAATCCGGGGACAGGGACGTCTTCGGCCATACGCAGCTGGGCGGACTGGGCGCCATGCTGGCGGAATCCGTCAAGCGGCAGACCGGGGCCAAGGTCAGGAGCATTGAACTTTCCCTCCTCCAGCGCTGCGCCTCCCACGTGGCCTCCAAAACGGACATTGATGAAGCCTACATGGCGGGGAAAGCCGCCGTGGAAGCGGCCGTTTCCGGCCAGACGGACAAGATGGTCGCCTTCGAACGGAGCACGGAAAACGGCATCTACTCCTGCAAGACCAAATTGACCAGCCTGGGAGACGTGGCCAACGTGGAAAAACTCGTCCCCCGTGAATGGATCAATACCCGCGGCAATGGAGTTGAACAGCCGTTCATCGACTACGTTCTGCCCCTCATCCAGGGAGAAACGGCCATGCAGAAGGAATGCTCCCTGCCCCGCTTTGCGAAGCTCAAAAAAGTGCTGGCGGACCCGGTACAGGGATAGCTTTTTTCTGGCAGCACCTTTTTCTCCATTTTCCATAACAGAGAGGAATTCAGCCTACCCGGAACTTCTCCCGGCCAGGTAAAACACTCGGCCAGCCACTAGCCCAACCCCTTTTCCGGCTCAAGGCAAATACGCGGGAAGGAGATTGCATAATTGACCGCAACTGCGGCATTCACGCTGTTTCCATAAGGTATGTACAACTTCTTGAAAAAGAAAAAGCCCGGCAGGAAACAGGCTGAATGGCACGGCAGGGGCGGAAGAACATGAAAAAAGGGAAGGCGGATGCAACCCATGACTGCTTTTTCTCCAGTCCAAGAGGCCTTCCGTTCCGGCTTAAAAAGAACACCGTAATAACAGGAACGATAGTTCCCTTCATCATCCGGAAGAGAAAAATAAATTCGGGAAAGGAATCGGCCTGTTTCCTCATCCATGAACTTTATTTTCTCCATTCAATTTCTTCTCCGCGCCCGGATAATTATGGAAAAAACCGGCTTCCCGTTTAATCTCTCGACAAACTTTCCACTATCATCTTTAACGAATTTATTTGCACTTTCTTAGAAATGTTTGAAATAAAGTTTTAAATTCCATTTTATTCATTTTCCGGTCTTATATTAGCGCGACAGAGGAACATTTTTCCCGATATTTCTGCAAGTGCCCTCATAAAGTCAGCTTCCTTTTCTTTTGAATATAATCCGGCCCTCAATCACCTTTCCCCCAGGGAATAAAACGGAACAACAAGATAAACTTTTGATTCAGGAATCACCTGCGCCAAAACTCCACATCAAGATAAAAAACACTCATTGCCAACAAGTTTAAAACTTTTCTTCCCGTTATCATTTATCTTTCAATAAAAGTGAGCCGGACCCGAAGAAAAGGCTCCCCTGGCAATCCGTCCCCCCCAAGGAGGAGCCGGAACGGAGACGGTACAGAACTCCGGGACGGGGATATGAATCACTTTTCGGCTTCACGGGGATGGGAAACTCCTTTGTGCCGTTTCCCGTTGTTTTGTAACCCGCAATTCCGCAACACCCTTTTCTTCCGCTAGCCCTGCGCCCTGTTTCCTCTCTGGAAGATGATGGAACCGGCTTTTCCTCCATATTCAATTGTAGAATAATTCTTTTCCGGCATATTAAATTCAAATAGCGGGAAACAAGGAAATGAAAAATCTTGCAAGCAAGGGTGAAAAAAGGCTAAAATGATAAAGAGCTCCAAAATTCGACGCCTATCATTTCATCATGTAAAAACGGCTTGTTTCCGGATATTTTTTCGGAAACTGGCATGAAATCGGTCCCCGACCAGCTACTATCCAAGTTTTCCCCGCATGCCATGCTCGATTACCTGTTTCAACATTTTTATTCTACGCTGGCAATTGTTGCTTTTTTTATTGCCATCCTCATTCTGCGCGCCTGCGGCAAGCGCGGCAGGCGCTGGATTCCCGTCTCCACGGCGCCCTTCGGCTGCATGGCCTTCCTGGTCGTCTTTCTCCTGCTGACGGCCTTCATCATCTGGTTATTCAGCTTTTTCACCACGGGTCCCATGGTGGAGGACCTGGCCTTCACGCTTGCATGGCTGGCAGCCATGGCCTGCGCCCTGGCCGTCATTTCACGCCTGACCGAATACTGCCTGCAGCAGGACAAATCCGCCAGCAAGCTTTATCCGGGGGAATCCCGGAAGTTGCTTCCCGTCCAGCTCCGGAACAAGGGCATCCTGCTGTTCGTGCTGATCGGCGTCATCAGTTGCGTTATTGACATCATCACCGTACCCTTCCCGGTTCCGGAACTCCCGCCGGGGTCCGCGCTGTCTGCTGCCACCCTTGTTCCCCTGCCGCAGGAAGTGCCCGTGGAGGTCCATATCTCCTCCCGTGTCACCAACAGGTTTTTCGGAGAATGCGACTTTGACCTGACCGTCCGGGAGAAAGGCGGGAACAAGCATGTTTTCCCCGCCATCCTGATCAATCCCGGCGGGGAAAGCGCCATCACCATTTACAGGCTGCGGCCGGAGGAAAAACAACGCCAGGGCAGCTTGATATTCACCAATGGCATGCAAAGCTGCCTGTTCAACATGGATACCATGCGGATGAAGTCCCTGAGCGGTCCCGCCTCCAATTATCCCCCACCCACCCGGGAGGATCTGGATGGACAGGATATGGACCTGCGCCTGGAAACGGTGGGACTCTACCAGGGGCTTTCCTGCATACGCGGCGCGGAGCATACGGATACAACGCGCGCCTATGTTCTGAAAATCCTGAAGGATACGCAGCCATGACCGGAACGCCTCAAAAGGGTCGTTGACACGGGCTCTCCCGCTCCCTTACTCTGGATACGGCCAAAACAGCCATAGCCATGATTAAGATTACAGCCAAAAGCATCGTCAAAGCAGGAGCCAGGGAAGAATTCATCGCCACCGCCCGGGAACTGGTGGAAAACAGCCGTGCGGAAGCCGGCAACGTTTCCTACCACCTGTATGAGGACATTGATGACCCTAATATCCTGACATTCATTGAAGAGTGGAAGGACCAGGCAGCCGTGGACGTTCATGCGGATTCCGAGCACTTCCAGCGCATCATCCCACTCCTGAGCGACATGACGGAGGAAGCCATTGAAATTTCCCTGTACCGGGAAGTGCTGTAACTCCGGCAGGAAAAACCGCAGCCTTATTCCCTACCCCTTCCGGGAAAGGAAAAAGCGCCCCGTCCCACCAGGGAGACGGGGCGCAGGAAGCTTCGCATCATTTACCGTCAGAATGCGAAGCAACCACACCCGGAGCCCCAGAAATCGGAATACCTGGGCCGCGACGCATTCGCCGCGCCCTCCATCAGCATGAACGCGGAATGCATGCAGCCGTGTTCATGGCAGTGTGAGGAATGCCGGTGCTCCTGCTGGAAAGGCACGCCGGCCCTGGCCGCCTTCTTCGGGTCCAGGGGAGCGCCGTATCCGCCGAACACGGCAATGGGGGACCACTCGGGCAGTACCGGAATGGGCGCCGGGTCCAAATCCTTGAACGGTCCCGCGGCATAAACGATTTTGCCGTCCATGACGGTCAGCACGGATTCTATTCCCTTGATCTCCTCTTCCGGAACGGAGAAATAATCTTCGCTCAGCACGACCATGTCCGCCAGTTGACCGGGAACAATCGCTCCTTTTTTGCCCGTCTCGGAGGAAAACCAGGTGCTCCCCTGCGTATAAAGCCGGAGGGCTTCCTCACGGGAAAGGCAGTCTTCCTCCCGGTACATCGGTTCTCCGCCCACGGTCTTCCCGGTGGTCAGCCAGTACAGGGAAACCCATGGATTGTAGCTCGCCACGCGCGTGGCATCCGTTCCGGCCCCTACGGGAATGCCCATTTCCAGCATTCTGCGCACGGGCGGCGTATGTTCCGCCGCCTCCTTGCCGTAGCGGTCCATGAAATATTCCCCCTGGTAGGCCATGCGGCACTGCACGGCAATGCCTCCGCCCAGCGCCTTGACGCGTTCCAGATTCTTCTCGTCAATGGTCTCGCAGTGGTCGAAGAACCAGTGCAGGCCGTCAAAGGGAATCTCCCGGTTCACTTCTTCATACACGTCCAGAAAGCGGGAGATGCTCTCATTGTACGTGGCGTGCAGCCGGAAAGGCCATTTGTTGGCGGCCAGCAGGCTGACCACCCCCTTGAGTTCGGATTCCATGTCTCCGGGGAGGTCCGGACGCGGCTCCAGAAAGTCCTCAAAGTCCGCGGCGGAAAAGACGAGCATTTCACCCGCTCCGTTGCAGCGGTAATAATCGTCCCCCTCTCCCGGCCTGGTCATCCTGATCCATTTGGCAAAGTCCTCCTTCTCTTCCTTGGGCCTTTGGGTAAACAGATTGTAGGCAATCCGCACGGTCATTTCCCCGCGCTTGTGCAGCTCTTCAATCACCTGGTAGTCCTCCGGGTAATTCTGATAGCCGCCTCCTGCGTCAATGATGCTGGTCAGGCCCAGGCGGTTAAGTTCTTTCATGAAATGCCGGGTGGAATTGATCTGGTGTTCCAGGGGCAGTTTGGGCCCCTTGGCCAGCGTGGCGTAAAGAATGGTGGCATTTGGCCGCGCAATCAGCAGGCCGGTGGGATTGCCCTCGCTGTCGTGCTGGATTTCCCCGCCCGGAGGGTTGGGCGTATCCTTCGTATACCCGCAGGCGCGCAGGGCGGCCTTGTTGAGCATGGCGCGGCAGTACAGGTGAAGCACAAAAACGGGCGTATCCGGCGCCGCCTCATTAATCTCCTCCAGCGTAGGCATCCGGCGTTCGGCAAACTGGAACTCGCTCCAGCCGCCCACCACGCGCACCCACTGTCCCGGCGGCGTTCTGCGGGCCTGCTCCTTGAGCATGCGCATGGCGTCCGCCAGGGAGGGCACGCCGTCCCAGCGCAGTTCCATATTGTAATTCAGGCCGCCGCGGATCACGTGCAAGTGGGAATCGTTCAGGCCGGGAATGACGGTCCTTTTCCCGGCGTCGATCACCTGGGTATCCGGCCCCTTGTACTGGGCAACGTCCTCGTCGGACCCCACGGCCAGTATCTTTCCATCCTTGACGGCGACGGCGCGGGCCATCGTTCCGCGTTCATCCAGCGTTGCTATGTTGCCGTTTGAGATCATCAAATCGGCGTAAACCTTATCATTGTTTTTCATTGTTTTCATCATGGTTCGGGGTTGTTCCCGGAATGGTTCCGGCCTGCGCCCTGAAAAGCCAGGGAGACAGAATGCTGCTGATCAGCGGCATGAATACCCAGGTCAGCAGCGCCACCACACAGGCGTTGAACAGGAAAAAGGAAAGCCATCCGGGCAGCACGCTGCGGATGGGCCCACCCACGGTAATGTTCAGAAGAAAGATGACCAGGCACACGCCCAGATAGGTGGCCGCCGCCGTCTTGTAGCGCGGCGGCGTCACCATCGGGGTGCCCGGCTGGTTCAACCAGGCGTCCAGGCCGTTCATCTCCTGGATATGGGCCTCCCCTTCCGTATGGGCTCCCAGCAGCTTCATCCAGCGTTCGTACTCCGGGGAGGAAACCAGGGCTTTTCTGGCGGCGGCGCTCGCGAAACGGTCCACCACCACATATTCCCCGTTTCCGTCGGAGGGCCGCAGGACGCTGATGCCCACATGCCCGGGGCAGCTCAGCACAAAATTGACGAAATCCCGCATGGCGTGCTCAAACTGGCCTTCATGCCCCGGCAGAATATGCCGGCGCACCACAACGGTCACTTCCTCTGAAGGATTGATGGCGTTCATGCCTGATGAATGTTCAGGGTTTTTCTTCCGGCGCGCACCCCCGTGTTAACGGAGGGAGCGCCGGAAAAACTCTGCGGGCAATCAGGCGTCATGCTTCACCACCTGCGGGGACAGGGCGGACTGGGGAGCATGGTGAACCATCGTGTAGGCGTACTCCACGCCCACGCCGTAAGCGCCGCCCTGCTGCTTGAGCAGATTCATCAGGGCGTCGTAATGTTCCTTGTTCTTCCAGTCGCGCTGGAACTCCAGAAGGGCTCCGATGGTCGTCAGCCGCGTGCCGCCCGCCTGGACGATGCGGGAAAGGGCCGCCTTCTGGGCGTCCTTGGAGGTGGCGCCGCAGCAGTCCTCCACCACGTAAATGTTATAACCGTCGCCGATCATCTCAATGGCGGGCCACGTGACGCACACTTCCGTCCAGAGCCCGGTAAGGAGGATATTCTTGCGGCCCGTCGCCTTGATGGCCTTCCGGAACTCGTCGGAATCCCAGGAATTCATGGACGTGCGTTCAATGACGTGCTGGCCCGGAAAAATATCCAGGAGCTGGGGCCAGACATAGCCGGAAAAGCCCTCTGTTTCCACGGCCGTAATCACGGTGGGCACCTGGAACAGCTTGGCGGCCTTCGCCAGCAGGGTGACGTTATTGATCAGGTCGGCACGGTTGATGTTGGCTACGCCAAAGGTCATTTGGGGCTGGTGGTCAATGAAAACTACGGCAGCGTCTTCCGGCGTGTACAGCTGATGATAATGCGAGGATATCAGGGACATCATCTTATTCTCCTTATAATCTATGTTTAATTAGTGAAATCGGGACCGCAGGCGGTCAGAAAACCGCTGGTCCATGATTGGTTGGAGACCAGTTTCCCTGTTTTTGTTGACACCATGCCAGAGTGTGACAAACCGTTTTAAGGCGGCAGGCTCTCCTGAAAAGACAGCCAGTTCTCCGCCGGACCGGAGGCTTCCCTGGAAAAGGCAGTCATCTCCGCACCAAAAACGAGCGCATTCCCGGAAATCACGCCTCTCCTTCGCGGAAAGGAGGAACGGCACAGGTTTCCCCTCATCTCGTTCCCTCCGGAACGGGAAACCAGCCTGTCTTTCCTGAAAACGTCCTCCGGCTGCGGAGGCGGCGCGTTCCGTTACTTCTCTTCCCCGTGCTCGATCTTCAAGGCATCCAGAATCTTCTCATATCCAGGCAGCCGCCTCTGGAAATCCTGAAAATTCTTGTCCTCCTTCCGGGTCCAGCCCGTTTCCGCATAAGCGGCAATGCGGGGGAACACATGGCGGTGCAGTTTGTCCGCATCTGCAATCCATTCCGTCCAGACCTGGCAGCCCAGGCCGATGACGTTCTGCTGATGTTCCGGCTTCAATCCCGCGAAAACGGGTTCAAAGGAATAGGATTTGGACAGGGGGAGCTTGTCGTAACCCTTGTTCATATAAGTCATATGGGAGGTGGAATTGACCACCTGGTGACCGTCTTCAACCGCCTTGGTGGCAATCTTGTCGGACCCGTACCAGAAATGGATGATGGCCTTCCCGTCCAGCTTGCCCAGAGCGGCCCCCTGGCCGCCGTCATTGTGCACGTCGGAACCCAGAATCTCATTCCATCCGATCATCCGTATTCCCTTCTTAGCCAGCATGCCGGAAATCCGGTTCGTAAACATGATCTGAAGGTCCGGGAAATTCCTGATGCCCTTCTTCTTCATGAACTCCTCAATGTGGGGCACGCCCGCCCAGTACTTCTTATACCGCACCTCGTCGCCGCCGATGTGGATGATGCCGCCGGGAAACAGGGCCGCCAGCTCTGTCATGATATCCCCCAGAAACTGGTAGGTCCGCTCGTTGGTGGGGTCAAACGCGGTTCCGTCATTGAAGCTCACGGGAATCTCCGTCACGGGCTTGGCGGACAACTTCAATTCCGGATAGGAGAACGTGGCGGCGGCGGAATGCCCGGGAATGTCTATTTCCGGCACAATCGTTATATTCCGGTCGGCCGCATAGCGGACGATGCGCCTGATCTGCTCCTGCGTATAAAAACCTTCATGGGGCCTGCCCTCATACTTGCCGCTCCCCCACGTCTCTATCTCCGTGTCTCTCCGCTTGCTGCCGATGGAGGTCAGCTTGGGATACTTTTTAATCTGGACGCGCCATCCGGCATCGTCGGACAAATGCCAGTGCAGGATATTCATTTTCAGAAGCCCCATCTGGTCAATCAGCCTCTTCACCTCCTCCTCTCCAAAAAAATGCCTCGCTTCATCCAGCATGAAGGCGCGCCACGCAAAGCGGGGATAATCCAGCATGGAAAAAGGCTTCTCCGCCACGGTCCAGCTTACCGCCCCCTTGTCCGCGCCATCGTCAAAAAACGCGGCAGGCAGCATCTGCGCCAGGCTCTGTCCGGCGTAATACACCCCTTTTGGTGCAGCAGCCTTGATCACGATATTTCCGGGCGCCGCTTCCAGGCGGTACGCCTCCGGTCCGTACTGTTTCAGGGAAGCATCCTTCTCTATTCGGATGGCCCCCGTTCCCCCCATCCCCGCCAGGGGCAGTCCTGTTCCGCCTGATAAAAACTGCTGCAGCAGACGGGCCTGACGCTGGAACCCGACGTCCTTCTCCCGGCACACGATGCGCGTGCCTCCATCCAGCTTCACGGGCTTCGCCTCGCTTTTGTCCGCAATCCTGACGGAAACGGGCCGGGGAATGATCTGGTCCTGCGCATTCACGGTCAGGCAGCATGCTCCGGAGAGCAGGAAAAGGAATACAGGGGAAACATAGCGGAACATCACGTCCAGTATACACCGCTTCTGCCGGGAGTCTTTCCTTTTCTTCCCGTTTTTCCTTAATCCCGTTAAAAGCGGTCAGGGAACCTCCCGCTCCATGACACGCCAGCCCGTCCGCTCCGCCTGAAATGCCATGATGCGCCCCTTGCCTTCCTTTTTCCCGCGGCGTATGATGGACACCATGAAAAAAGACGATACGCCGGGCCTGTTTGCCGCCTTCGCGGACCGGCCCCTGGCGGACCGCCTGAGACCGGCCGCCCTGGAGGAAATCGTGGGCCAGGACCACCTGCTGGGAGAGGGAGGGCCCATCCGGCTCATGGCGGATTCCGGCAAGCTGACCAGCTTCGTCCTGTGGGGGCCGCCCGGCTGCGGAAAAACCACGCTGGCGCGCATCCTGGCCACGCGCACGTCCATGCACTTCGTCGCGCTCTCCGCCGTCTTCTCCGGCATGGCGGATCTGAGGAAAGCCTTTGACGAGGCCGCCAAACGGCGGGAATACGGCCAGGGAACCCTCCTCTTCGTGGATGAAATCCACCGGTTCAACCGCGCCCAGCAGGACGGCTTCCTGCCATACGTGGAAAACGGAACCGTCACGCTCGTGGGGGCCACCACGGAAAACCCCTCCTTTGAACTGAACAGCGCACTTCTCTCCCGCTGCAAGGTCTTCGTCATGCATTCCCTGGACGCTCCGGCGCTGGAAAGCATCATTGAGCGGGCGGAATCCCTTCTCCAGCGCAAGCTGCCGCTCGCTCCGGAGGCGCGCGCCACCCTCATTGAACTGGCGGACGGGGACGGCCGCTACCTCATCAACCTGATGGAAAGCGTCTTTGACCTCTGCAAGCCTGACGAGACGCTGGACACGCCGGCCCTGCTGAAAATCGTCCAGCAGCGCGCCCCGGTTTACGACAAGGACCGGGAGGGCCACTACAACCTCATCAGCGCCCTGCACAAGTCCCTGCGCGGCTCTGATACGGACGCCGCCCTGTACTGGGCCGCGCGCATGCTCCAGGGCGGGGAAGACCCGCTCTACCTGCTGCGCCGCCTCACCCGCTTCGCCATGGAGGACATCAGCCTGGCGGACCCCGCCGCGCTGCAAATGGCCATTGCCGCGTGGGACACCTATGAACGCCTGGGCTCTCCGGAAGGAGAGCTGGCGATCGCGGAACTGGTCATCTACCTGGGCTGCGCCCCCAAATCCAACAGCGCCTACACCGCCTGGGGAGCGGCCCGGAAGGCGGCCAGGGAATACGGCTCCCTGATGCCTCCGGCGCACATCCTGAACGCGCCCACCAAATTGATGAAGGAGCTGGGCTACGGAAAAAATTACGCGTACGACCACGACGCTCCGGACGCCTTTTCCGGGCAGAACTACTTTCCGGACAAGATGCCCCGCCGCCAGTTCTACAAGCCGCCGGAACGGGGCTTTGAACGGGAAATCAACAAGCGGCTGGCATACTGGGACAAACTGCGCCGCCAGCGTGCGGAAGAGGATTCCGGAAGCTCCGGCACGCGGAGAGGCCGGAAAAAGCCCCCCGCCCCGGAGGAACAGGCCCCCTCATGAGGCATCCGCCGGCCACACGGCCACTTCCGCAATCCCCTGCCCCGGCGACAGCCGGATGCGGACATACCTGGCCTTCGCCTCCCCGGAGCACGCGGCGACCAATCCGGCCCCGTCCTTCAGAAGAACGGTTTTCACATCCTTCCAGGTTTTGCCGTCTTTGCTGACCTGCACCACGGGAGGCTGCCCTTTCCATATTCCGGCGGCTTTCGCCTCCACCCGGTCCAGGCGGAATTCAAACTCCATGTCCAGCCGCCACCATGGCTCCCTGTCTTCTGCGGACGGCACCCATGCGGAAGCGCCGTCGCCATCGGACGCCTTCATCGCGTCCTGAAGATTGGAGGAAGCGGAACAAGGCCTCAAAGCCGCCAGGTTCGCCTTCTCTCCGGCTCCGGTTCCGGACTGCCCGTACCGCGCCACCTGGGCATCCCTCTCCTGCGCGGAAAAACGCCTGTAGGGCCTCTCCTTCGTTTCCGCGCTCCTGCCCGCCACGTACGCCGGGGCGTTCCGGGAAACAATCTGGATGCTGTCCCCCTTCAATCCCGGGGAAGACGCCTTGATGACCGTTTTCCCGGCGTAATAAGACCGGAACTCAATAGCCGCGCAGCCGTCAATGAAGTCAATGTCCGTCCCGGGCGTGAACGTGATGCTCTTGCCGGTGGGGAACTCTCCGGGGCCTGATTCCACCGTGAGCGTTACCAGAACGGCATTGGCTATCTGCCTGCCGGAGGCATCCGCCACCTTCACGGTCACGTGCACATCGTCCGTGCCGTCAGCCGGGCTGATGGCCTTCTTGTCCGCGGACAGCTTCACCTGCGCAGGCGTTCCCTCCACGGGCCATTCCGGCGGGGGAATGTTTTTAAACTCATTCCTGTACCAGTACCAGGCCCTCTTGGGAATGCGGAAGTAATCCACAATGCCCATGCGTCCGCCGGAGGGCCAGATGCTGCCGTGGTCAAAACCGCACCAGACCGCCTCCCCCGCGCGCCAGGGATAGCGCGCCCCCGCCTGCTTGTCCCCGGCCATGTCTCCCCAGCCCGGCGCATAAGCCCCCGGCCTCCTGCAGCTCACGGAACCGTACTCCGTCACCATGCTGGGCCTGCCGGGCGTCTTCACATGGGAGCCGTCCCCGTTGAAGGCGGCCATGTCCCCCAGCTTGTCGAAATCGCCGCGCTGGCCTCCCCCGGCGCACACGGGGCGCGTCGGGTCCAGCTCCTTCACCAGGGCAATCAGCTTGCCGCACAGGGCCCTGGCCTCCGGCGCATGCCGGGTGAAAAACGGTTCGTTGCTGATGCTCCAGATGACGATGGAAGGGTGGTTGCGGAATTGCAGCACCATCTCCCTCACCTGGCGCATGCAACTCTCCTCAAACGCGGCGCGGTCCTTCTCTTCCGTGGGATAGGCGTCGCAATTCCAGTACCTGTCGTGCTCCTTGAAGCCGCCCATGCCCCAGAAAATGCCTTCATTCAGCATGCACATCCCCTCCCGGTCGCAGGCGTCCAGAAAAGCCTGGGAATGGGGATAATGGGAGCCGCGGATGAAATTGAACCCGGCGTCCTTCATCAGCAGCACGTCCCGGCGCGCTCCGGCGTCCGTCACGGCATCCCCCCATCCCGCGTGGTCCTGGTGCACGTTGGCTCCTTGCAGGTAAACGGGCTTCCCGTTAATCAGCATGCCCCGGTCCGCCGTCAGCTCCAGGGTGCGGAAGCCCAGGGGATTCTCCGCCCGGTCCAGCACTTTTCCCCCTTCGCCCACCAGCTCCGTCGTCACGCGGTACATGTTGGGAACGGCCGGACTCCACAGCCTGGGAGCGGCCAGCGGAGGCAGGTCCGTCTGAACGCACGCTTCCTTTCCCGCGCCCAGTTCCACGGGCTCTTCCCCGCGGAGCACCACGCGGCCACCCTTGTCCTCCCTCACGGTGTGGCGCACCGTCACCCTCTTTATCCTCTCGCTATCATTCTTCACTGCCGCCAGAATGCGGACCTTCCCGCGGGAAGGAGTCACTTCCGGCGTCTGCACCCAGATGCCGTGCGCGGGAAGATGCACGGGAGAACACACGTGCAGATGCACGTTCCGGTACAGGCCGCCGGAAAAGGTATGCTCTCCCGCCCGCGGGGCGATGCGGGGGTTCCAGCGGTTGTCCACGCGCACCTCCACCCAATTCTCCCCGCGTTTCAGGAAAGGCGTCAAATCCGTCCGGAACGCCGTATACCCCCCTTCATGCCATCCTGCGGCCTTTCCGTTCACCGTCACCTCCGCCACCTGGAAGGCTGCGCCGCAATCCAGAAAAACCTTCTGCCCCAGCCATTCCTCCGGCACCACGAGCTTCTTGCGGTAGGAGCCGCGCCCCGTGTAAAAGGAATCGGACATGAAATAGGGCAGGCTGAACGTATGTGGCAAATGCGCCGTCTGCCAGCCGCTTTTACCGGGCTCGTCTTCCAGCCGGAACTCCCAGCCGCGGTTCCAGGCCATCCTCCTGCAGGGAGACGAAGCTTTCTCCGCGGCGGAAACGGGCGTTTCCGCTCCGGCCATGGAAAAACACAGGGCGGCGGCGCCCAGCATACAGGCAATCATCTTGCGCATGCGTATGCTACCATTCCACGGTGCTCTTTCTTTCAACCAAAAAACATTTCCGCTCCCTGGAGCGCCCGCAGCAACAAGCCGTGCACCCCTTCCGGGCTGCACGGCTGGAAAAAAGCCTTCATTCAGGAAAGCGGCGCTCCCGCCGATCGTTACTGGGTAATAATATTCAGTTCAGCAACGGTGGCGCTTTGCTCGCCGCCCTTCACCGGGGAGCGGGCGTCCAGCTTGAAATAGCGGGCCTCCACAGGTTTGCCGAAGTCGATGCGCTGAACAGCCGGATCCTTCCGGATGTAATGGTAGGTGAACTGGCCTTTTTTCACTTCCTTCCAGTTCTGCCCGTCATCGGAAACGGAGAACGTGTACTGGCTGATGAGGCCCTTGTCCTTGTCCATTCTGGGCGTGTAGATGAATCCGGTGAACTTCATTCTGGTTCCCATGTCCACGGCAATGGAGTGGGGGAAGCCCGGCAGGCCGTTCGTATAGGACGTATGCCAGCAGGTATCCGGGTTCCCGTCAATGGCAAAGTGGGCGAAGCCGGTATCCGGCTCTTCCGAGGAAGCGCTCAGGATCTTCCATTCGCCCTGCCCCTTGATAAGGGGGAATTTCCGCTCGCCGGGAGACGTGGGAGGCACTTTGCCGGATTTCCCGGCGGCAGCCCAGGCCCTCACTTCCCCTTCGGGAAGCTTGAAGGGTTTCCGGTACGTTTTTTCCGGCCCCTTGTTGACGGAATACTTCATCTCCGTTCCGGGCGTGGAGGAAACCAAGCTGACCATGCCGTCCCCGTCCCGTTCAATCACGGGGGAATGGGGCACGCCCAGTCCCGCGCGCCCCAGGTTCAGCAGGGCGGACGTGGGGGCCAGCACAAAGCCCAGGGGGGTGGCTTCGCTCAGCGTCTGGTACTTCGCCAGGGGGCGCGGCCCGCAGGAGGAACCGCCCAGCCCCATCTGGAAGGCGTCCAGATTCACGATCACCTTGTCCTTCTCCGGCAGCCTGTCCAGGCTTTTGGCGTTGTTGAGCTCCTTCGGCGTATAACGCAGGATGGACACTTCCAGCGGGGCCCTGGGAGAAGCGGAGCCTACCCACAGCGCCGGAGCCGCCTTGGGTCTGGACAGGGCCACCCAGTCCGTCTCCATGCGGTTGCCCATGTCCTGGGGGCGGGAATAGGCGAAAAACATGTCGTCCACGGAAGTGCGGAACACGTCCTTCCAGCAGCTCGTGCGGCGGTCCCGGTAATTGTCCCACGGCCCCAGCCCCAGGTATTCCACCTGGTCATAGGCGGCAGGCATCCCGAAGGTGACGCCCAGCCGCAGGAGCTCTTCCCCCTTGGCGGAGGGATACATTCTGACGGAGGCATTGATGACGCCGTTGCCGAACACCGTCCAGGCAACCTCCCCGGAGAAGGAAAGGCCGGAGCCTTTCGTCCGGAATTGCGCCGTAATGCGGGCCACGCCGGGAGAAATGACGGCGGCCTTCACATCGGAATACTCCGCCTTCATGGTCTGCATCTTCATCTTCCCCTCAACCTTGCTCCTGATCCAGGCGTCGTTGTCCACCGGGGAACGGTACGCCTGGAGCGCCACCGGATAGCCGGGCAGAATCAGGTCCTGGCTGCCGTACCGGAGGGCGGAAAGCATGCCGTCCTTGAAGGAGGCGGAAAAGCCCTTCCCCTGCACCACCACGGGATCGCCCTGGCGCACGGAGACGGCGGGCAGCGCCGCCGGAGCCTTCACGGAAGCCTCCTTCTCCACGGCCGCCGGGAACCACTCGTAAGCTTCGCACTCGTCCGCCACATGCTCCAGTTGTTTGGCGGAAAGCTCCTTCACGTCTTCCGGCAGCTTGAACCGGGCGTCCGCCAGAACCATCAGGGAGCCCGTCTGCATGGCGGCGGAAGGCAGTTTCACCGTCACGGACTTGCCGGGGGCCGTCTCCGGCAGAGCCATGCGCTCCACGGCATGCTTGCCGCCGGGCGCGAGGGACACCAGGTAAAGCGTATAGCCCTTCAACGGCTTGTGGAAATACTTGTTGCGAACGGTCAGGGAACCGTCCTTGCGGTCAAAGGCCATGTACTGGTACACCTTCTTCACTTCCTTCGTCTTGGCCGTGGTGTTCCGGTTGCCCAGAATGATGCCGTTGTCGCAGAAATTGGCCTGGTTGGGCCTGTCCCCGAACATGCCGCCGTAGGCCTGCGTCACGCCCTTGAAGGGCGCGGGCTTGTAAATGCCGTTCCCGGCAGGGTTGGCGCGGAGGGACTGGTCCACAAAATCCCAGATGGCCCCGCCCACCATGCGAGGGGAGGACTCAAAGGCTTCCATGTACTCCTTGAAATTGCCCAGGGCATTCCCCATGGAATGGGCGTATTCGCACACGAAGAAGGGGCGGGAAGTCTTCTGCTTCCCCCAGTTTTCCACCCGGTCCACGGGCGGATACATGGCGGAATCCATGTCCACGGCCTTATGGCCGTGCGGGAATTCGCAGTAATGGAGGGGGCGCGTATCGTCATAGGCCCTGATGGCTTCCGAGGCCGCTTCAAAATTCGGCCCGTTGCCGGACTCGTTGCCCAGGGACCAGAACACGATGGAGGGATGGTTCTTGGAACGGTGCACCATGCTCATGTTGCGTTCCACATGCGCCTTCTTCCATGAAGGCTTCCGGGAAATATCCATGCCGCTGTTGCGGATGCCGTGGGCCTCGCAGTTGGCTTCATCCATCACGTACAGGCCGTAGCGGTCGCACAGTTCGTAGAAATAGGGATGGTTGGGATAGTGGGAGCAGCGGACGGTGTTGATGTTGTGCGCCTTGATGATCTGCACGTCCTTTTCCATCACCTCCCGCGGGATGGCGCGCCCGTAGTCCGGATGCGCTTCATGACGGTTGACGCCCTTGAACTTGACGGCCTTTCCGTTGACCAGCACCGCGCCGTTATCGGCGATTTCCACGGAACGGAACCCGGTATTGACGGACCGGGGGTCCTTCCCGTTCAGGGAATAGGTCACCTTGTACAGGTTGGGCGTTTCCGCCGTCCACGGCTTCACGCCGGGAAACTTCCTGTCCAGAGCCACCTGAACCTCGCCTCCGGCGGGAATGGCGGGAACTTCCAGCGTGCCGGAATCCAGCCTGCCCCTGTTGTCCGTCTGCACGCGGCCGGAGCCGCTCCCGCCCTCCCAATTTAAATTGGTGGAAATCCCTTCAATGGAATAATCCAGCTTCATTCCGGCGGGAATATCCTTCTTGCCGGAATTGCGGATGGTGAACGTTCCGCCCAGCACCCCGGTCGTGTAATCCTTCCTGTCCAGCCCCGCCTTCAGGAACAGGTCGCGCACGTGCACCTGCGGCTGGGCGAACAGGGTCACGTCCCGGAAAATGCCGGAAAGGCGCAGGAAATCCTGGTCCTCCAGATAGGAGCCGTCGCTCCAGCGGTACACCTCCACGGCAATCGTGTTCCTGCCCGGCTTCACATAGGGAGTCAGGTCGAACTCGCCGCCCGTATAGGAATCCTCGGAATAGCCGACTTTCCGGCCATTCACCCACACGTAAAAGGCGGACTCCACCCCGTCAAACCGGATCATTACCTGCTCCCCCTTCCAGGAGGCGGGGAGATTGAAATCCCGTCGGTAGGAGCCCACGGAATTGCGCTCCTTGTATGCCGGCCAGTTCCTGGGCGGCTCTCCCATCACCTTGGGGGGATTCGGCTTGAAGGGATACGGGACGTTCGTGTAAATGGCCGTTCCATAGCCCGCAAGCTGCCAGTTGGAAGGCACCTTGACCGTATCCCATCCGGAAACGGAATAGGAAGGCTTGAAGAAATCGGCAGGCCTCCCGTCCGGCGTCATGGAAAACTTGAACTTCCAGTCACCGTTCAGGCTCAGCGTCTTGTCTCCCGCCGGGAGAACGGAGGCGCGGGGAGCCTCCTTGTTGATTCCCGTCACCTCTTCATTCTCCCAGTCCGGGGCTTCCCCCAGCAGGGGAAGCGCCGGAGCCAGGCACATCACGGAAAACAGGAATGCTCGTACCGTCTTCATCTCGGGTCAGGTGCTGGATTGCTTACTTGTACTTGTTGATGGAAGGGTCCTGATAGCGCTCGGAATCCTTCTTTCCTTCCTCCCCGGAAGGCTTCAAGGTCCATTTGCAGGAATCCGTGTACGTTTTCCCGCCCATGGAGGCCGTGGCCGTGATGGTGTTGACGCCGGGCTTGAGA
This sequence comes from Akkermansia sp. GGCC_0220, assembly GCF_017566105.1. Lineage (NCBI taxonomy): Bacteria > Pseudomonadati > Verrucomicrobiota > Verrucomicrobiia > Verrucomicrobiales > Akkermansiaceae > Akkermansia > Akkermansia sp. GGCC_0220. The sequence continues at coordinate 118,065 of NZ_JABFCI010000001.1, forward strand.
GTCACTTCAGGCCAGACGGCGCGCTTCAATTCATCCGGCTTGACGCTTCCCACGGCCTTCCCGTTGACGGCCAGCTTCACCGCAGGGGCATTGCTGTAAACCTTCACGGGCACCGTCTTTTCCGTGCGCTCCGCAAACCTGCGGGACGTAATGTACACAGTCGGCTGGGGACTCCAGTTGGCCTTGTAGAAGAAATAGGCGTCCTTGGGCGTCTTGCGGTCATAGGTCACCAGCCCCTTGTCATTGATGCCGGGGCTTTCCCCCTCAAAGCGGGAGGCGGAACCGAAGTCAAACATGTTCCAGACAAAGGAGCCCCACACCTCCGGCCTCTCCCTGATGCACTTGTAATTGATCTCATGCGCCTGGGACTGCCATTCCTCCGGATGCCAGAACCCCGTGGGGGACGGCCTTTTGGCCGGATTCTCATGCATGCCCGTGCTGGCGCCATGGCCGTATTCGCTGACGGCGATTCCCATTTTGCCGCCGTAATCGCGGATGTAGCCGTTCAGGTTCCCCTTCATGGTTTCCGGGCCGCCCCCGTACCAGCCGGGATACGTATTGAACGCGATGTGGTCCGGAATATTGTTCAGCTTCTTGCGGCCCGCCTGGTTGCTGGCCGCCACTGTCATGCGGGAGGGGTCCGTCTCCTTCACGAACTTGTTCAGTTCCGTCAATTCAGCCTCCATGTCCACCCCTTTGGAGGAAGCCTCCGGCTGGTGGCCGATTTCATTGAAAATGCCCCACATGCAAATGGAGGGGTGGTTCCAGTGCTGGTAAATCATTTCCCGGGCCTGGAGGCGGTTGTTCTCCCGGAACTCCGGCGTATCACGCACCAGGTTGACGTTGGGCACCTCGGACCAGACGACCAGCCCCGTCTTGTCGCACAGGTCGTAAACATTACTGGAGGCGGGATAGTGGCCCGTTCTCAAGCCGTCCGCTCCCATGTCCGCAATCAGCCGGATGTCCCGCGCCTCATCTTCCGGAGAAAGCGCCCAGCCCTTCCCCTTCATGTCCTGGTGGCGGCTGACGCCCTTGACCTGCATGGGCTTCCCGTTCAGGACAAAGCCCTTCCCGGGATCGACGGAAACGGTCCGGAGGCCCAGAGGCTGCACTATTTCGTCCGTCTGGCCGTCCGCCGTCCTGATGGAAGTCTTCACCTGGTAGAGGTAGGGATTCCTGACTCCGTTCCAGAGCACGGGCTTGGCGATCGCCAGCGTTACGGGAACCTCCAGGTTCTTCTTTTCCCCGGCGGCGGCTTTCACCGTCTTTCCGGCCACCTTCCTGCCCTTCATGTCCAGGATTTCCACGGCTACATCCACGTCCCGCGCCTTCCCGTCCGAGTTCAGCAGGGTCTTCACTTCCACCTCCGCTTTGGACTTATCCAGGGACTTCGTCGTAATGAAGACGCCGGGGGAGGCGTAAAAGAGGGGGTCAATGCACACGCCGTCCGTTTCAATCAGCTCAATGGGCCGGTACAGGCCGCCGAACATGGAAAAATCCCCGCGCTGGGGCGCTATATGTTCCCGCTGCGTATTGTCCACCAGAACGGAAACCGTGTTGGCGCCTTGTTTCAGGAGGGGAGTGATTTCATAACAGAAAGCGGTAAACGCCCCCTCATGCCTGCCGGCAGGCTTCCCGTTGACGGAAACCTCGGAAACGATGCTGGCGCCTCCGCCGCGGATGAAATACCTCTTGCCCGGCCTGGGGGCCACCGGAAGAGTGCGGGAATAAACGGCGGAGCCGCGCCGGTAGGCGTCGCTGTTGACGGACTTGGCGTCTCCGCGCTGCCCCTTCACGCCGTCCGCGGCATCCTCCGCATTCCAGGTATGGGGAACCGCCACCTTCCCGGAAGAGCCTCCGTTGAAGCTGTAATCCCAGGAGCCGTTCAGGGAATGGACCTCACGGGCATCAGCCGCCAGAAAGGAGCCCAGGGCGCAGCACAGCCCGGCACACGATACGTTGAAAGAGTGAATTCTGATGTTCATGGTACAGCGGAATAATTTATCTCATACGTTCAGGCATGTAAAATACTTTCATCCTGCGGGGGAGTTCTCCCCTTCTTCTAACAAGAATTTATTGGCGTCAAATGGATAGTGTTCAATTTGACATTCATGAACATAACCATGCTTTCTAACATTTTCGGTTCCTGCACTACCAGAAACTTTGATTTTCCGATCGGATCAAAGAAAACATAAGTAACAACATATCCTTTACGGTTACGCGTTTTCCGATGGAAAGCATAAGTTTTCTTTACTATAAGGATGGCCTTTTTCATTAAAACCGTGTTTGTACAAACACGAGGAATGAGTATGAGAAAAGCACCGAATACAAATAAGTTGAAATACGTTGGAGCCGCGCTTCTGGAAGGGGAATCAGTCACCCTGATCCAGGCTGCAAGGCTGGTATTGGAAATCAAGGAGGCCCTGGGAGATGAAATCTGCACCATCACCCGGTGCAGGGAAGTCGTCTCCCTGGGACTGAACGCCATCAAGAACAAACACCATACCGTCAGCTTCGGTACGGCGGCCGTGGAATGCCTGCGTTCCAAAAGCCATCGCCGTCCCCGGACGCTGACGGACATCAGGAGCATCATCCACAAGCTCAAGAAGAGCAACCCGGAACTGGAGCACACGCCCCTCCGGAACCTGAGCGTGGAGGAATGCCAGAGCATCCTGATGAACACCTTCACCACGTCCCGTCAGAGGCACAAGGCGAGGCTCATCCTGAGCGGCATCTTCTCCTTCTCCGTCAAGCGCGGATGGTGTGATGAAAACCCCATCCTCCGCGTGGATACGCCCTTCCTGCGGGAGCAGGAAATTCCCGCCCTGACGCTGAAAGAAGTGACCCAGCTTCTCAAGGCGTGCATGGATGAATTTGACGGAAGCTGCGTGGCTGGAGCGGCCCTGATGATCTTTGCGGGCATCCGTCCGCAGGAAGTGGAACGCCTGCTCTGGGAAAACATCGCCATCCGCGACGGCTGCGTGATCCTGAACTCCAAGCATACCAAGACCGGAGGCGCCAGACACGTCACCATCCTGCCCGTGCTTGCCAAATGGCTCAAATTCTGCCGTGACAAAAGCAAGCCCGGACCCGGCACGCCCATCTGCCCGAAGGGCTGGACGATCAAGTGGCGCAAAATCCGCAAAAAAGCCGGCTGGGGCGGAAGAAAGAAATCATGGGTGCCTGACTGCCTGCGGCATACCTATGCCAGCTATCACGCCAAGCACTTCAAGGACTACAACCTGCTGCAAATGGAAATGGGCCACCGCTCCTCCTCCCTGCTCCGCACGCGGTACCTGAACATGAAAGGCATTTCCCCGCAAACGGCCACGCGCTTCTGGGGGCTGACGCCGGCCAAGGTCATTGCGGAGACGGAACCGCCGGAAGAACCGCCGGCGGCCTGATGGGCAAAGAGAAAAACGCTTTGGAACGGAAGGCCCTTTTCCCTGCCGGGGCATGGAAAAAAGGCCGTTTCCTACAGCTCGTAATAGGTATATCCGTTCAGGCCGGAACGGAACACTTCCAGAGCCCTCCGGCGTTCTGACGGCGATATTTTCCCGTCGGCTACGGCCTGTTCCGCAAACGTGCGGAACTTGTTGATCAGCTCCTTGGGGTCATATTCCACGTAGGAAAGGACGTCAGCCACCGTATCGCCCTCCACTTCATGGGTGTAAACGGGGCGGCCGCCTTCCAGGTGCACGCCCACCACGTTCGTATCCCCCAGCAGGTTGTGCAGGTCTCCCAGGGTCTCCTGATAGGCCCCCACCAGGAACACGCCTATGTAATAATCGTCCTCTCCGGGCTTGATGGCATGGAGGGGGAGAGCGGTAGCCACGTCCTCACGGTCGATGAAATGGTCTATCTTCCCGTCGCAGTCACAGGTAATGTCCGCCAGCACGGCCTTGTTCGTGGGCCGTTCGTTCAAACGGTGCAGAGGCATCACGGGGAAAAGCTGGCGGATGGCCCAGGAATCCGGCAGGGACTGGAACAGGGAGAAATTGCCGTAATAAAAGTCCACCATGGAGCAGGAAAGCTCCCGGAGGTCTTCCGGAATGGTTTCCATCTCCGCCAGCATGCGGGAAATGCGGCTCAGGATGTGCCAGTAATAGGCCTCTCCCAGCCCGCGCTGGCGCAGGGTGGCGTTCCCGTAAAAAAACTGGGCGCGCAGCTGGTCCCGGTAATAGCAGGCGTCATTGTAGCACTCCTGCATGTTCTTCCTGGCCAGGGTCCGGTCCGTATCCGCAAAAGCCTTCAACAGCTCCGGCGCATCCTCCGGCAGCTCGGGCGGCGGTTCCTCGCCCGGCGCGCTCGTCACGTCCAGCACGTTGAACACCAGCACGGAATAATAGGCCACCACGGCACGCCCGGACTCCGTCACCAGCGTGGGATGGGGCACCTCGTACTTGGTGCACATATCCCCCACCACCTCCACCACGTCACGGGCGAACTCCGCAATGGAATAGTTGCAGGAGGAATGGAAATTCGTCTTGGACCCGTCGTAATCCACGGCCAGGCCGCCGCCCATGTCCAGCGTGCCCAGCGGCGCGCCCTCCTTCACCAGGTCCACGTAAATGCGGGCGGCCTCCGTCAGCCCCTCGCGCACCACGGAAATATTCGGAATCTGGGAACCCTGGTGGTAATGGAGCAGCTTCAAGCAATCCAGCGCATCCACCTGCTTCAGCTTATCCACCACGTCCACCACCTGGGCCGCGTTCAGGCCGAAGACGGACTTGTCCCCCGCGGACTCCTGCCACAGGCCGGACCCCTTGGCCGCCAGCTTGATGCGCACGCCCAGATTGGGGCGGATGTCCATCCTCCGGGCGCGTTCCAGAATCACGTCCAGCTCGGAAGGCATTTCCAGCACAATGAAAATATTCAGCCCCATCTTCTGGGCCGTCAGCGCCAGGTCAATGAATTCGTCATCCTTGTACCCGTTGCAGATCAGGTAGGCATTCGGATTGTGCATGTGGGCCATGGCGGCAATCAGCTCCGGCTTGGAACCGGCCTCCAGACCGTAATCATACTTGGTGCCGAACTCCGCGATCTCCTCCACCACCTGCCGCTGCTGGTTCACCTTGATGGGGTAGACACCCTGGTACTTGCCCTGGTAATCCGCTTCCTTGATCGCCTTCCGGAAGCTGTCGTTCAGCTCCGCAATGCGGCTGCGCAGCAGGTCCCGGAAACGGAACAGCACGGGAACGGTGGTGCCGCGCTCCTTCAGGCCTTCCAGCAGGTCGCACAGGCTGATATCCTTTTTCCCGCCGTCCTCGTCGTTCAGGCGTACGGTCACCTCCCCTTTCTTGTTGATCCGGAAATAACCGTTCCCCCAGTCGTCAATGCCGTACAAATCTGCGGAATCATGATGACTCCAACCCCGGACTTTCTGCTTGATGCCTTCTTTAGCTGCTGCCATGTCAATCTGTCTGGTCAAATGTTCTAGCCCAGGCGGGCTTCAAAATCTTCATAAGTAAAGCGGCGCACCGTCTCCACGGAGCCGTCCTTCCTCTGGACGGCGATGTCCGGGTGGCGCACGCCGTTGAAAAACGTGGTCTTCACCATCGTATAATGCGCCATATCGTCAAACACGAGTTCGTCGCCCGCCGCCAGGGGCTCCGCAAAGGAATAATCCCCTATCCGGTCTCCCGCCAGGCACGTGGGCGCGCCCAGGCGGTACGTATGGGAGCCCTCCCCGGCGTTCCCCGCCAGCGCGTAGCTCTCCCCGGCCATCTGCACGGCGGGCTGCCGCGCGGAACGGAGGGAGGCGTCCCGGACAATCTGGAATACGTCCGGGCGGTAGGGCATTTCCAGCGTATCCGGCATGTGGGCGGACGCGGAAACATCCAGAACGGCGTGCTCCACCCCTTCCGAGGAAAAAATATCCAGCACCCTGCACCGCAGCACGCCGGTATGGATGGCTGCGGCCTCTCCCGGCTCCAGCCAGACCTCCACCCCGTAGCGCTCGCGAATGCGGCGGACGAGCTCCGCCAGCAGCTTCCGGTCATAGCCGGGCTTGGTAATCCAATGGCCCCCGCCCATGTTCAGCCACGTCATCTCCGGGCGGGACAGGATGTGGCCGAAGTGCCGTTCCACCGCGCCCAGCGTAGCCGCCAGGTCATCCGCCCCCTGTTCGCACAGGGTATGGAAATGAAGGCCGGAAATGCCGGTCAAATCCGCCCCCTGCATCACGTCCGGCGTGACGCCCAGGCGGGAGCCGGGCGCGCAGGGGTCATACAGGGGCGTGTGGCCGGTGGAAAACCGGGGATTGACGCGCAAGCCGCACTTCAGCTCCCCGGAAAGAAAGCGGGGATGCCGCATCACCTCCTCCCGGAAGCGGCTCCACTGCGTCAGGCTGTTAAAATCAAGGTGGTCGGAAATCTCCGCCAGCTCCGCTATTTCTTCCGGAGCATAGCCGGGAGAATAGGTCAGCACATGCTTCCCGAACCTGCGCCGGGCCAGCCGCGCCTCCCACAGGCCGGACGCGCAGCAGCCGTCCAGCCAGGGGGACAGGGCATCAAAGCAGGGCCAGCAGGAAAAACCTTTCAGAGCCAGCACGATACGGCACCCGGCGGCATCCGCCACATCCCTCAGGATAAGGGCGTTGCGTTCCAGGGCAGACTCGCTGATGACGAAGGCGGACATAAAGCAACGACAACCTAAGCGATTCAGAACGATTTGCGAGAAAAATTTGAGTAATCTACCATCATACCCTCAAGGCGGCACGCATGAAAGGCTTCCGCCGCGCCTGCGCGGTTCCCCTCATCAAACGGAAACGTCAAAAAACGCCACAAATCGGCACTTCCTGCATTCTTTTCCTTGAAATGGGATGTGTTTTCCTCTTTTATAACGTAACCATTGCGATTGCCATGACTAACATTCATCCCTTCACCACTGCAGCAGCCTGCATCCTGACCGCCGGAGCAGCGCTCTTCACCAGCTCCTGCCAACCTACCTCTCCCGAGAGCTACGCCCGTCAATTCGCTACTGCCCAGCACGTTTCCGTACACGGGTACAACGGCCGTGAAACGCTGACCACCAGGGTTTACGCCGACTGGGGCGGCATGCCGGCCAATGCGCGCCGCGCCATGGAGGAATACATCAAGGGAGCCGAATGGAAAACGATGGACTACATCCGTCCGCAGTACTTCATCCAGGTGGACCGCTCCTACTGGGCGATCTGCATTGACAATGACGGCAACCTGGTGGGCATCATTCCCTTCCGCAATGGCAGGGACGCCCGCAAGATGTCCGTCAACAACCACTTCAAGATGCTGGTCAACACGACGGACCGCGCTCCCGCCCTGGGCTATGCCATCCTGAAAAACCTGGCCTATGCGGACGGCCTCCGCGTCAGCACACGCAAGGCTGACGGCCTGGAAACGCCCGTTCCGGCGCCCCCCGCCGTGAAGGTGGTCGTTCCTCCCAAGGAAACCGCTCCGGCTGCCGCCCCCGCCGCCAAGCCTGCCGCAGCTCCGGCTGCCGAACCCGGCACGACGGAGGAAACTCCTGCGGAAGACGCTACCGGAACGGAAGAAACTCCCGCTGCGGATAACGCGACTGAAGGCGGCGACGCCACGGCGACGGATGACGCCGCTTCCGACGACTTTTAAGATGCCTCCCCTTCCGGGGATGCCATCGCCTTAATTTCCATCACGCTCCGCCGGCACGTACGGCGGAGCGTTTTTTATCCCCGTTCCTCCGGAACAAAAGCAAGTTTGCCGTTATTTTCACCTTCTCCCCATCCTGAAAAAAGAGAATGGAAAAATTGCGTTTTTAAGCGGGACCGTATTTCCGGGAAGGGGAAACTTCCTCCGCTGAATATCGGAAAAGCTACCGCAGGAAAGGCAGGAAGGCTCCCTGCCCGGATGGGGGCAGAATGGCCGTGCCGGGGAATACGCCGTTTTCCCGTGTTTTTCCATGGACAGCCTGCGGAGGAATGGCTTGCCTGAAAAGCCCGGAGGATTCCACGCGGACCGCATGGAGCGCCGCAAGCCTTTGCGGCAGATGAAAAGAAACTGAGGGCCAGCGAACGGATATTGAAAAAAGTCCGTTAATCAAAACAGCGTACGCCCTCCGTCCGCCTGTTCATGCGGAAACACAGAAATTTGCGGCGCTTACGCAGGTCTTTTCAGAACAGGAACGCGGCGCGGAGAAAAGCGCCTGTGAACAGACCGTTTCATGGGGAAACTGCCCTTCCGGCAAAGGCGGTCACAAGCTGAATGCCCTGCCGGAAGCAGGGCATTCCCATTCACCCGCCTTCACCAGAGGCACATCTGCCGGCCCTGATGGAAAAGAAACCGGAAACTGCTGCGGAATCTCAATTCCCGCCCTTCTTCACCTGGTCGGGCCACGGAACGGAGCTTCCTTCCGGCGCGCCCAGTTCATTACCCTTCTTGTAGGTGGGCATCTGCGCCTTCCGCTCGCGGAGCAGCTTGCCCATCAGGCCGGCCATTTCCTTCAACTTCCGCGGCTCCCTGACAGCCAGGTTTTCCTTTTCACCGATATCCTTCTTCAAATTGTACAGCTCAAAGCTCTGGTTCCCGTGACGGTAAATCAGCTTCCAGTCCCCGTGGCGCAGGGCGGTGGAAGCGCCGTACTGAGGAGCCTGACGATTGTTTTCCCCCCAGTTGTTGGGCTGGTGGAACAGCAGGGGACGGTCCGCAGGGAACCGGCCTCCCTTGAGCAGCGGGACCAGGCTCAGGCCGTCCAGCTTCTGCGGAACCTTGGCGTTCCGGCATCCCGCTATATCCAGAAGGGTCGGGAAAAAGTCGTCAATCACCACCGGAACAGCGCACCTGGAACCGCCCTTCGTCACGCCGGGCCAGGAAACGATCATGGGCTCCCGGATGCCGCCCTCCATGCACGATCCCTTGCCGAAGGAAAGGGGATAATTGGCGTCCTCATTGCCCAGCCTGCCGGAAATGGCCAGGCCGCCGTTGTCCGACATGAACACCAGCACCGTGTTCTTGTCCATGTCATGCTCCTTGAGGTACTTCATGATATCCCCCAGGCTCTTGTCCATCCCCTCGATCAACCCGGAATAATGCTTCTCCACCGGAGACCACTTGTGCCCGTCCTCCGGATTCTTGTAGGAATCCGCAAACCTCTTGTCGTAGGCGCGTTCATCCAGCGGGGCGTGCAGGGCGTACTGGGCCATGTACAGGTAAAAGGGCTTGCCGGCCTCCTTCGGATTGGTCCTGATGGCTTCCAGCCGCTTGAGGGCCTCAAGAGTCAGCGCCTCCGTCAAAAACACGTCGTCCTGGTAATAATTATTCTCATCCAGCCCGCGCACATGGTTGAACCCTTTTCCGTAATGCTTGGAACCGCGGTAATCTGCCGGGTGACCGATCTCCGTACCCGCAATATTGTAGTCAAACCCCATATTCAACGGGTTGGATCCCGGCGTTCCCTGGGTGCCGAAATGGGCCTTCCCGCAGTGCACGGTGACGTAGCCGCACTTCTTCAGCATCTCCGGCAGCGTGGCCGCCGTGACGAAGGGACGCGTCATGTTGTAATGCATGTCTTCCCCGGAAATGGGGCGTTTCGTCGTCCCCCGGGCGGGAATCCCGACCGGCTGGAGGCCGTTGAGGGCCCAGTCCGGCGGCTGGAGATTTTTGTTGTTGCGGTCCGTCGTTCCGTTCTGCTCCCTCACCCAGCAGGTCACGCGGTGCCGCGCCGGATTCATGCCGGACATCAGGCTCACGCGGGAAGGCGTGCAGAGGGGGTGGGCGTACGCATCCGTAAACGTCATGCCCTGCGCGGCCAGCTTCTCCATGTTGGGCGTGCGGTAGCGCTTGTTCAGGAACGTCTTCTTCGGGTTGCCCCGGTCGTCGGACCAGAACGGGTGGGACGTATCCTGCCAGCCCATGTCATCCACCAGGAAAACGATGATATTGGGCTTCTTTCCGGAAACGGGGTGGGAAGTATTGCTCTGGGCGGACGCCCCGGCAAGCAGGGAAAACGCGCCGCAGGCGGCGGACAGGAGACAGGCGGAGAACTTCATGGTCGCAACATATTTAATATAATCGTCAAAATCCTTTCAACCTAAAAATACGCACAAGCAACCTCTGGTCTTTCCTCTTTTTTCCGGAAAAAGGCATCATCCTCCGGGAAGCGGCGGAAACGCTTTTGCGCCACCGGGTTTAGGCTTGATTGGCCAGCAGGCGGAGTATACATTCCTCCCCATCATGTCCGAGCGCAAGAAACCATATCCCTTTGACGTTTTTGAACCCAAATGGCAGCAGATCTGGGACGAAAGGAAAACCTTTAAAGTAAGCAATCCCGGAGAAGAGGGCTTTGACGCGTCCAAACCCAAATACTACGTGCTGGACATGTTCCCCTACCCCAGCGGCGCGGGCCTGCACGTGGGCCATCCGGAAGGGTATACCGCCACGGACATCGTGGCGCGCTTCAAGCGCATGAACGGCTTCAACGTCCTTCACCCCATGGGGTGGGACTCCTTCGGCCTTCCCGCGGAGCAATACGCCATCAAGACCGGGCAGCACCCCTCCGTCACCACCTTCCAAAACATTGACAACTTCCGCCGCCAGCTCAAGATGCTGGGCTTCTCCTATGACTGGGACCGGGAAATAGCCACGACGGACCATGAATACGTGCGCTGGACCCAGTGGATCTTTCTCCAGCTTTACAACTCCTACTACAACAGGGAACTGAAAAAGGCGCGCCCCGTCTCCGAACTGGAGGAACAGGGGCTGAGCCGCGAGGAAATCGACCAGCGCCGCCTGGCCTACGTGGCGGAAGCGGCCGTCAACTGGTCCCCGGACCTGGGCACCGTCCTGGCCAACGAGGAAGTGGAGGAATGGAAATCCAAGGGCCACCGGGTGGAACGCCGCCCCCTGCGCCAGTGGATGCTGCGCATCACGGACTACGCGGAGCGCCTCATTGACGAACTGGAGCCGCTGGACTGGCCGGAATCCATCAAACTGCTCCAGCGCAACTGGATAGGCAAATCTGAAGGGGCGGAAGTGGACTTCACCCTGAACGGGAAAACCATCACCGTTTACACCACCAGGCCGGACACCCTCTTTGGAGCCACCTACATGGTCCTCTCCCCGGAACACCCGCTGGTGGACACCATCACCACGCCGGAACAGAAAGACGCCGTGGAACAGTACCGCGCCCAGTGCGCCTCCAAGAGCGACCTGGAACGCACGGACCTCTCCAAGGAAAAAACGGGCGTCTTCACCGGAGCCTATGCCGTCAACCCCGCCAACGGGGAACAGGTCCCCGTCTGGATTGCGGACTATGTGCTGATGGGTTACGGCACGGGAGCCATCATGGCCGTTCCGGCCCATGACGAACGCGACTTCGCCTTCGCCCAGGTATTCGGCCTCCCCATTCTCCAGGTGGTCCAGCCGCCCAGTGAAGACATTGACTGGCGCGGCTTCTGCGGTTATGAAGGCGCCAGCGTGAACTCCGGCTTCCTGACGGGGCTGCCCACTCCGGAAGCCAAGGAAAAAATGATCCTCTGGCTGGAGGAAAACGGCAAGGGCCGCCGCAAGGTAAACTACAAGCTCCGTGACTGGCTCTTCTCCCGCCAGCGCTACTGGGGGGAACCCTTCCCCATCGTCTGGGAAGACGGCCGCCACCGCGCCCTGCCGGAAAGCGAACTCCCCGTGCTCCAGCCCGATCTGGACGACTTCGCCCCCACGGGCGACCCCCGCGGCCCGCTGGTCAGGGCCACGGAATGGATTGCGTACACTCCCACGGCCCACCGTGAAACGAACACCATGCCCCAGTGGGCCGGCTCCTGCTGGTACTACCTGCGCTACCTGGATCCGGAAAACACGGAACGCTTCGTCAGCCGTGAGGCGGAACAATACTGGATGGGCTCCACCGGCAACCCCGGAGGCGTGGACCTGTACGTGGGCGGCACGGAACACGCCGTGCTCCACCTGCTCTATGCCCGCTTCTGGCACAAGGTTCTCTTTGACCTGGGCTACCTCACCACCAGCGAGCCCTTCCAGAAGCTCGTCAACCAGGGCCTCATCCTGGGGGAAGACGGCCAGAAAATGTCCAAGTCCCGCGGCAACGTCGTCAACCCGGACGACATCGTCCGCGAATACGGAGCGGACTCCCTGCGCCTGTATGAAATGTTCATGGGGCCCCTCAAGGACGTGAAGCCCTGGGCCACCAAGGGGGTGGAAGGCATCTCCCGCTTCCTGGCCCGCGTCTGGCGCGTGGCCTTCCGGGAAAACCAGGAAGGCGAATGGGAAATCAACCCCAAGCTGGCGGCGGACACTCCGGAAGCCGACGTGCTCCCCGTGCGCAAGGAACTGCACAAAACCATCAGGAAAGTGACGGAAGACATCAATGACATGTCCTTCAACACCGCCATCGCCAAAATGATGGAATGCACCAACGCCATGACCTCCGCGGACGTGGTGGACGTACAGGACTATGACGCCTTCCTGACGCTGCTGAACCCCTTTGCCCCCCATCTCACGGAAGAAATTCACAGCCGCCTGCAAGCGAAATTCCCCGCCCTGGCGGAAACGCAGCTCTGCCAGAAAAACTGGCCTGTCTGGGAGGAAGCCCTGCTGGTGGAAAACACCGTTCCCATGGTCATCCAGGTGAACGGCAGGCTGCGGGACAAGCTGGAAGTGCCCAGGGACATCTCCCGGGAAGAACTGGAAAAGCTGGCCCTGGCCTCCGCCAAGGTAAAAATCTTCCTGGACGGCGTCACCGTGCGCAAGGTAATTGTCGTGCCCGGCCGCCTGGTCAACATCGTAGCCAACTGACACCCCGGAAAGACTCTGCCATCATGACCATGATCGCCCCGTCCCTGCTGGCCGCCGACTTCTCCCGCATCGGGGAGGAAGCGCGCCGTGCCTTTGACTCCGGAGCCGACTGGCTGCACCTGGACATCATGGACGGCCACTTTGTGGACAACATCTCCTTCGGCCCGGAAATCTGCGCCGCCGTCAGAAAAGCGGTGGGGCCGGACCGTTTCCTGGATGCCCACCTGATGATTGAACGGCCGGACCACTACTTTGACCGCTTTGTCAAAGCGGGCGTCAACCTCATCTGCTTCCATGTAGAGCTGGGGGACCCCCACTACATCCGCGACACCCTCAGGCGCATCCGGAAAGCCGGAGTGAAAAACGGTCTGGCCGTCAACCCGGCCACGCCCTTTGACGCCGTAGTTCCCTACCTGGAGGAAATAGACCTGCTGCTGGTCATGTCCGTGGTGCCGGGCTTCGGCGGACAATCCTTCATGCCCTCCGTGCTGGACAAGGTGGAAAAAGCCGCCGAATGGCGCACGGAGCACCAGGCCCCTTTCCTGATTCAAATGGACGGAGGAATCGGCAAAGACAATGCCGCGCAGTGCGCCCTGGCCGGGGCGGACGTGCTGGTGGCGGGCTCCTCCACCTTCAAGGCTCCGGACATGGCCCGCGCCATTGCGGAAATGAAGTAACCTGCGAACGGTCCTTACCCAGCCCGTTATTCCGGAAAATCAAAAAATCCGGCATTCCCGGGAGGAGTGCCGGACTCTTTCATTCATGGCTCCGTTAATCAGAACCTGCGGCGGCGCATCAGCAGGGCGGCCAGCCCCAGCAGGCCGAGGGAGGCGGAAGCCGGTTCCGGCACGGCGGCCAGCGTCACTTCCGCCCTCAACGCCGGTCCCCATACGGAACCCTCCGTACTGGTAAAGCCCGCATTCTTATACACATCCCCGATGTCCACGCCGTCGGCTTCCTTGCCAAGCCTCAATCTGGCGGAGGAAAAGCTCACGTCACCCCAACTGGTGGCATCTGAAATCTGCGTCGTCGTAAAAGCCACGTAATAAGTTACGCCGCTATCAAGCTGCAAATTATTGAACACGGCCTTCTCCCAGGAGGCCGCTCCGTCTCCGGCGCTATCTCCGGCCATGTCAATGGTGGTCGTGGACTGCCCCACGAACGTCGTTCCGTCCTTGGTGGCGGCGGAGGAAAAAATCGTCACGTACAGCCCGTCGGTGGCATCCGTCCTGTTCGTCGCCTTGGCAATATCCAGTGATTGCAGGAACACCGTGGAATTCGGTGAAATCCCTTCCCCGGAGGAAAGAAGCATGTGGTCCAGGTCAAAGGAAAAACCGTAATAGGCTCCGTATCCCCCGGAAGTCAGGGTGGAAGGATCGTCTTTGGTCGTCGTGCTCAACACAGTAGCCGCCTGTGCCGTTGCCAGGCTGGCCAGAACACCAAGAATACATAGGCACTTCATAAATTTATTCTTATTAATGGGTGAAATACGGAATGGAACCCGTTGCCCAAGGAAATAGCGGATTATGAATCCGTTAAAGATTCTACAATCCGGAAAAGCTGTCCTTCTCCAGACCCCGGCTTGGCTGGAAAAAACTCCAAATGGACATTCCATCAACATTTCCCACATTCACTTTTTACGGCCGCATATCGTCTGGTAGTCCAGGACCTCCCGGCTCTGATGGATGCCCTCACCGGAATGCAGTGACGGCTATTAAAAAAAACTTCCGCTATGCTCCAGAAAGAGTTTCAACAACGAAAAGCAGGAACTCTGCCGCTTTCAGGCGCCAGTGCCGCAAAGCCACACTCCATCAACACTTCCACCGTCCCCTTTCACAGCCGCATATCTCCCGGGAGCCAGGGCCTCCCGCCCTGATGGAGGCCGCCGCTGAAGCGTAAAGACGGTTATTAACCATTACTGGAACGAAAAGAAAGCCCATTACATCAGGAATACCCTCTGACAATTCCCATGATATGGACAAGCTCAAATTCCCCAAAACCTTTTTCTTTCAATTTTGTAAGCTTGACTCCGGATTCATAATCCGGAGACATCATGGCCGCACCCCTTCCCGGACCGCAGCTACTCCGCAGAGACGCCCATCATATCTCCCTGACGGGCAAACAACTCCATGCCTTCCGCCGTCTTTTCCAGAAGGTCGGGAGCCAGGCGTATTCTGCCCGGTTCAAAAAAGCACATCACCGTGGAGCCTCCAAAGGCAAAATACCCCTTCTCCCCCCCTCTTGCGGCGGGAACGTCCGGAACATACGTCTCCTCAATCAGCCCCACCCCGGTGGCGCCCACCTCCAGCATGGCGACCTCTCCCCACAACTCCGACCGGATCAGGGTCAAATTCCTTTTATTAGTCCATAGCCACGCCAGCCGGCGGCGCAGGCAGTACGGAGACACGCTCGCCAGCGGACCGCCCAGCCTCGTCCACGGGCCGGGCACCCCGGACACCGGAAAATGAAAACGGTGGTAATCCGTGGGGCACAGGCGCGACAAAACGACGGCGCCTTCCGCATACCGTCCGGCCAGCGCTTCACTCCCCATAAGGGAGGGCAGGTCAAAACTCTGCCCCTTCACGAAAACGCTCTTGATTCGGTCAGCGCGTTCCCAGCCCATGTGCCGGGCATCCGCGGGAAAAACGGCCGTATCCTCCCCACCGGCCAGAGGGCGAGCTCCCGGTTTCAGGCGGCGGTAGAAAAAATCGTTGAAATGCTTGAACTCTCCCATCCCCTTGAGGGAATCCTCCATATTGATGCCGTACTCCTCCACAAAAGAGGGGATGGACCGCGCGCTGGAAGAACGGTTCTTCAGCCACCCCAGCAGACGGGAAAAAACGCCGCGCTTGATCAGGACATGCAGTGCAGCCCGGCCTGTGGAAGTGCCGTAAATCCATTGCAGGTACTTCTCCCCCAGCACCTGTTCCCGTTCTTCCCTGCCCGTGTAGCGGTTGTAATAGCGTATGCCCTCCATGAAACGCCTAGAGTGTCGCCCGCTTCCCCATTTGTCCAGCCGAAAGAGGCTCGCCGCCTCCTATTTCCCCTGTGCGCGCTCCGGATCCTCCTCCGTACCGGAATCCTTTCCTTCCGCCGCGCGGTCATACCATTCCCGTGCAAGATTCAAATCCTGCGGAACTCCATTGCCGTGTTCATAACAGGCAGCCAGCAGGTACTGGGCGTCCCTCTCGTCCGCTTCCGCAGCCTTACGCAGCCAGTACATGAATAAATCCTCATTCTTCTCCACCAGGCCGCCTTCCCGGTACTCCAGGGCCAGGTCAAACATGGCCTCCGGCTTGCCCTGCTCCGCTGCAAGCTGCAGCCAGTGCAGGGCCTGCGTATCGCTCTTCTCCGCGCCCAGACCTTCATGAAAACAATCATACAGGTCAAAGGCGGCATCCGCATCTCCCGCATCCGCCTTCTGCTTCAACCCGGGCAACGCCCTGTGAAACCAATCCTCCGCCCGGTCCGGGTCCTTCTCCACGCCGTCCCCCTCCTGGTAAATGCGCCCCAGACGGAACTGGGCGGAGGGATTCCCGGCTTCCGCCTGCCGGACGATCTTACGTTTCCACTCCTCCAGAAACTTCTTCATCCTGCCGCTTCTCCATTTCAGCGCCACCAGAAAAACGACCGCTACCAGCACCATCAGCAAAATAGGCGTCCATTCCAAAAAATCATTCAACCAGTCTATATGCATCTTATCTTTATATTGGATTGCTCCGGCTTCATCCATCACAAACTGTGAACGCGGAAAAAAATCCCATGCCGCAGGAAATGCACCGCTTGCCTGCTTCCCTTTTCCGGACAGGCTGTCCGGAAACCATAATAAACCATCCGGAAAGTTGTTCATCCGGCGTCCTCCCCAACATAAAAATCCTCCTTAAAAGAATATTAAATAAATAACCATTTAAAACCATTTATCAAAATAATCACCTCCCTTACCATGCAGACATCATTAAAAACAACTGCACTATTCATTCTACGCACCCCGTGAGGGTACGACTGACATGGACAAGCCGCTTTGTCTTGGCTCCCGGGTTTCAATCCACGCACCCGTGAAGGTGCGACTTGCAGTAACACGGAAAGTATCTGTTTTTTATCGGTTTCAATCCACGCACCCGTGAGGGTGCGACTGTGCCATAGTAGGGGCCTCTTAGGTAACAAGAGTTTCAATCCACGCACCCGTGAGGGTGCGACCTAATACTTTTATATCTATAATATCCACTCTGTGGTTTCAATCCACGCACCCGTGAGGGTGCGACGGTAGTCAATGAGCCGTTCCAGCGCCGGGCCTGTGTTTCAATCCACGCACCCGTGAGGGTGCGACAGCCGGAGCAAATACCCGCAAGGGTGACTTTCTCGTTTCAATCCACGCACCCGTGAGGGTGCGACCCGGGGCGGAGAGCATCCGCGGGCACCTGGATATGTTTCAATCCACGCACCCGTGAGGGTGCGACATTTGCCCTCCACAAGGACCAACAAAAGCTCCTTGTTTCAATCCACGCACCCGTGAGGGTGCGACCTTATTCATAGTTAATCTTTATCTATATTTGCAAGTTTCAATCCACGCACCCGTGAGGGTGCGACTCGAGCAAGCAAGGCCAAAGGCGGGAAAGCGATTGTTTCAATCCACGCACCCGTGAGGGTGCGACACGTTAACTACATCCTCCCTGAAATTGGAGTACAGTTTCAATCCACGCACCCGTGAGGGTGCGACTCTAATTCCTACCGTTGTAGTAGGGATATGATTAGTTTCAATCCACGCACCCGTGAGGGTGCGACTTCCTGAAAAATGTTCTTGGCAACGCCATGGAGAGTTTCAATCCACGCACCCGTGAGGGTGCGACTCCTCCGGCAAAACGGGGAACAGGCAGATGCCGTGTTTCAATCCACGCACCCGTGAGGGTGCGACCCCGTATCACCAACTCGGACCTTGCGAAGTTCAAGTTTCAATCCACGCACCCGTGAGGGTGCGACTTATTGTATTGTTTCGCTTGCGGCACACCTTCAGTTTCAATCCACGCACCCGTGAGGGTGCGACTGCCGGAAGGGTTTGTGAGAAACGATAAGGAAAAGTTTCAATCCACGCACCCGTGAGGGTGCGACTGCGCTACCAGATCAACCTGACCGAAACGCGCCAGTTTCAATCCACGCACCCGTGAGGGTGCGACAGCTTCCCCTACGGGACGGCCTGAATCCAATCCGGTTTCAATCCACGCACTGTAACGCGCCAAGGCATCTGATAGAACTATGACAGGTATCTGATATAACTTGCCTGTCTGCCTACTCCGCGCAGGGTGTCTGCATAGACTCTGCCTCACCCTTACACGCGGCCAGAAGCTCACCCCAATCCACCGCCTCATCGTCCTCCCTGTCCACTCCCTCCCGGAGCATCCGCTCCCTGGCGTCGGCCAGCAGGTGCATCACTCTGGCCCGCTCGCTGGATGGCCGGTCATCCATGCGAGGGGAACCGGTGGTCACCATCGCAAACCTGGCCGCATAGCTCTCGGCTCTCACCGTCCTGCTAGGCCAGCACCAGGCCGTCCACTCGCTCCAAGGAGATCGTTGTCGCCACGGCTCCTCAACCCGGCACAATGTCACCGGCACTCTGGCCAGTACCTCGCGGCCGATCGTCACGTCCTCCGGCGCTGAATCGTCCAGGAGCGTCCAGTCCATCTCCCGGTAGAGACGTCTGGCCATCCAGCCGCGCAAGGCGTACAGACAGCCGTAAATCCTCCAGGAGCCGTCGATAAAATCCCCAGAGGCATACATCGGGCACCATGGCCGGGACTCCATCCACCGCAGCCAGCCGTCATCCAGGAGAGCCGTGTCACAGTCAATCTTGACCAGGATATCGTCATCCTCGGCCTCCCGGCACATCTCGGAAAGCATGCCGCGGATACAATCCGGGCCACGCAGGTTGCCGTTGCGCTCCCAGGTGGATTGTACGTAGTCCGCCCCCATGGACCGGAGAGCATCTGCGATATCCTCCTGTACCGGACTGGCTGCATCATCTACCACCGTCACGCTCGCATAGGGTACGGCCATCCGGGCGCACCGCACGCAAGCTGCTGCCTCGTCGGCGTCTCCGGAGTACGAAAAAATAAAAATCCTGATCATACTATTATATATAGGGTAAAATTTAGATGGCGGGGCCGTATGGATAGAAAGTGCCTCCGTAGACCGGCACCTGGATGGTGCCCAGCATGTGCTGGATGACCTCCTTGTCCCGGATGGTGGCCAAGTGGAAGGAATAGGAAAACACCTCCGAGGGGTCGCCCTCCTCCATCTGAAGGCGGAGGGGGTTGACCGCCCCCTGCTCGTAAGCTATGGAGGTGCCGGTCAGCTTGCCCATACCACTGAATTTGACGTCCAGCCATATCTCGCCTGCCGTGCACGAGGACGCAAACCACTCCCCGCTATTGGGCGTGGGAACCGTACCGATGTACCGGCCGGAGAGCATCAGCTTGCCCGGACGAATTCGGCAGCCGGTTATGTCGTCGCTGCCCTCGGCGCGCTCCAGGGTGACCTGATAGCCGTAGGCGGGAGGCTGCTCCGGCGCCTCGCTCCATACCATGCCGCCCTCCGGGCCGATGGTCGGGGCATCCGGTGACTTGTAGGCCTCGTCGTCATATTGCAATGTCTGGACCGGGTTGTCCTGCTGCTGCTCCTGGTCCAGCTCCTGCTGGTCGGCAGCCATCTGCTGGATGCGGTCTACCATGTCCTGCAGGGACAGGTGAGAGGGTACGCCCGTCGTGAGTGATGTAGTCTCGCCGGCTAAATCCACTGAGACTCCCTGGACGACGGTAGCCATGTCCCGGTACGCACGGCGAGCGCCCTCCAGGGCGAGCCGGCGGCCCACCAACCCGGCCGGACAGAGGGCGCGCAGGGACGTAACCGCACCCTCCCAGGGCAGCGGACGGGTGATCTCGTAATACTGCCGCAGGATGGACGTATAATCCGGCCACTCCATCGTGGATGACGGCGGTGTGCCTCCGCCGCTGATGGGCGGATCGCTGCCGTCATCCCCCCCGGCATCCCCGGACTTGCTGGCCCGGTAACGCATGCGCTGCTTGTTGATGGTGCGCCCGCGCCACTTGAGCCATCCCCAATAGCGGACGCGGCCTCCAAAGTTGCGGGTCTTGGTGAAGATCATCTCGGTGCCCTTGGGAGGCTTGGTGTCGGTGTATACGACCTGGCGCAGCTCTATGTAACTCCACTTAATGGTCTTGCAGATGGTGGACAGTTGACCGGACGCGTGGCGATATCGCTGGGCCGTATCATCGGTGGAGTAATTGGACAGGTCGCTGCCCTCTACATCCGCTATCAGAGACCGCTTGATGATCCCCAATCCTACTCCAGTCGCCTTGGCCAGCTCCGGCACCTGGGACTGCCACCACTTGAGGTCGGCCGCCCCCGTACCCGTGGGCAGCCTGTCGCCCCTGACCTCGACAATCGGCTTGGTAAAATCCCAGACGGGGTCCTCACTGCTGACCGGAGGCTCGTCCCCGGTGGAGGTGGCGCCACCGGACAGCGCCACCTGGATGGTGACACATCCCTCCTGGTGCAGGTCAGCTCCCTTGGGCCAGACTTGGGACTGGTAAGCCTGCCGTCCGGCCGTCAGTACGACGCCCACGGCCGGAGGCACCAGGTCCGGGCGGGGAGACAGGTTGATACCGGACAACCGATCGCGCACACGGTCCAGCGTCGCCACCGGCAACTCCTCTCCGTCAGCCACCTTGATCACGGGAGAGGCCCCGGAGTAATCAACCCAGCACACCATGCCAGGACGGCCGCCCAGAAGCTTGCGCAACACCCCGGCATACATGTCACAGCCCAACGCAGTGTCCCACATCCAGGCCGTGGGAGATACGGCCACCTCAATGCCGACGTCTGCCGGTAGCAGTCCGTACTTGCGGGCATCCTCCAGCAGCCACTGCACCGTGCTGGCGATCTTGATCTTGCGCGGCACGTCCACGCCATCACCCCCGCCTCCGGAGACATAGGGAGACAAGCCGCCGCTCAGTTTACCGCCAGGATTGAAACACAAGGCCGCCTCCAGGGGTTGGAGGATATCGCATGCCTCCATGGACCAGCGCCAGGCATTGCCGGACTGCTCCAGAGCGCACTTGCGGATCGTGCCCTGTAGCACGATGACGCCGTCCCAGACTACGCGCACATCATCCAGGTAGGCATAGGGAGCCGGCTCGTCCTGGTCGCGGGCCAGCTGCAGCCAAGATACCTTGGCGGCCGTAAAATTGCGCCAGTCATACTTGGCTCCTTTGATGGCGCTGCCTGTTAGCTCAATGACGTGCATGGAGGATCAATCGGTGATGGATAGGGGTTAATGGCGACCGTACTGCTCACGGGATTTGAGGGCTGCCACCTCCCGCTCAATCGTGCTCAAACGGTCGTTGTGCCGGGAGGAGTTATCGGCCGCCTGCTTGGCGATGGTGACAAACTGCTGCATGACATCCAGGATACGGCCAGAGGTGTCGCTCTGACCAAACATCTGCCGGGTAAACTCGCCGATCATGGAGCTGTAGTCCTGGCCTGCTGCAGGCTGGGGAGCAGGATGCGGAGGAGGTTGTGGCGCCTGGGCTCCGGCCCGGATACGCGTGCGCACCGCATCCTCCGCGTCCAGGTCGCGGCCCTCCGGAGTAACGCGGCGGGGCTTGACCGGCTGAGGCCTGGACATGGTCATCAATATCCGGCCCAGCTCGCCCTGGACCAGCTCCTTGACCAGGGAGACGACACGCTGCCCGGCGGCATCGTCTCCGTTGATACGCATGGACAGGGACTGGAGCCGCTTGACGGTGGCCTCATTGAGGATGCCGTACTTGGCCACATCCTTGAGGATCGCCACAATCTTGCTGGCGGCCCCATCCTTGGGCAGGCTGGGCGTAATGTCGGAGAGGCCGTCCAGCTTGGCCTTGTAGCGACTCGCCTCCAGGTCCTTGCGCTCCAGGGGAGTCAACAACTCTCTCTCTCCGGACGCGGCTCTGGAGTATCCCTTGATCATGTCGTCCACCATCCACTTGACCTTGGCCCGCAGCTCCCTGGGCAACCCCTTGAGGGCCTCGTCGCGCATCTGTCCCAGGCGCACGGCGTCCTGCTCGGACATGTAGCCGGCATCGGCCATGTGCTGCCCCTGGGTCAGCAGCCGCTTGAGCCTGGGAGTCTCACGCTCCTTGTAATCCTGGCTGGCAGTGAGCTTGTCGTAGTGCTCGCGCCAGCGCTCCTGGACGCCCTTGCGCTGGCTGGCCAGTTCGGCGAGGTCCTTTTGCCGACGCTCGTCGGCAGCCACGGCGCTGGCCTGATCCGCCTTGGCGGCGGCGATGGTAGCCTCCTTGGAGTTGATCTCACGCTGGTACTGCAGTATCTGCTGCTGAGTAGTGACGTTGGCCTCGTCCAGCTTGAGCTGGTTTTCTTTTTCCTTGAGACGGTCCTTGATATCTTTTTGTTTGGCTTCCTGAGCTGCAATATCTGCGGCGATATCATTCTTCATCTTCTCTGCACCATCGTTGTTAGCCGAGTACGACTTGAGAGGATTGCTAGTGCGGTAATAGTCCTCAATGGCATCTATTTTATCTTCAACAAGCTGACGCTCTGCTTGCTGGGATTTGTCTTTGGCAATAGCAATGTTGGCTGTGCCCAACTCTTTATTGATGCGCTCCAATCGGGCACGGTCTGCCTGTAATCTGCGCTCCGTCTCATAGATGGCATTTTCCGCCCCCAGCAACGGATTCATCCGTTGCTGCTTGTTAAGTTCCTGCGTCTTTTCGAGTAGGCTAATACTTTTTTCGAGGCGTTGTTTTTCCTGTTCTAATTTCTGTTTCTGCGGCAGGAGGTCCTTGGCCTCCTGATGCGCCTTGTCAAGCACCTCCTCCCGTCGCTTGAGTGTGCGATATCCATCCGGAGTCACACCCGCATAAGGCGACTTGGCCGCCTGCTCCTGCTCAGCCTTGATCTGGGCCACCTGTTTGGCCGTTTCATCGCGTGCCTGGATGGCTGCATCCAGCATGATCTGCTGACGATCCTCACGAGACTTGGCAGCGGACTTGGCCTCGGAGGCGTCCAGGTCGGCCATCAGGGCGGCGGCCGTTTCTTTACTGATTTCCCCCCTGATCTCGCGGGTCTTGACGATGGTACGCTGCAGCTCCAGCTCCTTTTGACGGAGGGCCTCGACATGATCCACCTCCGCCGTGCGGTTGACGGCCAGCTGGCCGATGAGCTGGAGGCGCTGGGTGTAGAGGTCATTGATGGCCGTGATCCTGCGCTGCTCCTCGTCATAGATGCGCTCTCGCTTGGCGTTGGTCAGCGCATCGGTATAAGCCTGCTCGCGGGTGGCGGCCTCGGTGGCCAGCCGGTCCTTAAGCTCCCGCGCCCGCTTGACAGCGGCCTTGTCCACGCCCTCAATGTATTTATCCCAGGCATCCAGGATGGCTTTGCCCCACGCCACCCCCCGGTTGTAGGCAGCCTCCAGCTCGGTAGGGATGTTAAACGTCGCCTGTACCTTGCTCTTGAGGTTACCCAATCCGGACGCCGCTCTCCTAGCTCCCCTCTCCATTTTGCGCCCGGCCTCTTCTCCCTTGCTGCCGGCCTTGTCCATCTCATTGCCGGTGGTCTTGGCCTCCTGGCCAACCTGACTGACGGCCTCCTGCACACCCTCTGCAGCGTCACTGGTCTTGTCCAGGGCATCGGCAGTCTCCTCAGCGGCATCGGTCACCTCCTCCAGGTTGGTGGCGACCTCCTTGTCGCCCAGCTCCTCGTTGACCTGGTGTGCCGTCTTGCGGACCTTGTCGAGTCCCTTGTTGACTTGATCCAGTCCTCGCGTGTCGGCCTTGGCCTCCACACCTACCTGTACCTTGTAATCCTTGTCTGCCATGGTGATATGATAGTTATTAGTTAATAGTTAAAAGTTAATAGAGTGGTTAAGAGATGTCTCCCGTGAGGGTGAGGGATACCTGCAGGGCAGCCCAGACCTTGCCCTCGGCATCCGGCAGCCGGATATCCTCCGGACGGCGGCCGAGGCGCGGCCCATCCGGACCGAGGTCATGATCGCTCGTGAGCGGCAGAGGCTGGGCAAGGTCAACCGTAGCGTGGTAGGTCCTGGTCCGGCCCGGCCGGCCCTGGTAGTAGCAGGACAACCAGGTAACCACACCCTCCGGGTGCAGGGTGAGCGCCTCCTGCAGGTCGAGTCCCCAGGCATGGGCGCGGGCGAAAGTCGTAAACGCCCGCACGAGGGTAAAAGACATCTGCAGGGAGGCGTTGCCACGGGCTGCCTGGTGCATCCAGGGACTACCGATGACGGCCTCGCGCTGGATCTGGACGGATGGCTTGACGGTCACCAGCTCCTCCATCACGTCGTCGTATTGGCACAGCACGATATCCCGGAGTCCGTCCGGACGGTAGATGACCGTGTCGAGAGAGAGGTAGTGCATGGTGTGATGAGAGTGGAGAGGTGAGACTTAAGAGTTGAGAGCCGTGAAATACCGGAAAAACGCCACCGCGCTGGGGTCCGCGAGTACAAACTGCATGTACTCGGAGGGTGTGCAAATGCGCCGGCCGCCGGCACTATTGACAGCCTCAACCGTCAGTAGTACGGCCTCGTGCACCTCGACGGCCCCCTCGCGGGCAGCGGGGTTATTGATCACGGAGTCGTCTCCCAGTTGTGCCCACACCTGGGAGGCTTGCCAGTCCTCACCCATGCTCGCGATTGCGGTGACTGTTGCCTCCAGGACCGGGGCCTGATCGGCGGGTATGTCATCCTGGGTATAATGGTCAGTGTGAGTGTAGCCGTCCGCGTCCTGGTACACGGCTGTCATGGTGTACTTGTCCCACTTACCTGGGCGCGGAAAATGTAAATGTATCTCTTGCATGTTGTTGTTAAGCTAATTGGTTAATCTTGACGACGGAGGCTTGGGCGTAGTGATGGCCGACAAACGCCCACACCTGCCGGGGCTGGCCAGTCGTGTTGGGAGCCAGCGTCAGGGTGATCTGGCCGCCTCCGGCTGGTGTCTGCTCAGAGGACTGCATGCACCATACGGCGGCGGGGTCATGCCCGCACATGGTATCGTTGAGTATATAAACCGCCTCGGACAGCGTGGACGATACCGTCAGCGTTACCTCACCGCCCTCCGCAGGTACATCCAGCGCGGAAGCCGTCACCGCCGGCATAGGCTTGGCCGTTACTCCGTCCATCACCACGCGCCCCATAATGGATCGTACATCGTTGACCCCCAGCGCGGGGGCTGCGTCAATCCTCATGCCTCCCATACGCAGCCCCACTTGCAAGGTACTGCTTGCCTCGTGAGCCTTGGCCTTAACTGTGACGCAGGCCGTGTGGCCGCTGCCACAAAACAAGGATGTCATCGGCATAACATAATTGCCGTCGACAAACAGTTCCCATCTGTTCATCGTGTTTTGATGATCGGCGGCTGCGCGGGGTGCCATTGCCACGGCAACGTAAGTGATCTTGGGCACAAGCGCCCACATATATAGCTGGTCGCCAACGGCGCGCCCATAATCCGTGCCTCGGATCAGGCAAGACGTCGTACTCCCCAGGTAGCTTGTGGGATAAATCGTCACCTGCCATGCGGGTGCCATGTCCCGGCTGGTGTAATTATTGACTGCGTTGAGCAACGGATACCTGTAATCCGCTGCGTCCAGATTGTAGTCAGCCCAATGGATGGGGTGAGCATAACAGGGCGCTGCCGGATTAGTTGTCGATGAGTACCCTTGGGATGTGCTCCCCAGCAGGATAGACGCCTTGTCAGAGCCGATAATCCGCCATACAACGGCGGCGGCATAAGCACTATTGTTATGATCTCCCATGTAATTGGCAAATTTCCACGCGCCTGTAGATCGGCCAATCAAAGACACACCGGCGGAGGGCATCATGGTAATCAAAAAATCGTGCAGATCGTTGGTATACACCGCCTCCTTAGAGGATGCGTTGGCCGTGACTACATTATAAGCGTCGGACATCTGCATCTGCCGCACCAGTGTTGTCACCCAAGACGGGATCAGCGTCTCCATGTAGTAGTTCGCCCGCCGCCAATCATCTGCGGCCCGCTGCTCTATCAGCGCCTCGTAAGAGATAGCCTCCTGGGCCGTGGCAGGCAGCGGCACGCGAACGCCCCTGGATGCCGTGACGGTGGCATCAAATACCTGTGGCTGTGTCCATGTGTAGGATTTGGAGGTGTCCACAGCGCCCACGTCCCCGCGCGGTATAGTCATGTCCAGTTGCCACGATCCCGGCGTGCTGCCGGGTGTCAGGGAGGCGGTTGCCTGGCTGCCTGGCTCGCCCGTCGTGACCGTGCCAACAGTGATGGCCAGACCCTCGGCAATCTCCTGAGCTGCGTCCCTGGCCGCCTCGGATGCGCGGGCATCCTGGTATGTCTGCTTGCTGGTAGCGGCAGCATAATCCGTCAACCGCTGCACCTCGGCGCGGGTGGCCAGATTAACCCCTCCCACGCTGACGCCGTCCTGATAAGTACAGGACAACATCATTGCGGGCATGACGGTGGCATCGGTAATCGGTCCGTCCAGCGCAGACGCAATCCCGCGCCCGTCGGCTGCCGTCACCATCTGCCGGGCGATGGACAGGGGGATCTCCACTGGCGCCTCGGGCGTGCCACCATAGACGTGCAGCGCCACCTCGTCCCCGATTACAATATCCGTATCGGCAATCATCCCCCACATGTACAGGTCCACGTCAGTGCTGGATGCTACGGCCTGACTGGATCGTGCCGCCAATACCCAGTCCCCGCCCGGAGCACGTCGCCAGATGTCCAGCCAGCGCGGTGTGGTGTCCGTCGTGCCGAGGACTGCCCACATGTACACGTCACGCACCTTGCAGATCGATCCGACATAACCGGTCAAGAGGTCATCGCCAAATATAAACCGAGCCCATGACCATGCCACGGTCTGGTCCTGGTCATAGCCGGGAGGCGACATGGATGCCGTGCCGCTGGCCGGAGTGACATACATGCCGGCGTTGTGCAAGGCGTCTGGCAGCTGGTTGGCCAGGGATGCGGCCACCATCTCCTCCCAGTTGACGATGACGTCATCTGGAGGGACGACGTCTGCCGGCATGATATCCTGGCGCACTCTTACCTTGATCAGGGATGAGGTGCGCTGGGAGCCGTCTCCGTCAATAATGACCACCTCCGCGACCAGGTCGATGCGATCGGCGCTGCCCATGGCTGCGATCAACTGAGTCGTGTTGACCGACAAGCTGCCAACATAAGCCAGCCCCAGAGCGTCGTCGACCGGCTCCAGGTTGGTGGCGGCCAGGACCAGGGTATCGTCACCCAGGGCGGTCTTGACGGCCAGCGCCGGCCTTGTGCCGGAGGGAGTCACCGGAGTGCCCTCATCCAGCAGAGTGATGCGCAGGGGCAGCTTATCGCCGCGCACCAGGGACAGGTCGGTGACCGGTATGCCGCCGGGGTGCATGACGGCCATGGTGGCCAAGTCAATCAGGAGTATCATATCAGTGTGGGGGGAGGAGAGTGGAGAGTTGAGAAAGGTTCCTCCCGGCGGATCGCCGGGAGGAAGTGGCGTGCTTAGGCCGCCGGATAGTCCGCGTCAGGCGTCAGCTTGCAAAGCGGGTTGTAAACAACGCTGAGCTCAAATTCGGCCAGGGACGGATCAGACGCCGCCTTGGCCGGGTTGACCAGACGCAGGCGGCCCTGCATGCAGGCGCTCATGATCCTGGCGCCGTCGCGGTAGGCGTCGGTCCACTCCGTGTAGACGTAGACGTCGATCTGCGTGGAGCCGGCGGCAAACACAACCTGCTCCGTGCCCCAGTCCTCGCGCAGCCCAAAAGAGAGCTGCAGGAATTCAGGGGTGATGTAGTTGGAGGCAAACAGGAATTTACGCTTGGTGACCAGCTGCATCTCCTCGGTCTCGTAGGTGCCGCCGACGCTGGTGCCCTCAATCTCTGCGGTCTTGGGCTCAATCTGAGGGTTGCTGGTGCGGACCTTGCCCATGTAGAGCCAGGGGCCGGGGTCCTCGTCGCTCGGAGGGACGGGCAGCCAGTCTGCAGACACGGTCTTGGCCTGGTCGCCGCTGCCGATGGAGGCTCCGAATTTGGCGATGCTGACCTTGGAGCCGATGATCAGGCCGGGGATGATAAATCTAGACATATCAGTGATTAGTGGTTGGTTAATGGTTGGTAGTTACACGCCGATGATGACGGCCAGCTTGGCCGCCTCCAGGGCCTTGGCCTGGGAGGCTGTCACTTTGGCGGTCGCACCTGCGCGCCCGTAAGCGCCGTTGATGAGCGTGCCCGTCTTGGTCACGCGGACTAACACCAGCGTATCCTCCTGGGCGGGAGCCTGCGGAGTCGTGCCGGTCGTATCTGTGTTGTTGGTTGTGTTGGTCTTAGCCATGGTTGTGTGTTGTGGGTGAGGATGAGGGAAAAATTAAAAGTTGACGGGAGCGTAGAGGATGATGGCCCGTCCCCGGAAGCCGGTGAGCTTGGACTTACTCATATCGTAATCCTCGACGGATGCCACGGAAGGCATGTCGTAGCAGACGCGGTCGACGACCGGGTCCCAGGTGCGGACCGCGTGCAGCGCCTGCCCGACCATGCCGGACAGACAGCGCAGAGGCGGCATGCCTCCGGGCATCCCGGCTGTCCTGGCAAAGCAGCTCACGGCCAGCACGGCGTGCATGCGCACCATCGGAGCATCAACGCCCATGTCCAGCAGGGGGACGTATCCTGCAGGAGTGACGGCGACGCTGCCGGGCTTGCCAATGGCCACGCGGTTGATGGCGTCCACCTGGTCCTGGTCGTCCCACACGGTTGGGCACACCATCGGAGCCAGGACGTCGTCCTGCTGCAGGTGCTTGATGAGATGCTCGGCGAGCTTGTAATCCTTGTCCATGAGAGTGGAGAGTTAAGAGTTGAGTGTTGAGTTGTCGTCGGCCTGGGCCAGGAGGCGGTTGAGGACCAGGGTGGCGGCGTACACGGCATTCTTGCGCATCTGCTCGCGGGAGGGCATCACCTCCGGATGGGCCGGGATGGTGGCGGACTTGACCAGGGCACCCAGTGGTGTGACATCCTGGTAGTGGCCGTCCTTGTTGCGGCGCTTACGCTGCTTGACGCGGGCCAGGATGGCGCTGCCGGTATCGACGTCGCCCAGGACCATGACCTCCTCCTCCGGGATATTGAGGGATGCCAGGGAGCGCCGGCGCAGGGGGGAATCCTTAAACGGGATGAGCAGGCTCTTGATGCGGCGACCGGTCACCTCCGACTTGCGGCCGGAGGGCTTGACGGTGCCGCCCAGCCACTGCAGGCGCACGCCGATGTGGGTGATGTCGATGGTGGCCTTGTTGTCCCGGATGACGGGAGGGTTGACTGATCGCTTGGCCGCGCCCCAGAATCTCTGGGACTGGGTGCGGTCGAGCATGTCCTGGAAACTATCCCTTACTGCCTGGCGGGCAGCCCTGGCCACGTCAGCCACCATCTCCGTGCGGATGGCGGGAGCCAGGGGGAGCCGGTTAAGCCCAATCACATCTACGTGCAACCTGATCATGAGTTGACATCAGTTAAGGGTTGAGGCATAAGGGGGACATGAGTGGGATGGACGGCAAGATCAGTAACCGCGACCTGCGCTGGTGGCTCAAGGAGCTGGCCAGACCGCGCGATGCTGCGTCCGGCATCCGACCGGAGCCGTCCGACTGGGAAAGCCGAGCCCGCGCCCAGGGCTGGCAGCCGGCCAGACCGTTTGTAAGCGGCCGCCATAACAACGGCCGCCAGAACCGCCATCTCCGGCGTAAGGGTTGATCTGTTATTACTGCTCGCTGACATAGACGTAGGTGGGCGTACCGTCCCTCCCCCGGACGATCTTGTTGACTCCGTGGCGGACCTGCTGCATGAACAGGACCTCGCTCTCGTTGGTATGGGGATGCTGGTCGGACTTGTTGACAAGACGCCTCTGATCTTGGAGAGTGCGGACGATGGTGTCGATGCGGTGGCCGGAGCGGTAGTCCTCGTTGACAAGGATGATCCTCTCGTTGCCCGGTTTGCCGCTGCCGGCAAACCGCTGCGCCGTCTCCTCCGTGCGTGACCAGCTGTCCACCATCTTGGTGGGGAGCGCCTGGTAGCCGTCGCGCTTGATGGCAACCAGGAATTGGTCGGCGTTGTTGGGGTCGATGGACATGCCCCGGTAGAGCGTGCCGCTCTCCCGGACGTCGGTGGGCGTGATGCGGTTGACGGCATCGTAGAGGGCGTCCCACTCCTCCTGGGTGGCGTAGTCCTGGACTCCGCGCTGGCTCCTGTCAAATTTGCGCTGGTCCTCCACGAATTTGACCATGGCCCTGGCCTGGGTGTCCGGGATGACGGGAGGGCGCTGCCCGCAGATCACACGCCCGGCCTCGCTCCAGTGCACCGGGCGTGTGCCGTTGGGGTCGGTGTAGTAGACGCGGTCTCCCTCCACCTCCACGCAATCCTCCAGAGCCTCGACAAATGCCTGCTGCAGGTCGCCGTCCATCTTGGCGATGGACGCCTCCAGGCTGGCGTTGAGTGACTCGCCGTCCATGTCATCCACCGTCGCCTCCGGGATAACCAGGCCGTGGCGCTGAGCCTCCTCGTAGTCAACCGGGTCAACCCCCATGCCGGAGTTAAAATCAAACGGAGGATAGTCCAGGTCAAATCGGCTGAGCTTGCGCCAGATGGGCGAGGTAAGCAGCGCGATGTGGGAGCCGTCGGTGGCCACGCCCTCGTAGTTGACGGCCGCCGCCGCCTCCCTCCAGCGGGCGGCCCAGTCCCTGGGCTGGCGGCTGTAGCGGATACGCACCAGACGCTGGGCCGGATAGGCCAGCGACCCCATCATGGAGTCCCGGTAGGCTCGCTCTTGGACCATGGCCACGTTGGTCTCCAGGATCAGGCGCTGGCGGGCGTCGGAGTTGAGGTCCTGGATGGTGCCCTCTGTGCCGGGCTCCGGCTGGTAGCCGGTGGCCTTGAGCATCGCGCGGACCTCGCGCAGGGCGTCGGCCTCGGACAGGTTGCCGTCCACAATGCCCTGGGAGCGATCCCTAAATCCCTGCACACGCGCATAGTGCCCCTGCCTGGCCGTCCAGTAGGAGCGCTCGCGGATATCCGGGTCCACGCCGTCCCAGTCCGCCGACGACATGCCGGCAGCAGGCACCGTGACCTTGGCACGCATGATATCCGAGGGAGAGGGCATTGCTGTTGAGTGAGGAGGGTTGAGAGTGGAGAGTTGAGCTGCTGTTACCTGTTAACTCCCCGTCCGGGGGACGGGAACAACCCCGGAGCTCCGGAGCCGTAGGCAGGGCGCGGTCCCTGGACGTAGGGGCGCTTACCGGGAGGCACGGGCATGCGGCCATCCGGACCGATCACCCGGTGGGTGCCGGCCCGGACGGCCTCCAGCCGCTCGCGGGCGGCTGTGTTGGCCTTATCCCGGTCCTCGGAGACCATCACCGCAAACCGCTTGAGCAGACGCCAGGCGATCATGTCCAGGGCCTCCGGCTTGAGCGTGCGCGGGATGGTGGTGTCGCTCTGCAGGTCCATCACATTGGCGGCGTTGGCAGCAATGGCCTCGCGCACGGCTGCCGTCACGTCCTGGATGATGCCGGGGATGACGGTGCCATCCGTGTCGGCGGCCGTGATGGCCTCCAGCTCCGCTCGGTCGATGGCCTCCGTGAGCATGTCCGCCGTCAATGTGATCCAGCTTGACATTGTTGTTGAGAGTAGAGGGTGGAGAGTTAAGAGTTGGGTTGCTCGTCCGGGGACTCCGGGGCGGGATCGTCGAGGTGCAGGATCATATCGACTATCGTGTCACACATGCCCAGGGTCTCGGCCGCCTTATGCAGGTCGAGGGTCTCGTAGGGCTTGGTACGGGCCAGCAAGCCGCCGATGATACCGCCGGCGATGATGGCTGTGATCTCCTGTCTGGGAGTCAAGCCGGCCTGGATGGGACGCAAGGAGGCGACGTATGGCTCCAGGGTCTTGGCGGGGCCATATAGGGCCTCGTACTCGTCCTCGGTCATGTTGGGTCCGTGATCGTTCCCTGCCTCCTGGTTGGTGCCGTCACCCTTGTCGGCGGGCGTGGGGGAGTCTACGGCAGGTTGATTGGCGGGATTGGCTACAGGCTCCGGTGTGGATGCCTCGGCAGCGGTGTCCTCTGCGGGCGGCGTGATCTGCTCCTGGTCGGTATTGGCAGGTGCTATATCCTGAGCGGGAGCCTGAGGAGCGTCGTGATTGGTAGCCTTGTTGGTCTTGGTTGATTTAGCGGTCATCTTGATTGTGTATTGATGGTAAGTATTAAGAGAGGGAGCGTGGAGGCAAGAGCATCTCAACTCTTAACTCTCCACACTCCACCCTGTATTAAGCGATCTGCATGCGCATCATGCAGGAGGGAGCCGAGAAGACCACCTTGTGGTGGCCCTTGATGCGCAGCCACTCTGTGGAGATGTCGTCGTCACGGTAGGTCTCCACCGTGCTGTACATGTCGTCTCCGGCGATGTTGAGCGTCTTGAGCGCCGTGATGTCAAATGGGCTCGGATCGTCGTCAGCGTAAAACAAGTAGAAATTGCTGCCCACGATGCTGACGTTGTCCACCTCTGCTCCCGCCACGCCTCCGGGATTGTAGGAGGCGATGGAGCGCATGATCTTGACCGGCGGGATGTCGTCTCCTTTTAGACCGATAAAATCCAGGAACTTGTCCTGGGTGAGTACCTTGGGAGACCCCTCACCCATCTTGTACTGGATTTGCTTGTTGGCCTCAACAAGGTCCCAGATATCGCCCGTAGTCAGGATGCGGTTGGGATAGACTCCATTGTTCCGAGCAAATTGTTTAGCCATCTTTTTCAGGATATCCGCCAAGGGCAGGTCCAGGTTGGTCCACTTGTTGGCCTCGTTGGTGTCGCCCACCTTGGTGATGCTGGGGATGATGGAGTTGGCGTAATCAAACACCTCCTTGTTGTGGCTAATCAACATGCGGCGGGCCAGTCCCCGGGTCTTGGCCTGGCGCAGGCTGTTACGGTAGACCTCCTGGTCGATGGCACCGAGCAGCTCGCGGTCGTCGATGCCGATCTTGAGGGTGTGCTCCTCCAACATGACCGGGAGGTCCTCTCCCTGGATGTCGATGGTGCGAGGTGCCTCGTACATGCCGCGCCGGGTATCGGAGACCGCAAATGCGTCCTGGCGCAGGTAGCGCTTGTAGGAGGTCAGCAAGCCGGGGGCCTTGACACCCGGAGCAAGAAAGCGTGCCGGGTCGTGGAGTTGAGTGCCGTACCAGCCGACGATGTAGTTGGTCAGCGGCAGGTTGACGGCGTAAGTTGCAGATGTGCTCATATGAGTTAATAGTGATTAGTTAACAGTTAATAGCGTATTAGGCGGTGGGCGTTGCCCAGGCGACGAGCAGGGCCTCGTGGAGGCAGCTGCCCTGTCCGCTGGTGTTGGGGGCCATGGACTGAGCCACGATGAGCTCACCGGCCGTGCCGGTGGCTGCCTTGACGGTGGCATCAGCGCACAGCACCAGATAGGTGCCGGTCTCGATCATGCCGGGAGTGTCGTTGAGACGGACCTGGACGATGCCCGGATGAGGCATCAGGATCAGGTCGCCGCCGTTGCCGTCGGCGCCGTCGCGTCCGTCGGGGTTGCTGACGACGCCGTCAGGGACGGTGGTGGCGGACGTCACCAGGGACATCGTCTGTCCGTCAGCGGAGAGCTTGGCGAATTTGCCCTCGCTCTTGTCGGTGCCGGTGGTGCCGGCCGGCCAGTCGCGGCGCACCACGGGAGTTTGCTTAATAATCATCTTGTTTAGAGTTGAGTGTTGAGAGTTGGGAGTGGAGCTATTTGCTGCGTGAGGACGTGAATTCCTCCGCAGCCCTGGTCCAGGTGCGGTTGTACTCGCCCGGAGTCAGAGCGCGGCCGTGCTTGGTGACCTCGGCGTCCACGGCCTTGCGGCAATGGGCCACCAGATCGACGTCGCTCTGCGGCACCTTGACGGCCTTGCCCTCCGGCGTGCGGTGGGTGATCACACCCGCAGGAGTGACCTTGGGGTCCATGCGCTGCTGGTTGCCCTTGTTATGCAGCTGTCGCGGCAGGGGTGCCCTGTTGTGGGCAACGGAGCCTCCGTTGGACTCATCGACCTGCTGCTTGAGCAAATCAAAATCCGTCTTGAGATCCGTCACGGCCTTGAGGATGTCGTCCCCGGTCGCGGTCTCGGACAGGTTGAGTGCCTTGGCGATCTCGTTACAGATCCCCAGCCAGCCCTCGTCGTCCGAGTTGCAGTTGGTTTCGTCTTTGTTTTGGTCGTCGTTGTTGGTATTGGTTTCGTCTTCCTTTTTCTTTTCCTCCTCCGTGGTAGCGGGCGAAGGATTGTCATTGTTGGTGTTGGTTTCTTGCTTCTTCTTTTCCTCATCTCCGGCGGCATCGTCGGAGTGCAGGACCCGTTGCTGTGTTGCTTTCTTGCTCATGGTTGTGGTTTGGGAGATGGTGGCACTGCGGCTGTGGACGACCACATCGCCTGCAGCGGATTGGCGGATGATGCCCGGCTGGGCCTCGTGGTCCGGGTTGTTGGTGACGGCCAGACCGGACAGGCGCGTCGGGCTGTAGCCGTTGTCGTAGACGCGCTTATAGTCGGCCAGCTTGTACTCGGTGCTAAATGCCCAGTACTTGCCTTGGTTGAGGTCATGGTGGGTGTCCTTGACCCAGGCGATGTAGGCAGCCTGGTAGAGGCTGCCGTCGACCCGGCCGTAGTCCAGCGCCTTGCACCAGCCCAGGGCCGGGTTATCGCCGGTGGTGCGCAGATGCAGGTGGTCGTTGTTGACCTGGATGCCGTTGCCGCCGTTGATGGCAGGATCGTAGGACTCGCAGATGGCCTGCAGTGCTGCCTCGTCGATGACCTCGTCCACGTCCCAGCGCTTGCCTGGGGCGATGGAGGTGTCGGGCACCGGGATGGTGTAGGTGCCGGCCGGCTCAATCAGGTACCAGCCTGATTGCGGGACCTGGCCGACGGGGTACGGAGCGCAGGCAGCCGGGTCAAAATCCGGGATGCCGCGGGCGATGTATCTGTCTCGGTAGTTGCTCATGCGTTGGATTGGGCTGAATTTGCGCCGTGCAGGGGTCGTGCAGGGGTGGATAATGTGAGAGACGGGTCAATGGCCGCCGCGCGGCGTCTCCCCTCGTTGCGGGCCTCCTGGAGGCGTCGGGCAATCTGGAGTGCGGTGGAGACGATCTCCTCCTCTCCGGGGACCTGCAGCATCAGGGCCAGCTGGGCCTGCTCCGCCGGGGAGAGGGGCAGCATCTCCAGCGTGACCCGCTCCAGGCGTTTGTCGATGTCTTGCAGGCGGTGGGCGACCACCTCCTCCAGACGGAGGCGGGCTGGCTCCCAGAGTGTGGTGCTGCGGTGCAGAGCCAGGGTAGTGAGGGCGTCTCGGCGGCGGGAGTTAAGCGTGTAGGGCGTCTCCTGGGGGGCGGGCTGCAGGGGCATCTTGACGACACCCTCCATGGCCTGCTGCTGGGGCACGTAGCCGGCGGCCTTGATGGCGTAGAGCTGGGAGGAGGAGACCCCGGCGGTCACCTGCCAGCCGGTGCGCTCGCTGACCTCGGCGTCGTCGATGTCGTAGCCGGCGGCACGCAGGGCGGCGGCGTTGGCAATCTCCTTGTCCGGCGTGGTCTTGTCCACGCAGGAGAGCGTAAAATTCACCAGGTGCGGCTGGCCGGGGTGGTACTCATCCAGCACCCGGTTGACCAGCTGGACTGTCAGTACAGAGGCGATGGAGGATGCCTCGCCGCCGGCCCAGTCGGCAAATCCGTCGGCCTGTGCTCCCCCGGCCAAGGTACCGGAGCCCGACTCGGTCATGACCGTGAGCTTGCCGGCCGTGGTCAGCATGGCGATCTCCTCGGTGGCCACCTTGTAACGGCGGTCAAACAAGTCGACGCTCGTCTGGGATATCGGGATGGACTTGATATCGGAGTCGTGGTCGATGACGCCGGTGGCCGCCGAGTAGCACATGGCCGACATCTTGATGTACTCCTGACGCAGCTCCTCGGAGCAGTCAGGAGGAAGCACAAAAAATGCCGGCGGCGTACCCAGCCTCTCCAAGAACACGTCCCATTGGGCCAGCGTCGTGCTACGGTTAAGCACCAGCATCTGGGCGGGCATGTCGATGGGCCGGGGATGCAGGCGCAGGATGAGGTCGTCCAGCGGGACCGGCAAGGCCTCTCCCCGGTAGCGGCCAAACTGGGCGTTGGGATTGTACCCCCAGGGACCCCGGTAGCCGTCCCGGCACATCAGCCAGTTGTCAATGGGCAACAGATGCAGGCCATCGCTGTCGGCGTAGGGCTGCAAGAATTTGTAGTGCCGGCGGGACGCCTGGGACAGGGAGGTGATGGCCTCGTCCATGTTAACGATGGCGTTGCACAGGTCGGTAATGGTGCGCTGCTGGCTCTCGGCCAGCAGGCTGTCGCGGTCGTCCAGGTCCGGCTTGACCGTGATAGACCAGTCGTACTTGCTCAGAGCGTCGTCCCGCTTGGTAATACAGGTCATCAGCATGGCGTCGTAGCGCTCCATCTGTTCCCAGATCCACTGCTGCTCGGCATAGGCGCCCAGCTGGCAGTCCTGCAGGCAGCGCCGTATGGTATCCACGCTCAGGTAGTCCAGCGGGCACACGCGCTCAATCTGGCGGCGGCGTACCTTGTCCAGCTCGGCCAGGGCGAGTGCGGCAAACATGGCCGGCTTGCTGTCCTGGGATGCCTTGTCCGGCGCGGTAAGCGCCCGCTGCACGCCCTCTGCATGGGGCCTGCGGTGGAGGATGTAGTTGTAGAGTCGTCTGATCATACTATGCTGCCAGGAGTTGATGTAGGATGGGACGGCCGCCAAAGAGCGAGCCGTGGGAGCGGCCGCCAAACAGGCCCGCTCCCGTGATGATGCGGCCGGTGCCTGGGGCCGGGAGATGGTGCTGCACGTGGCCGTCGGCGGCGCGCAGGGCCAGAGCCAGGGCCGTGCACCGGTCGGAGTGTCCCTCCCTGGTGTGCGGGGCCTCGTAGCTGTAGTCCGTACCTCTAAATATCTGCTGCATGGCGTGCAGGTCCTCGCGCACCTCCACGTCGATGGGGATGCGGACGCGGGTCGGAGCCTCAAAGGCCTGGCGGAGGCGCGGGAAGATGAGGCGCTTAAACGCAGGCGTAAACGTGCAGAGCTCGATCCTGCCATACTCATGGCCCTCCGGATGCCAGCGCTTAAACTCCTTGACCAGGACATCGCCCATGCCGATGCCCACACCCGTGTAGTCGTAGCAGACGCGTCTGGCCGCCTTGATGCGGTGGCGCAGTACCTCCATCTGGTCGGGCACGGACATGTTGCGCAGCACCAGTACCTCGCGGGTGACGAGCACGTCCCCCACCCGCTCCAATGTCCAGCAGACCGTCGGGTCGTTGGTGCGTCCAAAGTCGATGCCCAGGCGCAGGTCCAGCTTGTTGCCCAGGTAGATGGCCGGGTCGCAGGACACCGTGGCACTTGCCGACTCAGCCGTGGCGATCAGGTCGTAGGGCAGCAGCACGTTGCTGCTGTCCAGGAATTCGCACATGTACTCTTGAGCCCAACCAATGGGGTCGTCCAAGGATTCGCGGAGCTCGTCGATGTCGATCGGGAGGCCATCCTCCACTGCCTTGGCGATGGTCACCACATGGCAGGACCAGTGCTGCTTGCGGCCCTCCCTGGGGTTAAGCAGGTTGTCGTTGATGATCTTGTACGTCCTGGCGCCACGACCCGTCTTGCCGTTGGGGGTAGTAATGAGGCGGACCTTTTTCTCACCGCCCCGGAGGGGATTGGTGATGGATGGGAGCACTGCACGCCACGTCGCATCGGGGTCCTCGAAAAATGCGAATTCCGTCAGCACCAGGTTGGCGCTAAAGCCTCGCACGGTATCCGGCCGGCCGGGGACAGCCAGGATGCGGCTGCCGTTGTCAAACGTGATGGAGCCGGACTTGAGCAGGGTGTTGGGGCCGTCCTGGCGCTCAATCTCCTCGGCAGCCAGTGCGACGCTAAATGCCTCCGCCCACTCCTTGCACTTGGACAGCGACTCCATCGCCTGGCGCTCGGAGGGGGCTGCGATCATCCAGGTGGTCTTGGGCCTGATCATCGCATCCCTCACCGCCTCGGCGGCCGTGCTAAAATCCTTACCGGACTGACGGGACCAGATGCCGGCCTTAAACCGGCTCTCGTCCGCCACCCACTGCGCCTGGTAAGGCAGCAGCAGATCCAGTGGCGTTGTGATCAGGGAGGAGGACATGATGGAGGGTTGAGAGTGGAGAGATGAGAGTTGATTTGGTGTTAACTATTAACTGTTACCTATTAACCGGATGCGTTAGCATCCAAAGATATTGCGCAGCTTGCGGTCGCGCTCCTCTGGAGTGAGGGTGGACTGGGTGACCTGTTTGGCGGCGTCGGCCTGGGCAGCCTTGGCCTCCAGTATCTTGAGGCGGCGCTTGTCTTGGGCCAGCTGCTCGGCCTTGAGGATGAGTCCCACCAGGATGTTAAGGGCCTTAGGGTCGCAGGACGGGGAGGCGGCCAGGTCCAGGGCGGCGGAGCGGATGGC
This sequence comes from Akkermansia sp. GGCC_0220, assembly GCF_017566105.1. NCBI lineage: Bacteria > Pseudomonadati > Verrucomicrobiota > Verrucomicrobiia > Verrucomicrobiales > Akkermansiaceae > Akkermansia > Akkermansia sp. GGCC_0220. The sequence continues at coordinate 156,404 of NZ_JABFCI010000001.1, forward strand.
CCGCATGGTGGCCTCGTCCACCCCCTCCACGGATATCTTGTTGAGCTCCTCGGCCGTCTTGTTCTGCCGGGCCAGACGCGCCGGCAGGATTTGGGAGTGGTAGTAGCGCCGGATGGCCTCCTGGCTCAGCTTGATGCCGTCCTCCTCCAGGCGCTGCTGCACCTTGCGGTAGGACTCGCCGGAGAGCAGCATGGTGTCTACGTCGTCCTTGATGATGGGGGGCAACTGGGAGCCGATCACACTGTCTGGTCTGGGCTTGCGGAGCATAGCGTTAATACTGTTAACTATTACCTGTTCACTGTTACCTCATATCTGGGTAAGCTGGACGCGGCCGGCGTCGGTGATGGCGTACTTGCGCTCGCCAGTGATCATGCAGGTGGTGGACGTGATCAGGCGCAGGGCCTCCAGCTCCTGGATAGCTAGGTCGATATCGGCAGTACCTGGACTCGGAGACATGTCCAGGGATACCTCGGCCCGGAGGGCAGACACGCGCTGGGTATAGGCAGCGGGCAGCCGGTCGAGGACCTGCAGGACGGTGATCTTGATGTTGGCGCGAGTGGTCATAAGGATTTACGGGTCTTGAGGATGTCGATCATCAGGGTGAGGGTGCCGGACATCTCATTAAGCTTGACGGTGATGCCGTTGAGCCTCTTGTGCATGTCGTCGGTGGTCTTGGCTTGGAGGGCCTTGAGTTCCGCCACCTCCTCACGGGTGGCGTACTTGTCCTCCATCAAGAAGCGCTGGGGATCGTCGGATTGCTGGGGAGCCTTGCGGCCCTTGACCATCCACCATGTCCCGGACGAGCCGAGAGCAACGCCGAGGATGGTGCCCACTGCCTCCGGCGAGATGCCTGCAGCGGCGTCTGCTATTAGTGCAAGGATCATGATCAGAGCAGTTGGGCCAGCGTGCTGGCCCCGGTGGTGTAAGCGCGGTGGAGGGTGGCCGTGGGGAGGGAGCCCAGCTGGACATGGCCGGGATCGTAGGGCGAGCGCCAGTCTCCACCCCACACCAGACCCAGCTTATGGGCCAGGGCCGCCACGGGCTTATAGATGGAGTCCGGTCCCTCGCTGGGTGCCCAGATATCACGGCCGTCCCTAAACAGGCAGACGTCGGCCGCAATGCCAAAATTGTGCATGGACTGCCCTCCCCTGGCGTTGGTCACCTTGGGGCGCTTGGCGTAGAGCTTGTCTTGCTCGTCGTAGGTGCGGAGTCCGCAGATGAGCCGCCAGTCGGCAAGACCGCGCAGGGCCGTCATCATCTGGCGCACCTTGAGCGCGGCCAGAGGCTGGAGGGTAAGCAGGTTGTCCTCCGTGCGCTTGTCCAGCCGGCCGTAGCGGGTCTGGAGCTGTTGATGGCTCTCGCGCCACTGGGCCGCCGCCTCACGGGTCAGCGGACCGGTGATGCCGTCAAGCTGGCCCCGGTAAAATCCGGCAAATTTGAGGGCGCGCTGCCACGCCAGTGTGTTGGATTGTAACTCTGCGTAGGTCATTGCTGTGGAGAGTGGAGGGTTAAGAGTTGAGAGTGGAGGTTACTTGGACGTGGCCTGGACGACTGGCGGTACTACGACAACGTCCGGAGTTGATTGGGACCAGGCAACGCTGTGGGAGTCACGGTCCACCACCAGGGATGAGCCACCACGGATGACCACCACCTGCCCGTCGGTAAGAGCCACGCTGGTGGCTACCGGGTCGGCATCCTTGCTGCAGGAGTTGCCAAGCAGGATCATCAACGCGCCCAGGACGATCATCAGGCGGGTCGTCCCGGACAAAGGTGAGGAGGACCCGGAGCCATTGGGCATGGACGACGTATCCTGATCAGGATACTGGCTCCGGTCCTCCACAGGGGGAGCGACGTCCTCCCCCATGGAAGCGACGGGGAGAGGGAGGACGCCGGCCGGATTGGCGGACTGGCCACTCTGGCCATCCTCTCCGGCAAGCTGGTATTTCCCGCCGCTTATAAACTGCAGCAGGATGTTGACCGCGCCAAGGGCGCTAAAGAATTCAATGGGGTTGCTGTCCAGCCAGGCCCGTACGTCGGGGATGATCAGAGCCAGTAAGGCGGCCAAGTTGGTCCAAAAGTATTTGGACAGGTAAAATGGCGTCTTGTTGGTGGTGGTGTTCCCGGCTCCACCCGGAGCCGGGATTGTATCATGTGCACCAGTAGTATTATCAACAGGAGAGGGAGTGTAGCTCATGGGGGCACTTTAGCCCATTCCCGGCGACCCTCTGTTGCATTTGGCGCGTTTGTTGCATTTGGCGCATTTGGCGTCAAAAAAAGTCGAATGTGCTCTGCAGCAGGCGGGCGTGACGGATGGCCCGTCTCTGGAGAGTGACGGCCATAGCCTCCACCTGGCGACGGTAGAGCAGCCACTTTCTTCCGGCCGGGTTGGGACGCCAAGCGATCAGGCTGCCGTGCATCACCATGCGCCTGACCGTCTGTGAGGACACTCCCAGCAGGGCCGCTGCCTGGGTAATGGTACAGAGGGGCCCGGAGGCCCAGTGCTTGAGCGTCTTGTCGTCCATGCCTCAACCTTACCACAATTTTTTGCCATCTCTAATGACGGCCAAAAAAAGCCCCCTGCAGGGATGCTGCAGGGGGCGTGCAATGGTTGGATGTTGTTAACCTAAAACGTGGGGAGCTTTTTCTTTTATTGCCTCATAAATACGGATTAACAATTCATCAGGCGCAGTTTCGGCAGCAGGGCTTTTCAAATGCATCGTGTCACCTTTTCTCTCACATGGAGAGAATGGTAGGATTTGGTTCACTTCATCATCTGATAGGTTCGCCCACAATTTTATGTCTTCTAGGGCTTCTACTTCATTGTGTCTATCCGTTTCAAAAATATTGTTGAGCAATGCATGCATAAAATTCCATTTCAAGGCATTATTTCCGTCAATAGTAATGGATTCAATTTCGTTATTTGACGTTGAATTAAGTAATATTTTGTGCATATAGGAATAGAATATACAGAAGTATGAAAATACAAAATTTGTACTTATGTCATTAACATTAATAAAAAGACCGCCGGGAATTTTCCTGGCGGTCTTGCCGTACTGGGTATCGACGGAGATTAGGCAGTGAGCACGAGGCCGAGTCGGTCGGAGGCGATGCGGTGGTAGTCCGGTGACAGCTCAATGCCCACGGCCGTATGTCCCTTGTTGCGCGCAGCCACCAGGGTGGTTCCGCTGCCGGCAAACGGGTCCAAGATGCGGGACTTGGCAGGCAAGATGGTCATGAGGTGCTCCATCAGGGGGACCGGCTTGCCCGTCAAGTGGAGCTTATCCTTGGGGCGGATTGGCTCGCGGACCACTCCCGGAGGGCATAGCTTGACGGACTTGTTATATCCTCCATGCGTGGCGGTCAGGACGTACTCGGCCTGGTTGCGGTACAGTCCCATCTGGGGGCGGCAGCTTTCCGTCTTGTCCCAGGGGATGATGCCCCTCCACGTCCAGCCGGCAATCTGCAAGGCGTCGGAGGTGAGCGGGAGTTGACGCCAATCGCTAAATACCATCAGCCAGCCGCCGGGGCGCGTCAGGCGGAGGGCCTGCTCCATCCACCGCACGGACCACATCAGGTGGGTACGCTGGTCGCGGGTGTCATTGCTAAACGTCGGGTAGTATTTACGGGTGCCGGATTGCTGGTACTTGACGCGTGGGTCTTGTGCTCTGGCAGCGGTAGAGAGGCCGCCGCTGGCGTAGGGAGGATCGGTGATCACGGCATCATAGGATGCCTCCGGCATCGTCATCATCAGGGACATGCAGTCCCCATGCAACATGGTATGTGTGTTGGTCATCGGACGCGAGCATAGCTCACGCAAGCACCTCTCTCTAACGTCACAACAAATTTATTATGAATTTGTTATGCTTGTTAGATGTATAAAATTTATGATCAGAATGTTGCGCTGTGTCATACATCAGATATTGCGCTTCATAAGGACAAAAATCCAGCGGCCGTCGTCAAACAAAGTGCCAGCATAATCCCATCCAAAAAAATCAAGGTCTTTTTGGCTATTGGGGGAGATCAAAGGTTCTTCTTTTCCGTCGTAAAAATCCTTTTTGTATAATGCGCGGAATCGGTATTCGTATTTGATTGGACGCTTGCTGATTTTTTCTTGGCTACCTGTTTGAGGTAGCCTTGTCACATCAGCTATTTGGGTAGAAAGGTTGTACAAGCTGTATGAGATTGCCCCAGTAAGAGCGATCAAGCAGATGCCTATTACGGTGAGAGTGTAAAACTGCCATGGTTTCATATCTAATTGGTCATTATTTACTTACATTGTTAACTAATAATTTTAAGGCCTCACGCAATTTTGCGAGCTCTCGTTCTGACTCTCTCCATTTATGTTCATAGTATGAAGATTCTTGTAGACTTTCGGCTCCAGTACGTCGCCATAGATAGTCCATCGATACTGACAAAGCATCCGCCATTCTTTGCAACTCCCCCGCTTTAGGAGTCGCCTTACCTCTAAGATAAAGAGATATAGCACTTTGTGATATACCAGTAGATTCGGCAAGCATGACCTGAGAGAACCCTTTTTGCTTCATCAGCTCTCTCAAATTATCTTGAAATAGAAGTTTCTTCATATTTTGTGCTTGCCAAATATTACGTTACTGGTATTAGTTTCTTCATAAGGCCGCCCCATAAGGGCGGCCATAGGAAGAACCTAACAAATCTCTTATGAGAACACAAGAAGACATCTCACTCCAGTGGCTCTTGAGCAGGGGGTATACGCCTGTTGAGGCTGCCGAAGCATTAGGGGTATCACCTAGTCACGTACGCAGAGTACTCAAAGGGGCCCCAGACCGAGGCAATGCCCTGAAAGCTCGCATCAGGAGGTTGCCGCGTAAAAAACTGACATCATTAAGGAGGAGCAGGTAACAATGCTGAGGAACGCCGCCAATCTCATTGCCGCCATAGCAGTCATGGCCCTGGCATTTTTTGGGATGGTCAAGGCAGGAGGCTGGTATCTGGATACGGAGGAGCGGCAAGTGCGCGACGGCATCAAGGACCCGCGCACGGCCAGCCTGCCAGTTATAGAAAGGCCACACGATGATGGACGACACCCCCGTTGATATGGACGCCCCCATGACTGCTGATGAGTGGGCCATCTGGGGAGCCCTGTGGAACATCCCGGAGGTGCGCCGCCATTACCAGGTACATCACGACGGACCGCTTACCTGCTCGAACCTGGCTCATTACCTGGGCCTGTCCGACAAGGCTATCTGGGAGCTGCAAGACAAGGCCCTGGTCAAGCTGAGGGTGGCCCTCAACCGCTACATCCTACAGCAAGAGATCAATCGTCAACAACATTTTGACCAATGAAACACGAGCTAATGATAACCGCTGAAACGCGGGTGACGCTGGGCGTCAGCGAAGCCAACCGCCTGCATCGGTATGCCCAGGCGCAGGCCGAGATGGCGGCATGCGCCGGCCGCAATGCCGTGACGGCAGGACTCAAGCTGGGCAAGCTGCTGACCGAGCTTAAGGCCGCGACTCCCCATGGAGAGTGGGGTGAATTCTTCGCCAAAGACGATAAATTGAAACCACGGTTTCAATTTACCCAGCAGATGTCCAACCGCTACATGCGCTGCTACAAGACAGCAGCCGGTCGATTGGCCAATACGGAGAGGTATCTCCTGGACGCCGGACTGAGCGGTGAACCTGTCTCCGAACTGCCCACCCTAGTGGATAAAGTAACCGACGGAGCCGAGACACCTCGACAGATGGAGATCAACCTGGGAGTTATCTCTACCCGCAAGCGGACAACGCATGACCGGGTTAAGCCCCTGGGATTTACTGGAGCCGGCAACCCTGACGGAGCGCTGGCCCTCACCCCTATGGACAAGCTGGCCAATGACCTGGCCGCCCTCAATCTCCCCCCGGATGAGCTGGAGCGTCGCCGGCACCAGGCCGAGCAGGATGCGGCCTGCCTGCTCAAGCAGCTGGGGACCTTTGTGGACCAAGGCTACATCCACTTATTGCGTCTCCAGGAGCGCGAGCTTTTCGCTGAGTCCTTGGCCGCCTACGCCCGCAAGATATCCAACGTCGACGAGCAGCGAGTCAAGGCCACGATGGATGGGTTGGTCAACGGCACAACTACATTATAACACAATGGACAATATCACCATGGACGATTTACCGCTGGTGGAGCGGGACAGAGTGCTGGCCATCTATGCGGCCTGCAAGCGCATCAAGGAGGCCAGCGCCTGCTATGGAGCGCAGCAGGGAGCTATCCGGGATGCTGCAGCCCTCTGTGGCATATCCTCCGTCACCATGCGCCGCTGGTATGATATCTGGCGCAACAGCGGAGACAATCCCCTCTCCCTGGTGGACCGCCGCTACCGCAAGATACAGGCCCGTAGCCGTGTTACCCTCAGCAAATTCTTGGCCTATTGGCACGGTCTCTGCACCCAGTGCCAGCGCAATGGGGGCATACCCACCGCCAGGCTGCAGCTTATCAAGACCTGGACGGAGAGGCGCGACACCATCCCCGGCTATGAGGACTGGCCGGGCTGGCCGCGCATCCCCTCCGGCTGGAGCCTGCGCAACCTGCAGCGGCTTGCCCCCCAGACCCTGGAGACGGTGGCGCTCAAGCAGGGCATCCGCACGGCAGCGCCCCAACTGGCCCAGGTACTGGCCACCCGCGAGGGACTCTGGCTGGGCAGTCATTTCTTGTTTGACGACGTGTGGTTGGACCTCCAGGTCTTATCCGGCCGCGACAAGGGGCAGCCCCTGCAGCTTGGGGTGCTGGAGTACCTTACGGGCAAGCGTGTAGCGTGGGGCCAAAAAATCCGCCGCCGCGACGAGGAGACGGGCAAGATGATCCATCTTAACAAGCGGGACATGCGCAGCATCCTGGCCCTGTGGGGAGCTACAATCGGATACTCCCCACGAGGAACCACCCTCGTGGTCGAGAATGGGACGGCCGCCATTGACAAGGAGATGGAGGAGCTGCTCTACCATGCCAGCGGCGGTCTGATCAAGGTGGACCGCTCCGGCATCGGAGGCGTGCGCCAGACGCTCAAGCAGGGCCATGGCGGCCGTGGGGTGGGCAACCCGCGCCACAAGGCCCCCCTGGAGAGTTACCACAACCTGCAGCACAACCGCATCAGCCATCTGCCTGGGGCCACCGGCCACGACCGCACGCCGCCGGAAACCCTGCACGGCCTGGCGCGTGCCGAGGACCAGCTCATCAAGGCGATGGACAAGCTGCCCGCGGATAGAGCCGGTCAACTCAAGCACTACATGCTGACCATGGACGAGTTGAGTCACGAGCTCACTAAGATTGTCAGCGACATCAATGCCCGCACCACCCACAAGCTGGAGGGCTGGGAGCGCTGCGGTTACATGGTTGAGGAGCTGCGCCTGTCACCCTCCGCGCCCTGGACTCCGTCCTGCGAGGTGGAGCCGTCCATGGCCGCCCAGATCATCCGCACCGCCTGCGAGACCGGAGCCGACCTGGTGCACCGCCGCCGGATGAGCCCCACCGAGGCATGGGATTACGAGGAGGCCAAGCCGGGCAACAGGCTTATCAAGCTGCCCGCCTGGTGCATCTGTCAGATACTGGGCATGGACCTGGCCCGCCCCATCAAGGTGGCCAGCGCCTACATCCGGATGCGCGACAAGGCTATCCAGGACGAGGAGCTGATCTACGAGGCCCGCGTGGTTACTCCTGACGGAGCCATCCGGGAGCTGGCCCACGGCAAGTACCAGGGCTACGTCAATCCCTACGATGCCAACCAGCTATTTGTGTGCGGTCAGGACGGCCGCATCATCGGCACTGCAGGCCTCGTGCAGAGGGTCTGCACGGCGGATACGCACGCCGTGGAGCAGGCCATGGGCAAGGCGGCCGGGCGCCGGGAGCATCAGCTGGAGTATGCCCGCATCATCGGAGCCAAGGACGAGGCGGATATTGTCCGCAAGCGCGAGCACAACAGGCGGTTGATGGAGGGCAAGCCGGTCACGGCAGCCGAGTATGCCCAGGCATACTCCCTCACCCCCACGCCTGCCGATAAGCGGGCCGTGACTAGGGCAGCCACGGCGGCGGCCGAGTCCATGCCGGACATCAGCCTCATCCCCGCCAGCGGCAACGATGACGACGAGCTGCCCCACGACCTGCCCGATGTAAGATTTTTATAACATAATAAACACAATAATAACAATATGGACGACATCACCAAAATCAACAACGACGCCGACCTGAGCAGATATCTGGCACGCATCCCGGCCACGCCCTACAAGCAAGGCCACAAGAAGATGCTTACGGACCTGATCAACTACGCCGTCGAGCATCAGTGGACCCTGCGTACTCTGGCCGACAAGCTGCCGGTGAGCACGACGGTCATGCACCGTCTGCTCAACGGTACCTACCAAGCGCCTGCCGGCCCCCATCTGGCCAAGCTGGACGACCTGTGCGGCGTCCTTTCCCTACGCCAGCAGTCAACCTCGGACGGCCCGTTTATTGAGACGGCTCTGGCGCGCTACGTGATGCAGATTGCCGAGCTGACCCACGTTAATCAATACGCCTCCATGCTGGTGGGCAAGACGCAGTGGGGCAAGACCTGGGCGCTCAAGGAGTATGCCCGCCGCCACCCCGGCACGGTCATCCTGGTGCGCTGCCCGGTAGTCACCAGTCCGGGACGGCTGCTCTACCGCATTGCCGCTCAATTAGGCCTGTCGGTCAAAGGCAACACCGAGTTCCAGATTGCCAAGATTGTCAACCGCCTGACTCCGGAGCACCTGCTCATTGTCGACGAGATCCACCACGCGCTGGACAGCGACAAGACCGGACGCAAGGGCATTGAGCAGCTGCGGGAGATATACGATGAGACCCAGTGCGGCATGCTCCTGGTGGGCACACCTGTATTGGCTGAGTACGTGGAGCATAATGACAAGTGGCAGGGCATCCTGGAGCAGACCTCCAAGCGCGGAGCGGCCAATATCTACCGCCTCCCGGATTACATTGAGACCCGTGACCTGGAGACGCTCTGGACCTACTACGGCTATCCGACTCCCAGCCGGGCCATGCTGGCCACCCTCAAGCAGCAGGCCAACCTGTACGGATTTGGCAAGACTACCAAGCGCCTGCGCAAGGGTCTGGAGGCAGCCAACAATGCAGGGGTGGACCTCACCTGGGACTACTACCTGGCCGCGGTTAGAAAACTTGAAGAAATGGAAGCCGGCAAGATGCCGGAACACGTATAACCACAAACAATAAGCAAACATGAAACAACAACCCAACACCGAGAAAAACACGCTCACCATTACGGTGCCGCCAGAAACCCTGGCCGCTATCAGGATTGCCGAAGGCATACCGCAGCTGGTTGACCTCGTCGGCACGGCGCTGACAACATGGGGAGCCATTGGTACGACCGATCCGGTCGACCTGGGCGATATCCACCAGGTCCTCACCGATGCTGCTGATCAGCTGCCCGATCTCCTGCAGGACCTGACCCTGCTGCGCGACGCCATGCTTGCACAGGACACCCATTAACACTCCGATACCATGCGCAAGAAGACCATCAAGTACACCATCGTTGACCTGGACGGCACCCGATATGTGGTCCTCCGCCTAGCCGACCTCGACGCCCTCATCACCACGCATCACAGCCTGTCCCTGGAGCTCATCCCGGTATTAAGCGAGGAGCAGTGGGAGCAGCACCGGCAACTGCTCTACATCACCCAGCATATCCACATTGAGCGGGTCAGCCACTGCAAGGCGGCCCTCCTGTCCAAGACTGACTACGACTCGCTCAATCTGGCCATATCTCATTTGCACACCCTACTGGGCAAGATGCGCCTGGCCAGCATCACCGTCGGTCCATCCGAGGCCGATCAACCCACCTCAACCACCAACCAATAACACCATTACTATCATGTACAGCACCAACACCAATCAACAACAGGACGGGCGGCGGCAAGCCCCCAACTTCACGCTGGACCCTAAGGGAGGCAACTTTGTCCTCCACATCGAGGACGTCATCACGGACAGCGGACGGTCCGGACTCGCCATCTATAGCGAGACCATCCAAAAGGCCGACCATGAGACCCCTGCCGCCCGTGTCGCCACGCTGATCAATGAGTTCATCGCCAGTAATCCCGACACCATTGGTGAGGTGATAATTGATACTATTCACCATAACCGGGAGGGCGAGCAATGAAAGACCTGTTTACCGCCACACCTGCGGAGCGTGAGATCATTGAGCGCATCGCCAAGCGGGCCTGCGCCCTATACCACAAGTACGGCAATACAGACGTCGATGAGCTGGATATCCAGATGGACCTGGAGGCGTGTCACTGCAACGGCTGCCCTCTGCGGCTTGCTGACATGGAGCAGGCTGATAACTTCAATCTCATGCACGATGTCACGGGCATCAATGCGCATCTTAATCATGACACGGGCAAGCTGGAGAGGTGTTTTCTCCCCCGTTTTACCGATATGGAGAGGAGGTCCAGCCGTCATGACTAATCCCATCTACTGCTATTACCACCGGCACGCACGCCTGGAGATCATCCAGCGCCATGGACAGACTTATGCGGTTTGCCCGGAGTGTCGAGCCGTCCTGGCTGATAGGCTCAGGGGAGATATCTATATATCCCATCACGGAGGATATGCTGCATCCGACGACCTGATCCACAAGCTGATAGACGGTGCCGAGCCGGTTAATCCCATCCCTCCCATCTACATGTACATTGACCAGCCATGACCTACGATCCAGAGACCCTGTGCACGCTGATCAGCATGCAGCTGTCCAGATTTGCCAGCTCCGGCAACTACTGGACTATCTACGACCCACGCTGGCCGGGCATGATTGCCATCCGTCTGGAGCAGCTGGGAGAGCGCTACGTCCCGGTGGATGGAGCTAAATTCTACGCATGGCTACAGACGCCCGGTCTCACCTGGCAGGACGTCGTATCCATGGTGGCCCGCAAAAGTAAACAAATCAACAAGCAACACACATAACAATGACTAAATTAACAACACGCAACACCGGACTGGCCACCCTGGCCGAGTACGAGCAATGCCTGGACCAGATCGCCGAGCTGACCGTCAAGCGAGACAAGGCTCAGGCCCGACTGGACAAGGCCATTCTGGCCGCCCGCGAGGAGCACGGCGGAGTAGTTGATGGCCTCAACAACCTGATCACCGCCAAGCTGGCCCAGGCCGAGCAGTATGCCATCCGCAACCGGGAGGCGCTCCTGCAAGGGGACGCCAAGTCCGGAGAGACCGGCAAGGCCCGATGGGGTTGGAGACTGGGCAATCCCACACTGGTGCTACTCTCCCGCAAATTCACTTGGGGAGCCGTTTGCAACAAGATTAAGGAGATGGGACTCACCGCCTACCTCAAGGTGTCCGATCCCAAGCCGGACAAGGACAAGCTCAAGGCCGAGCTGGATGACGAGCGGCTGGCCGCCCTGGGACTACGCATTGAGCAGACGGAGGCATATTGGGTAGAGCCTAAGACTGACACAGCAGGGAGGATAAGCGCATGACTGAGATTGAGGTCAAGGACATGGGGCACCACATCATCCTGTCCATTACCACAGGAGCAATCCGTGGGGCCAGTACCGCAACATTAATCTATCTAACGCCGACGCAGCACAAGCAACTGATCAATGCTCTGATTAACCCTACACCCTTCAAGCCCAACATCGATATATGAGCAAACCACTTACCAAGCGACAGATCACCGTACTGTCCATCATGGCCGGCAAGGCCTACAAGTGCATCCAGTCCCAGGGGTGCCCCCTGCCGTCCCTGGTGGATTGGCGGCATGACGAGGTTTGGGCTGCCACAGGAGTCACCGAGTCACTTACCAAGGCAACCCAGGAGCACTACGTGCCTATCTATAATAGACTGGCTACCTACCTGGGCACGTCCTCCATCAAGGACCGGACTTGGTCGGAGATGGACACGGCCCTCCACAACCTGCGCGAGGCTATGATGCGCTACGAGACCAGCCCAGACTATCTGGCCGAGATCGTGCGGGACCAGTTGCACCTGCCTTGCACGGGTCGGGATGTGTACCAGGCATTGCGGCATTACGCTGCCGTGGAGCATGTCCAGCACCTGATGTATACTATCATCAACCGGGGTCGGGAGGATGCCCGCAAACTAGCCTCCGAGACTGGCCAGGATACCTACGAGCCGCATGCTGATCCGCGCACGATGCCGCCCGGCAAGCTGGCTGATCATGTGGGGGCTGTACGCATTGTCACCACTCCTGGGCCGCATAAGCCCACCGCGCGGGGATTCCGCAGTAATATATGGATGCCAGACCAGGAGGTGCAGTCATGAGTGATCCTGACTATCCGCTCACCTGGCCGGAGGCTCTTAGAGCTGCCAAGGAGGGAGCCATGATTGAGTCTGCCTGCTTATCTCAATTGGATGGATACCGCATTATGGCAGTATTCAGCCCATCCAAGGGGGTGCTAGTCGATCATATTTGGCAGGACTGGGTTATTGACATCGGCAGTAACGAGGTCCGATCTGGATGGCGTATCGTCCCACAGGAGGAGCAACCATGAGGATACTGGACACGATCCTGCGCCTGCTGCCATATCAGCGCACCATGCTGGAGACGGATATACCTGCCGACGCGACACTGGAGTGGTGCCGGAGACCTCGCCGAGGCATTAGGTTGGTTCAGTCTTGCCCCCCCGCGAGTAATGTAGTGAGAGGATACTCCGGCCGTGTAGTCGTCGATGAGTTTAATCCCATCCTCATCGACATGGAGCAGCCCAGTGTTCCGTCGGATAACAACTAACTTTTCGCCCTCACAGGGGCGTGGATTGAAACAGAAAAAACATCATGAAAACCTTAACTCCAGGCGATAAGCTTAATTGCTACGTTATTGATCGCAATGGCCAACAGTCCAATCTAGCCATCCAGATACTTGTTGTTGCCACCAAGCAATCCCTGTATGCTGACGGCCTCTATTCTACTATTCTGGGTATCGTCGATGAGCGGACGGGTAAGCTGATAGAGGATCATCCGGGCAAGGAGATGACTCCATTTGTCCGCGCTTTATGCGATGACTAGCCCAGATACCATTCAGGCCGCCAGGGACAACCTGGCGGCCTTTTTGTTTCTTGGGTCAATCGTCTTCATGGACGATGATCCACACGTTGTCGAGTACGTCACGCACCCACGCTGTTACCTTATGCCCTTGACGAGTGGCCCAGATCAGCACGATGGCCGACTCTCGCAGATGATAGGTCTGGGGGTGTTCTTTGTCTTGGTCCTGCGGCGAGATGACAGTGACTGATCCGTACACTGGGATCGGCGTTATAACAAGAGGTGTATTTGATTCAGACATGGTCGCTATTTCAATCAGCTTTCACCTTTTCTGCAATGCGATTGCATGTGCTTTTTTCTCATGCTTTCACCCCTTGTGCAGCCCCTCTGCATAGCCAGTGCACTTATATCAGATACCTGTCATTTCTCCGCATTTTGGCTTCGACTTTTATAAGATATCTCCTGTCTGGCCAGGAGCGCTCCAACTCCCGTGTTTTCTAAGATTCCAACGGATTTCAACCCTAAATCAACTTATATCAACTATCCTGTCATCCCTCAGCACCCGTGAGGGTGCGACGGCACAATAAATAAACCTAACCACATAATACAATGTTTCAATCCACGCACCCGTGAGGGTGCGACCCTTTGGTCTTGCCGCTAAGGGTCTCCACAAACAGTTTCAATCCACGCACCCGTGAGGGTGCGACGAGGGACAATGATGAAGACATGGACATTGACGCTGTTTCAATCCACGCACCCGTGAGGGTGCGACACCCCATATTCCTACTCCCTATGAAGTAGGTTACGTTTCAATCCACGCACCCGTGAGGGTGCGACAGGTTGAAAGCTATAGGTCCATCACCCGGCGTATAGTTTCAATCCACGCACCCGTGAGGGTGCGACATGACGCTGAAGCAGCTAGCCACATACAACTTATGTTTCAATCCACGCACCCGTGAGGGTGCGACTTGTGCGTCATTTTATATACGCCGCTAGCATGGAGGTTTCAATCCACGCACCCGTGAGGGTGCGACTTGCCTATCCCTTCAAAAATTATCCAGCTATTCAGGTTTCAATCCACGCACCCGTGAGGGTGCGACACTCATCCAGGACCAGCAGGGTGCCCTCGGGTGTTTCAATCCACGCACCCGTGAGGGTGCGACAGAAGTCCGGGTCCAGCTTTTCATTGCTGGGGTCGTTTCAATCCACGCACCCGTGAGGGTGCGACCTTCCAGCCATCGCCAACAGAGGCTACGAGCCCGGTTTCAATCCACGCACCCGTGAGGGTGCGACAGGTAACTTCTCCCCTGCCTTCATCACCTATGCGGTTTCAATCCACGCACCCGTGAGGGTGCGACCCCTGGCTTCTTTCCATGATGGACAAGTGGACGGGTTTCAATCCACGCACCCGTGAGGGTGCGACACGGCCATGGATAGCATTGGCATTCAAGGTATTGGTTTCAATCCACGCACCCGTGAGGGTGCGACCCTCCGGTTACGTCAACAGCAAGATACTTACTCTGTTTCAATCCACGCACCCGTGAGGGTGCGACGAATTATGCGGGATAGAATCAGTAAGTCCTCGGTGTTTCAATCCACGCACCCGTGAGGGTGCGACCGGATGGATTCGATGGTCACCTCAATCAGGAATTGTTTCAATCCACGCACCCGTGAGGGTGCGACCGAAGGCTTTGAGCGAAGCCATTGGCCGGGGATTGTTTCAATCCACGCACCCGTGAGGGTGCGACCTATGGCACCTGCTACAATGTCTCAAAATTAACGGTTTCAATCCACGCACCCGTGAGGGTGCGACATGGCGATAAGACAGATAACAGGCTTGCAAACCTGTTTCAATCCACGCACCCGTGAGGGTGCGACTCCAGCATTTCCACCCTATAGCGGGCCGTATGAGGTTTCAATCCACGCACCCGTGAGGGTGCGACTGTTCGACCGGACGCTAGCCTGCGGAAAAACCTGGGTTTCAATCCACGCACCCGTGAGGGTGCGACACGCTGAGGCGGCCTATGAGGTTACGGGTTGGTTGTTTCAATCCACGCACCCGTGAGGGTGCGACTGAATTGTGCCAAAATCTCATGTACAGTCAAGCGTTTCAATCCACGCACCCGTGAGGGTGCGACGCCAGAAAGGGAACGTAGAACCAGGACAGGATGAGTTTCAATCCACGCACCCGTGAGGGTGCGACTTTACCGGGCGTTCGGAATTACGGTATGGGATGTTTCAATCCACGCACCCGTGAGGGTGCGACGCTAGCGTCCGGTCGAACACGAATTCCAGCACAGGTTTCAATCCACGCACCCGTGAGGGTGCGACCCGGTGGCTACGGTCAACTGCACATTGCCCGCGGTTTCAATCCACGCACCCGTGAGGGTGCGACAGTTTAGACAAGACGGAAGAGCAGGAAAATCAGGTTTCAATCCACGCACCCGTGAGGGTGCGACGGCCTGGAGGATACGGGTTGAGCATCAAGGGCGCAGCAAGGGGTTTGCGCCAACCTGATGCGGAAGCCGGATACGGTCAGGCCCGATAAGAGGTGATTCTTTTGTCAATATCCATTTCCCAATCACTTACAGCAAGCGCCGGTCTCCCGGGAATTTTCTGTGAGCTTGGGGTTGGCGCAAGGCGGCATCAGACGCGGCGTTATTCCGTAATATTCCATCTTCGCCGCGTCCGGTCCGGCTTGCATTCAACTTGGTTCATTGATGCTAGCCGTTCCCCTCTGCCGCGTCCAGCAACATCTTCCACGTTCCTTCAAACAGAACCGTGCATCCCCGGAGCCGCCAACATGGAGACACATACACAACAGGCCTCCCGGGCGGCGCGCCGTTTTCCCCATTGCCGGAAGCCGAATTCCCCTCCGGTTTCCGCTGCCATTAAAAAGGAGCCGCCCTTGCGGACGGCTCCCGTTAACGAATGAATGACGGAATATCCCTTACAGGGCCGTCGGAATTTCCTTGCCCAGTTCGGACGCCTTCTTGGCGGAGCCGTCCCCGGCAATGCGTTCCAGAATCACGTCCTTGTAGCTCATGCCGCCCAGGATGATCGGCAGCACATGCACGTCGTGAGGAACCATTACGTCCAGCACGTACGCCTCCGGGGATTCAATCATGCGGGTGATGGCCGCCGGAAGTTCCTCTATGCGGAGCACGCGCTCGCATTTGACGCCGAATCCGGCGCAGATGAGCGGGTAGTTCGGGTAGATGACGTCTTCCGTCTTGTGGGTGGGGTCATAGCTGTCGTGCGGGTCCGCCAGGAAGGTCTGGGCCCGGTTGGAGTCATACTTCAGGTCTTCCCACTGCACCACCATGCCCAGGTGCTGGTTATTCAGGATGATGCATTTGACAGGCAGGCGCTCCACGTGAATGGTAGCCAGCTCCTGAATGTTCATGAGCATGGAGCCGTCTCCGTCAATGTTCACCACCAGCTTGTCCGGACAGGCCAGGCACACGCCCATGGCGGCGGGAAGGCCGTAGCCCATGGTTCCCAGGCCGCCGGAGGTAGCCAGACGACGGGGCTTGTCGAATTTGAAGAACTGGGCGGCAAACATCTGGTGCTGGCCCACGCCCGTGCAGATGATGGGATCCTTGTTCGCCGTCTGGCGGTAGAGTTCCTCAATGACGGCCTGCGGGGAGATATAGCCCTTGCGGTCTTCATAGGAGAAGGGGTATTGCTTCTTCCAGTCTTCAATCACTCCGAACCATTCCGGAGTGCGGGTAAAGCCGGAGGATTTGCGTTCCCAGCCTTGAGCGGCCAGAGCGGCGTTGAGAACCTGGAGGGCGTCCTTCACGTTCGCGCGGATGGGGTGCGCCACCTTCTTGTTCTTGTTGATCTCGCTGGCGTCAATGTCAATGTGGACGATGGTGGAGTCCGGGCAGAACATGTTGACGGCGCCGGTCACGCGGTCGTCAAACCGGGCGCCCAGGGCGATCACCAGGTCCGCTTCATTCACGGCGTTGTTCGCAAACACGGCTCCGTGCATGCCCAGCCAGCGCAGGGAAAGAGGGTGGGTCTCCGGCATGGCTCCTATGCCCATCAGGGTGGTCGCCACGGGAATCTGGGAGCGTTCCGCAAATTCCAGCAGGTCCGCGGAGGCTTCCGCGGAGATGATGCCGCCGCCGGCGTAAATGACGGGACGGCTGGCGCCTTCAATCAGCGGAATGAGTTCTTCCAGCTTTTCCGTGGGAACGGGCAGCACCGGATTATAGCCGGGCAAGTCCATTTCCATGTCAAAGTCCGGGGAGAACACGGCTTCCTGCACGTCCTTGGGCATGTCAATCACCACCGGGCCGGGACGGCCCGTGGAGGCGATGTAAAAGGCTTCCTTGATGATGCGGGGCAGTTCTTCCGGTTCCGTCACCAGATAGCTGTGCTTCACGATGGGGGCGGTCATGCCGAACACGTCCGTCTCCTGGAAGGCGCCGCGGCCGATCAGGGAACGCATGACCTGCGCCGTAATCGCCACCAGCGGAGTGGAGTCCAGATAGGCGTCCGCAATGGAGGTGATCATGTTGGTGGCGCCGGGGCCGGAAGTGGAGATGCAGACGCCCACCTTGCCCGTGACGCGGCCGTAGCCTTCCGCGCCGAACGCGCCGCCCTGTTCGTGGCGGGGCAGGATGGTCCGGATTTTGGGCTGATGGCTCAGGGCCTGGTGAATCGGCATGCTGGCGCCGCCGGGATAGGCAAAGACGACGTCTACACCTTCACGCACGAGGCATTCCACGAGCACTTCGGCTCCTGTCATGCGGGTTTTCGTCGGGGCGGATGATGTTTTGTCGTTTGTGCTCATGTGCAAATAATATTTTATTTGTTCAATAGGAAAAAAGGTTCTAGCGCATTCCGGGCGTAATGTGAAGCCTTTTCATTAAAATGCAGGCGTGCATCCCGGGAGGAGGGGAAGGCCGGAAAGCGCCCCTCTGCGGAAGCCGCTGGAGAGGGAATCAGGCCAGGGACGCGCGGCGGACGTGCACGCAGTCCATTCCGGCGGCTGCGGCGGCCTTCATGCCGGGTTCCGCGTCTTCAAAAACCACGCAGCGGTCCGGGGATGCCCCCAGAAGTTCCGCCGCTTTCAGGAACATGTCCGGCGCAGGCTTGCCATGCTCCACTTCATCCGGCGTCAGAATCACGTCAAAAAGACCTGAAAGTCCGGCGGCGGCCAGCGTCCGGGACGCTCCCGGCATGGCGCTTCCCGTGGCGATCGCCTTGGGGGCGTCTCCCAGGGAATGCACGAATTCCACCACCTCCCGGATGGGCTGCATGCCCTCCTCTTCCAGCATTTCCAGATAAATGCGGCGCTTGTCCGCAGCGGTAGAAGCAGCATCCATGTGCATGCCGTACCGTTCGTTCAGAAAACGCACCACGTCGTTGGCGGATTTACCGCCGCAGGAATAAAATTCATCCGCCAGGAACACGCGGTCCGGCGCCCCCGCACGGGCCAGGGCCTTGCGCCATGCCTTGTAATGGAGCGGCATGCTGTCCACCAGGGTGCCGTCCAGATCAAAAATATATCCTTCATATTTTTTTTCAGGCAAATCCACGCGTTTCTTCATAACGGGGGCACAGGATGCCACAAACCCTTTTTCCGGTAAAGCCCGCAGTCTGCCCGCGCTTAGGAGGAATGCCTTAAAAAATATATCAAGAGCTTGACATTTTGTCCTGTTATTCTAATGTTTCTGCCACCTCGAAACGGAAACCGAACCTCTTTTAAAACATGGCCAATACCAAATCCGCACTCAAGCGCATCCGTCAGACAGAAACCCGCACCGCCCGCAACCGCGCTGTGTCCTCCAAGCTGAAGACCCTCCGCAAGAAGATTGCCACTGCGGTGGAAACGTCTGACAAGGAAGCCGCTGCCGTTGCCTATAACACTTTCTCCTCCGCCGTTGACAAGGCCGCCAAGGTGGGCACCATTCCCGCCAACCGCGCCGCCAACTACAAGAGCAAGGCCGCCAAGGCCATCGCAAAAATCGCCTGAGTTTTCACTTCGGTTTTCTGACGATCTTTATGGCAAGCCGCTCTGTTCTGCTGAGCGGCTTGTTTTATTTTCCCCTCCCATGCAGCAATCCCGCCTGGATAAAGCCAAACTGATTATTGACCGTCCCGGGGACTTCAAGGTTTGCGAAGCCTGCGGCTCCATCGTGTCCCTGACCACTGCCGTGTGTCCCAACTGCAACGCCTACCGTTTCGACTCCAATACGGAGTACGTCGTGGAACAGGCCGTACTGCTTGCCTCCCGGGAACAGCGTTCCGTCACCCCGGAAGACCTGGAAAATTAAGGAGTCCTGCCCGGCGCCGTTTTCCGCCGTATTCCTGTTTCTCTGTTTTCCTCTCCCGCGGGTTCGGCCACCGCTCCGTTTTCGTGAGAAAAACGGCAGATGCCTTCCCGGTGGAAGGCGTGCCCATTTCTCCGCATCCCTCCAGCTCCGGATGCGCGACGCTACTTGCGCAATTCTGCAATGCGCAGGATAGTGGCCTCAATCAGGTTGGCCGGGCATGAAGCGCCCGCCGTAATCCCCACCTTCAGGGATTTGCCCAGATTCTGCACCACCGGTTCCGTGGTCATGCGGCGGACTTCCCGCGTTTCCGTGTCAAAGGCATCCACGTACTGGATGGATTTGATGCTTTCTGCGGATTCAATGAAATACGTGGGCACATGCTCCTTGGCGATATCCACCAGGTGCGTGGTGTTGGAACTATTGTAGCCGCCCACCACGAACATGACGTCCAGAGGGTTCTTCAACAGCTCGTACAGGGCGTCCTGGCGGTCCTGGGTAGCGCCGCAAATGGTGTCGAACACATAAAAATTATCATCGTCCCCGTCCCTCTGGACGACGGCGTCCTTCACCATCCTCTGGAGCGTCTGCGTCTCCGTCTTCAGCATGGTGGTCTGGTTGGCGATGCCCACTTCCTCCAGATCCCGGTCCGGATCGAATCCCGGGGAATAACAGCCTTCAAACCGTTTCAGGAACGCCTCGCGATCTCCGCGGCCCAGCATGTAGTCGCACAGGATGCGGGCGTCCTCCAGATCGTAAACCACCAGGTATTTCCCCTTTCCCCGTTCCCCCAGGGCCCGGGAGGCCGTGGCGCTGGTTTCCTCATGGGTGGCCTTGCCGTGAATGATGGAGGTAATCCCCATGGCGGCGTAATTCTTCACCCTTTTCCAGACCTTCATCACGTCCCCGCAGGTCGTGTCCACAATCTGCACGCCCTTTTCCTCCAGCGCATCCATGAAGGGAGTGGGCACGCCGAACGCGGGAATAATCACCACGTCGTCCGCGGCAATCCGGTCATAGGAGGAATCAAGCTGCTTCCAGGGAAGCTTCTGAATGCCCATTTCCTCCAGCTGCCGGTTTACCTCCGGATTGTGGATGATGTCCCCGATCAGGAAAATCCGCCGGTCCGGGAACACCCTGCGGGCCGCATACGCTATGTCTATGGCGCGGCGCACGCCGTTGCAGAATCCAAACTCCCTCGCCAGGAAAAATTCCGTGTGGCCCAGGTTGTACACGTTGCCCGCAGACCGGATATGGGAAATCAATTCACTCTGGTAATGCTGCTGGATTTCCTTCTCCACCTGTTCCATCACCTCGGCTCGTCTCACATTCACTCTGGCTTTGCGGGTTGAGTCCTGATTCATGCTCACAGCTTCCACACTTTCCTTCTTTCGTCAAGACAATCACAGCTTGCCAACCGGGGCTTTTCACGGTATGCACAGGCGCATGCTCCTGGCCCTGGCCCCCATGAAAGATGTGACGGATCTGGCTTTCCTCAAGACGTTGAAGGACTTGAATTCACTGCCGGATTATTTCATCACGGAGTATTTCAGAACGGTGGCCCATCATAAAAAGATGTCGCCATACATCCTGCGCTCCATTGATGAAAATCCCACGGGGCGCCCCATTTACGGCCAGCTCGTGGGCCATGAACCGGAGTACCTGGCGAGGGACGCGCTGGCCCTGATGGAGCACGACTGCGCGGGGGTGGACCTGAACATGGGCTGCCCCGCCCCGATGGTGTGCAGGAGAAACGCCGGAGGGGGCATGCTGCGCTCCCTGAAGGCCATGGACGCGGCCCTGGGCGCGCTCCGGGACGTTCTTCCCGCCGGGGCCTTCACCGTCAAATGCCGCCTGGGATACGAGAATCCGGACGAGTTTGAACGCATTCTCCCCGTGATTGCCGCCCACACCCCGGACAGGGTGTGCATCCACGCCCGCACCGTACGGGAAGGCTACCGCTCCCCGGTGCATCCGGAATGGGTAAAATGGGCCGTGGAAGCGCTGGACTGTCCGGTGGTCGCCAACGGCAACATTGTGGATGCGGCCACGGCGGACGCGTGGGTGCGGCTGGCCCGGCCCGCAGGCCTGATGATCGGGCGCGCGGCCCTGCGCAATCCATGGATATTTTCCCAGCTTTACGACCGTTTCCAGGGTAGAGCCCCTGCTTCCCCCACCTTCCGGGACGTGCTGCATTACATCCGCCGCCTCCATGAGCGCACGCTGGAAATGCAGAAGCGTTATGTGGAGGAAAAACACATCCACCGCATGAAAAAATACCTGGTTTACACCGCGCGCGGGCTTCCGGATTCCTTTGACCATTACATGAAAAGGGCGAAAACCTCCCGCGATTTCATGCGCATTTGCGAGGATATCCTGGACAATGACGCCCCGTTTGCCCCCACGCCGCCGGAAGACACGCACCTGTTCGCCCATTTCCATGCCCTACTTGCGCAAGAGGAAGCTTGTCTCCCTCCCGGAATTCAGGTATGAATTCCGGTGTTCATGAATCCGCTGCCTTCCGCCCTTCTCCTGGGCCTGACCGCCGCTCTCTGCGCCGCCCATGACGCCATTCCGGACGGAGTGGAATTCCTGCGCGCCTACATGCCCGCGCAGGACAGGGAAACGATTACGGAAGAACGGCTGGACCGGGAAGTCCGCCTGGCGCTGGACGCCCGCAGCCAGTTCCCCTGGGCCGGCAAGGTTCCGTGGGAGCTTTATGAAAACAACGTGCTCCCCTATGCCGTGGTCAACGAGCCGCGCGACGAATGGCGGGAACAGTTCCACAACCTCTTTGCGCCGCTGGTTTCCGCATGCAAGACGGGCCGGGAAGCCGCCCTCACGATTGCCTCCTGCATCCAGAAAACCCTGAATGTGCGCTATTCCACGGAAAGAAGGATTCCTCACCAGGGGGTGAAGGAATCCCTGCAATCCGGCAAGGTTTCCTGCACGGGCCAGAGCATCCTGCTCGTCTGCGCGCTCCGCTCCGTGGGCATTCCGGCCCGCATGGCCGGCGTCCTTACCTGGAACCATGTGCGCGGCAACCACAACTGGGTGGAAGCCTGGTGTGACGGGGAATGGAAAATGCTGGAGTACAACGAGAAGGATTTCAACACCCCGTGGGTGATGTCCGCCATCAGCATGCTGGACCCCCGCAAGCCGGAGAACGCCATTTACGCCACCTCCTGGAAGAAGGAGGGCGCCGGAGAGTTCTTCCCGCTGATCTGGGAAGCCCGCTACGACGAAAAACGGCGCGCGCTGACCTTCCCTCCGGAAAGCCGGACCGTCCCCGCCGTCAGGATCACGGACCGTTATATGAAACTGGCGTCGGACTGGGTGGCGGCACAGCCGGAGTACCTGCCGGGCAGCAGGCTGATGCTGGATATCAGGGATGGGAAGGAAGGCAGCGGCAGAAGACTGCCCCTGCGCGTCGTTCTCAAGTCGGAAGAAGGGAAAGTCCTGGCGGAAGGCACCACCCCCGGCCCATCCGACGACATGAGGAAGTTTCTGGAAGTGCGCCTGCCGGACAACGTCTCCCGCGGCATTCTGGAATTCATGCTGCCCGACGGAACAGTGCGCCATGAACCCGTGGCCCATACGGAAGCCCCGGTGCAGATTTTGAATTTCTCCGTGACCGCTCCATGAGGATTCCCCTGTTTTTCAATAATACGGCGCGCAGCGCCAGGGCCGACCGCTTCCGCCGCTGGCTGGACGGCCACCGGGATCTTTTTGACGTCATTGAGCCGGAAAGCAGGGAAGACATGCTGCGCCACCTGGCCGCCCGGGCGGATTCCGGAACTCCCGTCGTGGCCGTGGCGGGCGGGGACGGCACGCTGGGCGTGGCGGCCAGGGCCCTCTGCAATACGGAAACGGCGCTGGCCCCCTTCCCCGCGGGAACCATGAACGTCTTCTCCCGTGAAATCGGTATCCGGCAGGATTTTGACCACGCCCTGCATGTTCTGAATGCGGGACGTCCCAGGGACGTGGACCTGTTCGCCTTCAACGGGCAGCCCTTTCTCCAGATGGCGGGCATAGGCGCGGACGCCCGTGCCGTGGAACTGACCACGTGGGAAATGAAAAAGAAATGGAAGGCCTTCGCCTATGTCATTGCCGGCGCCCGGGTTTGCACGGAGCGGCAGCCCCGGCTGACCCTGTCCACGGATGACGGGCGGGTGGTGGCAGGCCGTTCCATCCTCTTCGGCAACGGGCGCAGGTACGGCGGACCGCTGAATTTCTTTGCGGAAGCGGATAATGACGACGGTCTTCTGGACGCCGTGGTTTTCAAACATTCCATTCCCTCCATCATCGGGGAATGCCTGATGGCCGCCGTCCACGGAGGCTTCCATTCCCGGCGGAACGGCTCCTTTGAATATATCCGGATGACGGGGGGAACCGTCATTTCCGCCGGACAGGCCGCCTGTGAACTGGACGGCGATTATATGGGCAACGCCCCGGTCCGCATCACGCGCCACGGCACGCTGAAGGTACTCGCCCCCTGAAGCGGAGCCGCAAAAGGCTTCCTTCAACAGGCCGCCCCTGCGCGCCTTAACTGAGCAGAAAACGGGTAAACGTATCCAGCATGCAGGAAAGATGGACGGTGTGGACCTCCGGAAGCCCGGTGAAGGCCAGTACAATGGCGGCATCCATCAGGGCCGCGACGCCAATCCATTTGACCATCGCCGGAAGCGGAGAGGCGGAAGGTTCGTAAAAGCTCCAATCTTCCTTCACAAAGGAGAAATCCTCCCCTGAATCAAAACGGCGGAATTGTTCCTCCAATTCCTCAACCGGCATTTCATGGGGGCAGACGTAGCCATGGGCGTCATCCCCCACCTCGCAATAATAAAGGCCGTTACCCACCGGAACGGACTGCATGTGCATTCCGTCCCCGCCAACAAGGGAGATATGGGCTTTATGAGAAGAGTTCCCGTAGCGGAGGAACAATTCATCCAAGCTGCCGCACGTTTCTCCGTTAAACAGATAACGAGGGGAGGCTGTCATTTTCTTATTTATAAAAATGAGACACCGGAACACAAGAATTTTTGACAGGAGAGATGGCGCATCCCTGTCATACCCGCGGAAACAGCGCAAAAAGACCGTACCGGCAAGCGGTACGGCCTGAAACAAAGGGGAAATTTTCCCGGAGGGAATGCTACATGCCCATGATTTGATAGCCGCCGTCCACGTAAATCACCTGTCCGGTGATCGCGGCTGCGCCGTCGCTGGCCAGGAAGACGCCGGTAGCGCCCAGTTCCTCGCCCGTGCAGGAACGGCCCAGGGGGGCATGTTCCTCATACACCTTGAACATGGTGTTAAAGCCGGAAACGCCGCGTGCCGCAAGCGTCTGCATGGGGCCCGCGCTGATGCAGTTGACGCGGATGCCGCGGGCGCGGCCCAGATCATACGCCAGATAACGGGTGCAGGCTTCCAGGGCGGCCTTGGAAACGCCCATCAGGTTGTAGTTCGGCACCACCTTTTCGGAACCCAGGTAGGACATCGCCAGAATGCTGCCGTTGTCGGACATCATGGGCTCCACGGCGCGGGAAAGGGCCACCAGGGAGTAGGCGGAGATATCCAGGGAAATCTTGAACGCCTCGCGTCCCGTATCCAGGAAACTGCCGCCAAGGGCTTCCTTCGGGGCAAAAGCCACGGAATGCAGCATGCAATCCACCTTGTCCGTGTGTTCCCGGACTTTTTCAAAGAATGCATTGATGGATTCATCATTGCTGACATCCAGATCGTAAACGGGGACGTCTTCGCCGAAGTTTTCATGGACCAGCTTGAGCACGCCGTCCTTGAGGCGTTCGCCCTGATAATTGAAGATGAGCTTTGCGCCCGCTTCATGCCATGCCTTGGCAATTGCGAACGCGATGCTGCGCTTGTTCGCCACGCCGATTACGACACCAACTTTGCCTTCGAGTAATTTACTTGACATAATGGTAAGTGAATACTGCCCTACTTTCCTTCATTTGACAAGAAAAACGGACGTCACGGCGCTCCGTCAGGCTCCCGTCTGCTGGCGGCAGGCCTTGACCGTGTTAGCCATCAGCATGGCGATGGTCATCGGCCCCACGCCGCCGGGCACGGGGGTAATGGCCCGGCACTTGGGCGCCACTTCATCATAGGCCACGTCTCCAACAATCCGGTAGCCGCGCTTGGCGGAGGCATCTTCCACGCGGTTGATGCCCACGTCCACCACCACGGCGCCGTCCTTCACAAAATCAGCCGTCACGAATGCGGGCCTGCCTATCGCCGCCACGATGATGTCTGCGGAACGGCAAAGCTCCGGCAGGTTCTTCGTGCGGGAGTGGGCCACCGTAACGGTGGCGTTCGCCTGCTTGGACATCAGAAGATGGGCCATCGGCTTGCCCACGATCATGCTGCGGCCGATGACCACGGCATTCGCGCCCGCCGTTTCAATGCCGGCCGCCTGCAACAGCCTCATGCAGCCCAGCGGGGTGCAGGGCACAAAACCGGTTTCATCCTCCAGCACCAGCTTGGCGACGTTCTCCGGGTGGAAGCCGTCCACATCCTTGGCGGGGTCTATTTCCAGGACCACGGCCGCCTCGTCGATATGGGGGGGAGGCGGGCTCTGCACCAGAATGCCGTGGATGGAGGGGTCCGCATTCAAGTCACGGACGACCTGGAGCAGTTCTTCCTGGGAGGCATCCGCGGAGAGAACGATTTTACGGGAGTTCATTCCCAGCTCCGCGCATTTTTTCACTTTGGAATTCACATACACCTGGGAGGCGGGGTCCTCCCCCACCAGAACCACGGCCAGGCCGGGCGTTATTCCCTGTTCCCTGAGCCGGGCAATGTCCTTTCCAACCTCTTCCAGCACCTGGGAGGCTACCTGTTTTCCGTCGATGATTTGCATAATAATGATTGATGAAGTGGCGGGAAGTCCGGAAGCCCCTCGCTCAGCAGCCCGGCCAGAAGGCGGGCGTAGTCCGCTACCTGCTCATCCGTTGCGTCCGGAGGAATGAACAGGCGCTTTTTCCATAGAATGTTCACGTTGGAACACGGCTTGGGAATGGCGTAGCGGTCCCAGGCCTTGTTCAGCCTCCAGCAGCTTTCATATTCGATGCACACGGGAACGATGGGAAGCCCGGACTGGGAGGCCATCTTGATGATGCCGTGGTGCACCTGGTAAATGGGGCCCTGCGGACCGTCCGGGGTGAGGCAGAAGCAGACGTCCCCCTCCTGCACCTTCCTCATCATTTCCATGTAGGCCAGGGCTCCCCGCCGTCCTGAGGAACCGCGGACGGAATCCAGGCCAAAGTGTTTGCATACGGCCTCCACCAGGGCGCCGTCCTTGCTGGCGCTGGTGAGCACGCACATCTTGAGCGGCTTCTGGGCCAGGGACCAGGCGTAGCCGGGCACCGTCGTGCGGTTGTGCCAGAGGGCCACCAGGAAGGGCGCCGTGTAGACGTCGTCGTGCTCCTCCTTGATGGAGCGGATATTCAGGCTCATGCAGATGGGCTGGAGCAACGACCACAGGCCGAAGCCGGCCAGCTTGGTCCACCAGCGGGAACGCTTTTCGGACGTTTTTCGGACAATGGGGTTGAGCAGCAACATGAATCCTCGGCAATATCACATGAATCCGTCCACCGTAATGCGGGCGGGCGGGGTACTTGACGGAGCGGGAAGAGCCGTTCCGCGGGAGGGGGCAGTCCCCATTCCCGGACGGTCCGCGCGCGGCTCCACTTCCTGGAGCATGCCGGCGGAGTTGTCCTGCGGGGATGCCGGCGTACCGGAAATTTTCACGGGGAGAATGATTTCATGCCCCTCCTGCGTAACGCCGGACGGCAGGCGTCGGCTATCCACCATGTAGGAGGGGATTTTAAAGACCAGCTCTCCCGTCACGGCGGAACCGTTGCTGTACAGAACCCCGGTCACTCCCAGGAAGCCCTGCTCAAACAGGGAAATCTCTTTCAGGGAGGCGGAACGGTCCGTTCCGTCGCTTTCCAGCAGAAAGGAGCCGGACGTAAAGACTGGGGAAGAGTAAGGCAGCCTTATTTCCGTGTTCCGGGCGGTCATGGCCGCCAACAGGCGCAGGACGGGCAGCCTGAGCATGGTCGCCTTGATGACGGAACCGCTGTACCCTTTTACGGAGGGCCTTTTCTGTTCGTCCATCACGGGCAGCGCAAAGTCCAGCTTCAATTCATGCTTTTCATCCACTTCCTGTTCCCCCATCTGTACCTTGAGGAAGGAAGCGAAGTCATCCCCCACCAGGGAGAGGAGGTCAAAATTCCTGCCCGTCAGGGTCCAGGCCTGATGGCGGAAATCCGTACCCAGGAGGAAATTCCCCGTAATCATGAAGGGGCTGAGGTCCGTAGGCTTGTTGAGCAGGCGCCCCTTGTCCAGAAAACCGGAGAAGGTGAGCTGCTTGACGCCGTTTCCGTTTAAAATGATGGAGCCGGAGTCGACGCCCATCAGAGGCCAGCCCTTGATTTTCAGCTTTTGCTGTGACAGGTCCAGCACGTATTCCGGTTCCGTACCGTTTCCGGACGTGCGGATGTAGGCTTCCGCCGTCATGTAGAAGGGGCCGTCATTCCGTTCCAGGGTAAATTCCTCCGTCTTGTGGGCGTAACCTACCTCCAGGCGCGGAGAGGTGTACCGCCGGAAGACGAACGGGAGTTCCCGCTTCGTCTGCGGCACGGCAAATTTGGAGAATCCGGGGCGCAGGCCAATCGTGACCTTGGCCATGTTCAGGCTTTCCCCCTTGATTTTTCCCATGAACAGGGACGTGGCGGAGATTTCTCCGGAAACGCCTTCCATCATTACAAAAGACAGGCAGGAATCCTGCGGGAAAGTGACCTTGATGCGGGCGGCCTTCATGGAAAGGCCGTCCATCGCCATGCCGGAGGCTTCCACCTTCCCGCCCCAGGCGGCGGAGAGGTCCGATTGCAGCCGCCCGGCGAATTCCTCCGTATTGAAGGAAGTCAGGCGGTACATGTACGTTCCCGCCAGGGCGCCCACAACCAGCAGGACCAGGATGCAGAGGCCAATGAGGAAACGCTTGTTTTTCAGCACGGCCTGCTTGGCGTCCCCGTGGTCGTCATTGTAGGTCCGCCGGCGTTTTTCCACACGGATGACCTTGCTGCCGTCCGGGCGCACCACTACTTCCCTCTTTCGCTCCACGCCCTGGGAATCCGAGGCATGCAGCTGGCGCATGATATTGTCCGCCCCCTGGGAGGAAGAAGAGGACTCAGGATCGGAATCACTGTTCTTCAATAGTCTTAATCCGGTTAAAGGTTACT
This sequence comes from Akkermansia sp. GGCC_0220, assembly GCF_017566105.1. Lineage (NCBI taxonomy): Bacteria > Pseudomonadati > Verrucomicrobiota > Verrucomicrobiia > Verrucomicrobiales > Akkermansiaceae > Akkermansia > Akkermansia sp. GGCC_0220. The sequence continues at coordinate 184,969 of NZ_JABFCI010000001.1, forward strand.
GGGCATTGCTGAGGGCGGGAAGAGGCGCGAGCCCTGCCGGAGCTTCCTCATCCGGAACGGCGGTGCCCGGCGTGTAGAGCTGCTTGCCGCCCGGGTCCACCACTTCCGCCTTCACCATGATGATGATGGCCTTGCGCTCTTCCTTGGATCCCTTGGAGCGGAAAAGGCGGCCCACCCAGGGAATATCCCCCAGAATGGGGATTTTATCCTCATACGTGATGGAGGTGGATTTTTTCAAGGCGCCGATGACGAGCGTGCTGCCGGTGGCAATGCGTACCGGAGCGGTCAGGCGGCGCGTGGAGAATACGGGCTGGAGAATGAAGTTGTCGGAAGCTTTCACCATGACGATGTCTTCCTTCGCATTTTTCTCCTGGGAGGCCACGGGGACGAAGAGCGGCGTACCGTAGTTGATGAAGCCGTCAAAGTCCACGATTTCCGGCACTACGGTCATTTCCACGATGGATTTGTCATCGCTGATGCCGGTTACCTCCACGTTGAATACCGTGCCGAGCTGCCTGGTTTCATAGGCGGATGGGTGGGCGGGCGTGATGGGCATGACCGGCAGGCGGTCTCCGCCATCGTCGTCATAGTCGCCCCAGTCGTCTCCGTTATTGTTGTTGCCCGTGCTGTTGGGAACTTCGGGCGGATCGTATTCCGTGGGGTAAATCAGTTCCTTGCCGCTGAAGAAGGTGGCTTTTTCCCCTGGGCGCACAATCACGGAAGGATGCTGCATGATGTCCGTGCCTTTCTTCTGGCTCAGGCCGCGCATGATCATCGTGATGTCCGCCTGGCTCCACATGCCGCGCATGGTGACGATGCTGGGCGCACCGCCGGGAACGTAGGCCACGCCGGTGCTTCTGGCGGAGGAACCGCGCTCAATCATGCCGTCAATGCTGTCTTCCGTAAAAACCTGGTTGCCGGACCTCAGTCCACCCACCACCCCTGCCGGGACGGCGGCTCCGACCACGCTGGCGGCGCTGTCCAGCACGGTGTTGTTGTAGTCATTCTTGTTGGTGCCCGCACCGCCCATGAACCACTTGGAGGGGTCCAGGTTCAGGTTCACGATCCAGTTGAAGCCCAATTCTTCCAGGTCCGTTTGATTTACTTCCAGGAACGTCGCGCTGACAACCACCTGCAGGGGCTGTTCCGCCGTCTTAGACGCCACCAGCTCCTCCAGCATGCTCAAGTCCTTGGGCGTGCCGTGGAAAAGGAGGGTGGAGTTGCCCGAGTTGTATTTGATGAAGCTGCCTTCCGGGAATTTCACGCCCAGGGAGGCCAGGGCCTTCTGCGGGTCCACCCGTTTCAGAGTCATGCCGGAAGAACCGGCATCCCCGGAACCGAAGGGATCGGCATTTTCCGAATCGGAGGATTCCGACAGGCCGGAGAAGAAGCCCGGAGGAAGGGCAATGGCCTTGGTCACCATGTAGGAGGTGCCGTCGGAGCTGGATACCAGCTCCGCGCCAAAGGCGTTCGTGCGCAGAATGAGGCCGGAAGCGCGCGCCACGTATTCCAGGGCGTCGCGGAGCGGCACGTTTTGAAGATTAAGCGTAATTCTCTTGCCGGCGGTCTCCTTGGCGGAAACGCTGTCCGCAGGACCGGGGTCCACGGAAATGTTCACGCCGCGCTCCGCCGTCGTCATGGCCGTTGTATCATGCGTCCTGGCCAGGCTGCGCAGATAGTCCACGGCTTCCTGCACCGTTGCGCCGTCCAGCTGCACGCGGGGCAGACGGATCATGCCCAGCTTCTGGTCCACATTCACCACCGGATTGTCCAGCGGCTGGGAGAAGGAAGCGGGTTCCTCCGGCGTTTCCGTCAGGGGAACGGGCATCTCCCACAGCTTGGAGACGTCCGCCAGGGCGCTGCTCCGGGTTTCATCCCTGGCAGCGTCAAAGTAGGCGGTCCTGGCGCGGTTGACCAGCTCCATGCCGCGCCGCGCCGCCGTGTTGTAAGGGTCTGTCTGGAGGACGGAGGTAAATTCCTTCAGGGCCGCATCATACTGGCCCAGTTCATAATAGCCGTAAGCCAGGCGAAGCAGGCGGTTGACTTCCTCCACGTTCTTGACGTGTTCCGGGGATAGGGCCGGATTCGTGCGAACCGGGTCCCGGGCTATTTCCAGCGTGCGCTTGGCCAGGGCATGGTCCGGCGTAGCTTTCAAGGCATCTTCCAGCAGCTTGACGGCCTCGTCGTAACGCCCCACCTTGATGTATTCCTGCGCCACGGCCACGCTGGCGTCCGCAATGCTGGTTTCCAGAAAACGGCGCCGCTTCTCCATGTTGGGGGACTTGGGCAGCGCGGTCAGGCTCCTGCGGTAATTGTCCAGGGCTTCCTGGTACTTGCCCTCGGAATACAGCTGACGCGCCTGCCCCAGCAGCAGCATGGAAGCCTGGGCCTGCTCTTCCATCCGGGCCGCAGTCCGGCGGGCGGCCCCTGCTCCTTCCTGGGCCAGCCCCTGGCCGGCTCCAATACCGGCAACGGCAAGCGCCAGGGCAATTTGCTGAATGGCAGACATGGAGTGAGGGAAACGTCTAGTCATAGGAATTTCCGGGACTATACCGAATTAAAAACCGCCCGTCATTATAAAAACGCCCAGCAGAGCAAAAAATATCGGAAAGGGCAGCCGCACCCCTCCGGAGGGAATGCCCCTTTAAACGGCAGAGAGTTCCAGCACGCCCACATGCCCCGGTTTCAGGGGATGGGGAAGCCCGCGTTCCATCAGTTCCTTCCGGTCAAAAACCCGGTCTTCCCCCTCTCCGTCCATCAGGTTCCTGACACGCACGCGGTCCGTCTGGATGCCGCACCAGCCGAAGGCGTGCTGGGGAATGGAAATGCGGAGGTTGTAGAAGTTGATCTCCGGGGAAAGGTTCCCCACCACCAGCACGGTGGCCCTCGCACGGGCATCATGCCGGAGCATGGCGTACACCCAGTGGCCGGAGGTGTCTTCCGCAGGTTCCCTGCCAAAGGTGGTGTTTTTCATGTTGGCCCAGTTCAGGCCGTAAAAATCCCCGCGGTCCAGCGCCGGATGCTGCATCAGGGGAAGCAGCCGCTGATGAAAGTTCCTCAGCTCCGCGGAATCCTCCGGCAGCAGAGAGGCGTCAAACCGTCCGTCCGCCACCCAGGGCTGGAGCTGGGGCAGGCAGGTGTAGTCAAAAATGCTGGTGCGGCCGTCATGGCCGCCGTAGCCGCCGGGACTCTCCGCCCGCTCCCCTACTTCCTGCCCGTTGTACACCAGCACGGGACCGCGGCCGGACGCGTACACCAGCGTCATGATCGCCGGAAGGATGATGCGGCCCACCCCGCCCCAGGAGAGCGGGGAGCACACGCGCGTTTCATCATGGTTTTCCACGTAGCGGACGCCGTTGGCCATGTATTTGGGGTCGCTCCGGAAAAGGCGGTCGAAGTCGTTTGCCCAGTTTTTTTCCGTGTACACATGGAGCGCCAGGCGGTAGCAGGCCGAATCGTAAACGGCATTGAACCCGGATTCCAGCAGCGCGGCGCAGGGATCGCCGGGGGTGGTTTTCATGTGGTCATTGTACGCTTCCGCCATGAAAAACACGTCCGGCAGGCGGACGCGGGAGCGGGAGATGGCCCATTTCCAGAAGGCCATGGGAATCATGTGGGCCATGTCGCACCTGAAACCGCCGATGCCCAGGCCCTGCCAGAAGGAAAGGATGTCGTCCATGATGCGCCAGGTCTTGGGCACGCGCTGCTTGGGGCTCGTCCAGTCCGGCAGCAGGCGGAGGGCCGGCAGTCCGGCCAGGAAGTTATAGCCGTAGTTGAGCTTGACCGTTTCATACCAGTCATACCTGGTGGGGTTCCACGTAACGGCATTGTTGCCCGTGACGCGGCCGAAGGTCATTTCCCCTTCAAACAGGCCGTCCGGCAAATGCAGGGGAGGGCCGTCCCCCGGGCTGTTGGAGGTCAGGTAAAAGTACCCCTGCTCCGGAGAGAAAAACGTATGGTGGTCGTCCCCTTCTCCGAAATCGTCATGGCCGTCCCAGTCCGCCAGGTAGGCGCGGGAAACATGGTTGGGGATGAAGTCGATCAACGGCACCAGCCCCACCGTTCGGCAGCGTTTCACGAGTGCCTTGAACTCCTCCATTCTTTTTTCCGGCATGGAGGCCAGGTCCGGGTCCACGTCAAAATAATCCACCACCGCATAGGGACTGCCGGCCAGGCCTTTTACGATGGATTCCGGCTGGGCGGGAAGCTCGGGATAGGCCGTCTGCGTGGCGTGCCTCAGCACCCCGGTCAGCCAGATGTGGGTAAAGCCCATCCGGGCTATTTCCCTCAGGGCCTTGTCCGTCACGCCGTTAAAGGTGCCGCACCCGTTCGTCTCCCGGGTCCCCCAGTCCACCCCATGGGTTTCCATGTTGGAGAAATGGCGGACAAACAGTTGATAAATGACCGGGCGCATGAGCTGAAAGGATGAGGTCTTGCGGCCTATAATGCTAACTTTTCCAGGTACTCTGCAAGTGTATTCTGTTCCACCGGGGCAATTTGCCCCAGCATCAGCAGGGCCTCCTTCCTGGTCCGGAGCGTTCCTTCCAACTGGAGCTCCTGCAAACGGGACAGCCATTTCCTGAAATCGGGTCCGGGGGGCAGCCCCAGGTCCAGCAGATCGCGCCCGGTCACCAGGGGCGGAGGCACCAGGGGTGCGTCCCGGTAGGAATCCATGGCGTCCCTGACAAACTGCCAGTTGTCCATCAATCCGTTGGAGGAAAGGCAGTCCAGGCGGTGAAGCTCCAGCTCGTCGCTGAAATGCGGAGCGCTCATGAACATCCGCAGGGTGGACTTCTTCATCTGCTGCACGTTCATGAAGCGCATGTGGCGCTCCACCATGGCGCACACCGCATCAATCACGGCATTGGAATACTTCAATCTCCTTAAAATGTCCCGCGCCATGGAGGCGCCCTCCTTGTCATGACCGGAAAAACGGATGCGCCCCGTTTCATCCACCTGGCGGCAGGGAGGTTTTCCGACATCATGCAGCAGCACGCCCAGGGCCAGCTCCAGAGACACGGGGGCGCCGTCCTTCCCCAGCGCGTCCAGCATCATCAGCGTATGGGCATACACGTCCCCCTCCGGGTGCCATTGGGGAGGCTGCGTGCAGCCGATCATGCCGTATACCTCCGGAATAACATGCTTCATCAGCCCCGTTTCCACCAGCATTTCCACGCCCCGTTTCCTTCCTGGAGACAATAGAATCCGGTCCAGTTCCTCCCGGATGCGCTCCGGCGCGATGCGGGCCAGCAGCGGGGCGTTCCTGCAAATGGCGGCATAAGTTTCCGCTTCCACCCGCACTTCCCTGGTAACGGCGAAACGGACGGCGCGCATCAGCCGGAGGGAGTCCTCCTCAAAACGGCGGTCCGGCTCCCCGATGCACCTCAGCACGCGGGCCCGGATGTCTCCCACGCCGCCCACATAATCCACCACATAACCCGGAGGAACGGAAAACGGATCTTCAAAGAGGCCGTTCATGGTAAAATCACGGCGCCGGGCGTCCTCCTCCGCATCCGTGAAGCAGACGGATTCCGGGCGCCTGCCGTCCCTGTAGCTGCCGTCCCTGCGGAACGTAGCCACTTCAAAGGAGAAACCGCCACGGCGCACCAGCACCACGCCGAAGGCGGCGCCCACTTCCCAGGCGTCCGGGAACAGGCGCAGCACCTCGTCCGGACGGGCGGAGGTGGCAATGTCAATGTCCTTCACGGGATATCCCAGCAGCCTGTCCCGGACGCAGCCTCCCACAAAATACACCGTGTGCCCCGCTCCGGCCAGCAAGCGCGCCACAGCCTCCGCGGCCTTTCTCAATGGAATATTTTCCATGGAACAGGCTATTCGGGCATGGGCCGCAAGGGGGGAGCGGAAAGAGAAGAGGGCTGCTCCGCACCGGAGGAAGCAGGCGGGGCCGCTGGCCGGGGCGCGGCAGGCTGCGGAACGGAGGGAATGCGCGTATCCGGAGAGTTGATCCTGGCCGGCAGCGGAGCCGGCTTCACGGCAGCGGGGGCGGCCGGGGCCTTTTTCTCGTCCGCCTTTCCATTCTTTTTCCCTTCCAGCTTGCCCATGACCGCGTACAGATTCGCGTCAAACAGCATGTCCGGCGTGCCGCGCATCAGGATTTTCCCCGCAGGGTCCAGCAGGTACACCCGCGGCGTGAGCATCACGCGGTAATCCTTGAACGCCGCCGCCTTTTCATCTACCAGGGAGGGAGTATCCATCTCCAAATTCAGCAGGGCCTTTTTCACGTCCTCACTGTTTCCGGGGGCCACCGGCATGACCGTCAGGCCCGGAAATTCCTTCCGTAGGGAAACGGCCTTTTGCAAAAACTGGACAGAGCGCACATCCCGGGGATCCCAGAAAACCAGCAGCACGGGCTTGTCTCCGGAGGGGACCGTCACTTCCGCGCCCGTGGCGGTGGAAGGCAGGCTTATTTTGGGCCCGGTCTGTCCAATGTTGAGATTGCGTATTTCATACAGCTCTTCCTTCACCAGATTCCGGACCGGAACGGGACCGAAGCTGGAATCATAGCATTTGATGATGGCGTCTTTCAGCAGCTTTCCGCGTGCCGCCACCAGCCTGACGTCATCCTGGAGCATTCCCGTCGTTTCCTTCATCACCATGGCCAGCCCCAGGGCGGACAGCCCCTGGTCTTCCGGAAACTGGTTGTAATCCTTGATTTGTTCCAGAATAACGCGGCAGCGCAGGTCGCGGGAGTTGCTCAACGCATACGCCGCTTTTCCCGCTCCCTTTTCCCGGAACAGGGTATTTTCCAGGGAGTCCAGGCAAAGCACGACAATTTTCCTGGCAACGTCTCCGTTGGGGAAAGCCTGCGCCACGGCCTGGGGATGGTCCAGAAACCAAATGACAGCCGGGAGAAGGTAGGGTTTTTGAGTCTCGGGCTTTTGAAGGTCCCTCCCCACCTGCCTCCACAATTCCTGCGCCACCGGAATGGCGTTCGGACGGCTCTCCATCAGTTCCGCTCTTTTTTCATCGCTTTCAGCCGTTTTGAATGCGGATTCCCAGTCGGACTGCCTCATTTGCCAGTCCGCCAGCGCATTCTTCATGCCAGCCTCGTCCGCCGGAGCCCATCCAAGCAGGCTGCATGCACCGGCTATCACGCAAAACGCTCTCTTCATACCCTGCCACTATGCCCTGATGCGTCCCGCTCGTCAATCAAACCCCGCGGCAAAACGCCTCCTATTCTTCCTTCCCCGCTTCCTTCCAGCCGTTTACGGCGTGGAATGCGCCATCCGGAGACGAACAAACCCCGGCGAATCCCTTCGCCGGGGCTGCTGTTCAACTAACTACCTATGAAGACGGTTGAGTCCTTAAGTGGATGAAGTGCTCTCTCTTTCACTGCATCCGGATCATAACCGTTATGGGTGAGACAGCCGGGCGGGAAATATGTTCAAACATTCCTTCTTTTGTATGACACAAGGTCCGCCCCCCTCCTGCGGGGGCAAAAAAGCGGCTGCGGAATTCCTTCCGCAGCCGCTCCAACTAACTACCTATGAAATCAGGGTCGTTCCTGGTGATTCGGAAGGCTCTCGTTCCTTCCTTATCGAACACCCCTGTCCATTCAGCATACCTGCATGAACCAAACGCTCAAGATTTTTCTTTCCTTTTCATGCAAAAAGCCCGGTTCCCCGCCGCCTTACGCCGCCACGAAGTTCCGTTCGTCATTGGTCAGGGCCCGCACCTGCACGGCCATGAACCTCATTTCATTAAGCATGTTCAGATAAAGGAGGGAGGAACGGGTGCGCGTCTGGTTGCGCTGGGCGCGCTTGATCTGGCGCTTGGTGGCCTTTGCCACCAGTTGAAGGAGCTGTTCCTGGGCCACCATGGTATAGTCGAACTGGATGTACGTTCCCGTCTGGAGCATCTTGCAGTATTCATCCAGAAGCTTCATTAGAGCGGTATGCACCTCCTTCAAGTCGTCCACCTGGTCAATCGTGAACGGCGTGTGGTTATTGTCCACATACGTGAAGATGGACTCGGAAAACTGCGCCAGGCTCTGCGTGGCTTCGTTCAAATGCTCCAGGGCCTGCACGAAGTGGTAGCCCATGTCCAGGGAACGGGACTGCATCTTGTACAGGATGGGGAGAATGTCGTACTTGTGGTGCTCGCTGCTGGTCAGGGCCAGGCGTTCCGCGGCGTCCGCCAGCTCTTTCAGGGCCTTCCGGTCCCCCTGGAAGAAGTTTTCCACGGTGTCATTGTAGATTTCCCGCAGCTTGAGCGTGCTGTCCACGACCTGGTGGCTGCACACGTCCAGAATGTTTTCCTCCGTAATCTGGTCAAAACGCTCTACGGAAAGCTTGTTCTCCCGCTTGCGGTGCATGATGGTGGATTTCACCAGGATGACGACCACCAGGGCCAGCAGCCCGAAGATGGCGTACACCTGCCCGTAGTGCAGGACGGTCGCCATGACGGCGGCCAGCGTGAAGGCGGCCAGGCCGGTCATGAACCAGCCGGAGATTACGGTCAGTACGCCGGTCACGCGGTAAACCGCGCTTTCCCTGCCCCACGCCTTGTCCGCCAGGGAGGAACCCATGGCTACCATGAACGTCACGTATGTGGTGGAAAGGGGGAGCTGCTTGCCCGTGGCCCACGCGATCAGCAGGGAAGCCACCGTCAGGTTCACCGTGGCGCGGATCAGGTCAAAAGCCACGCGGTCCTTGGGGTTCAGTGGCTGCGGGGCAGCATCCCACTGATGGTTCATGCGCACCAGCATGCGGGCGGGGATAAGCTTTTTCACCCCGCGCCCCAGCGCGATGGCGCTGCGCACGATGGCGCGGGCGGGGGGAACGGAGCCGAAGCGTTCAATGCCTCCTTCACCCTGCCGGGAAAGCTCCACGCCGGTGGCGATCACCGTCTTCGCCTTCTTGGAGAACCACAGCGCAAAAATCATCATGCATCCGGCGGCAAAAAGAATGTAATGGTTCACCGGAACGCCCTGCCCGGGCATCAGGCATTCCATGGCGGTGATGGAGGAGGCGGAGCCGCCGGCCTCCACTACGCCTGTGGCGTACTGGAAGGAATCCAGGCCGCCCATGAACACGCCGATGAAGTTCACGAGGTCGTTGCCCGCAAAGGCCAGGGCCAGGGAGAAGGTGCCGGCCAGCACGGTCAGGCGCAGGATGTTCGTCATGAACAGGTGCTGGAGCAGGAACATGAGCACGGAAAAACCGCCGAAGGCCACCAGCAGGGCCATGCCCAGGTTCTGGTCAATGTATTGAATGAAGGAAGGCTCCATCAGGGTGGATTCCTTCAAGCCCTTGAACACGGCAAAGTAGGCCACCGCCGTCATGGCGATGCCGCACCAGAAGCAGCCGAACCACTTGAAGCGGGACTGGTATTTGAACGTAAACGCCAGGCGGGAAACCCACATGACGATGGTGCCCACCGTGAAGGCGATGGCTACGGAAAGGAGAATGCCGGTGACGATTTCAAACGCCTTGTCCGTATTGATGAAGTCCCACACGGACTGCGTCATGTGAAGCTTGGAAATCTTGAACAGGGCCGTCGCCACGGCGGAGCCCAGAATGCCGAACACCAGGGAAACGGTGGTGGACGTGGGAAGGCCGAATGTATTGAAGGTATCCAGGAGTATCACCTCGCTGATCATCACCCCCAGGAAGAGCAGCATCACTTCGTGGTAACTGAACATGTTCGGGTGAAAAATGCCGTTGCGGGCCACCTCCATCATGCCGCCGGAGAAGCAGGCGCCCACCAGCACGCCGATGGAAGCCACGGTCAGGATCACCCGCACGGGGGCGGCCTTGGAACCAATGGCGGAGTTGAGGAAGTTGACGGCGTCATTCGCTACGCCGTTGATCAGGTCAAATGCCGCCAGAAGCAGCAGGGCTACGATGATAATCCAGTAAATTGAGTCCATAACTGTCTCTTGTGAATGGTGGGCGGAGGGCGTCCGCGAGCTGCACCACCGCCTCTTTACACGGAAACGGACGATTTTGCTACTGTTTTGTTACAGAAAAATCCTTTCGCCTTCTCAACGGGAACGGGGGAGGAAATCCAGCTCTTCAGGATCGGGCCAGCGGTGCCGGGGATAGCGCCCCGCCAAGTCTTTTTTCATCTGGCCGTAGCCGTTCCGCCAGAAGCTTTCCAGGGAGCCCGTCACCTGCCAAGGCCTCTGGCTGGGGGCCAATACCTCCACCTTCACGGTCACGGAGCCGTTGGCAATGCGCGGAGACGCCGCCACGCCGAACAGCCGCTGCACCGTAAGGCCGATCACAGGCGTGGAATCCTCCCCGTACCTCACTTTCGCGTGCTGGCCGTTGGTCAGCGTGAGGCTCACCGGAGCGTAATCGTCCAGCGCCTTCGCCTGCCAGCCGGAGAGCCAGTCCCGGAGCACGGGAATGATCTCCCTCTCCTTGATGTCCTTGTAGCCCACGGCTCCCTCGCAAACCAGGGAGATGGCAACCAGCTTGTCTTCCTCTGAAAAACGGGGGAGTTCCAGTTCCGGCATCCAGACGCTTAAACCGTTCAGGCGGCGTATCCACTGCTCCACGGCGTCATCCCATTTCACCAGCTTCAAGGTTCCGTCCACCACCCTTTCCGCCAGAATGGGGGCGGCCAGCTCCGGCGGAGCGTCCCCGCGGTCCCGGTCTTCCAGCACCAGGTCTTCATACATCAGTCTCCGGTGCAGGCGCACGCGGCGCAGCGCGGCGTCAAAGACGGCCGCCTCCCCGCCGGAAAAACGCTCCGGCCAGACGGCGCGCAGCTCCTCCGGGTCAATGAGCGTACAGCGGCCCACACGGGTTTCCACCGCCTTTCCGGACAACTCCGCCACCTCCGCCGCCACAAAATGCTCCCCGTGGAACGCCACGCTGCCTTCCGCCAGCCTGCCCCCCACGCCGCCGGCCATGCGGCACGTGTTGGCGGCCACTCCGTTCCGTACGCCCACATGGTCCGCAAAGCTCTCCATCATGGCGCGGACCACGGCAAGCCGCGCCGCCGTGAAATCCGGCTCCGGCATTTCCCGGGATTTCCCCCGGCTGCCGATGGACAAAAGCTGCCGGTACGCCATCCACACTTCCCGCGCCCCGCGGGCGGAAATGCCCCAGCGGGTGCACGCCCCCGCCTCAAACCCGGCGTCCACAGCCTTTTCCACCGCGCGCCACTCCGCCTGAAAATCCGTATAGTCCGCAGAATCGCGCAGGTTGTCGTTCAAGCCGCCCTTCATCGCTACGCCCTCCCCCTGCATCAGGGCCGCAATGGCGGCAAGCTCCACCACGCACTGTTCATCCTGCCCGGCCGCCATCAGGCGCGCCAGCCGCGGCGGCAGAGGAAAAGCGGTCATCCTTCTTCCCACGTCCGTCAGGCTCCCGTCCGCCTCCGTAGCTCCCAGGGCGGCCAGCAGGTTCACGGCCCGCTGCATCACCAGGGGGTCCGGCGCATCCAGCCAGCGGAACCCTTCCGGCGCGGTTATGCCCCACGCGGCCAGATTCAGCACGGCCCCCGCCAGATCCACCCGGAAACATTCGGGCGGATCAAAATCCGCCTTCCGCGCCTGCTCCGCCTCACTCCACAACCGGAAGCAGCGGCCCGGAGCCACGCGCCCGGCACGGCCCGCGCGCTGGGCGGCGGACGCCTTGGAAATCTTCGTCAGGTGCAGCGTATCCATGCCCCTGTAGGGGTCCCAGCCGGACCGGCGCACCAGACCGGAATCAATCACCGTGCGCACCCCCTCAATCGTCAGGGAGGTTTCCGCTACATTGGTGGAAACGATGACGCGGGGATTCTTCCCCTGCTCCACGGCGCGATTCTGCTGTTCCGGGGTCAACGCTCCGTAAAGAGGAAAAACGTCCCGGCCGCCCATCCACGGCCTGCCTGCCAGCAACTCCGCCGTTTTCCGGATTTCATACACGCCCGGCATGAATACCAGCACGTCCCCGCAGCCGTCATCCTTCACCGCCTCCTTCACGGCGTCCGCCGCCTGCTCCCATACCGGAGGGGGGGATACCCTGCCGCGTCCATCGCTGACCAGCCGGGGAGCCCGGTAAACGGTTTCTACGGGATACTGCCTTCCGTGCGCCTCCAGCACCCGGCAGGAGGCGCCCATGTAATCCCGCAGGCCGGATATTTCCAGCGTGGCGGACATCACCGCCACGGCCATGTCCGGGCGCGGGCCTTCCTGCAAGTCCAATACGCGCCCCAGGGACAAATCTCCGGAGAGGCTCCGTTCGTGAAACTCATCAAACACCACGGCGCTCACCCCTTCCAGGGCGGGCCGCTCCGTCAGCCAGCGTTCCAGCATGCCGTCCGTCACGTACGCAATGCGGGTGCGGGGGGAAATGTGCCGTTCAAAGCGCACCACATACCCCACTTCCTTCCCCAGCTCCACTCCGCGCAACCGGGCCACGTGGCGCGCCAGCAGGCGCGCGGCCATCCGGCGGGGCTGAACGACGACGATCAGGCCGCGTTCCCCCAGCCCGGCGTCATCCATCATGGGGGGAACGCCGGTAGACTTGCCGGAGCCCGTGGGCGCTTTCAGCAGGATGCGCGGAGAGGGGGCTTGCAGCGCGTCCAGCAATTCTCCGCGGATTTCCTCAATGGGAAGGGAGGGGGAATCCATACCGGGTTACAGGGGAATCCGTTCATGCCCGGGCCGTTCAACCGATGCAGGCCAGCAGGAACCAGAAGAACGGCACGGTAAAGGAAGGACTGTCAATCAAATCAAAAATGCCGCCTATCCCCGGCAGCAGGGAGCCGGAATCCTTGATGGCCAGGCTGCGCTTCACCAGGGAGCCCGCCAGGTCCCCGTAAACGGACAGCAGGAAAATGAAGGAGACGCAGCCCGCCAGCACCAGCATCTGGGGCATGGACAGGACGGAGACCCTGAACATCGGGAAAACCAGCCCGATGGCCGCCGCATTCGTCAGCACCCAGGAACCGAGGATGCCCTCCCACGTCTTCTTGGGGCTGATGTGGGGAATGAGCCTGCGTGAAAAAATGCGGCCTCCCAGCAGGAACCCGCTGACATAGGCAAAAATGTCCGCCATCTTCGTCACCAGAATGACCCATAGCACGCACATGACGATGGACGGATAAACATACCCCACCCTCATATAGGCCAGATGCAGGGCCAGAATGGCAAAGGCGAACAGCCAGCCGGGATAAATGAAGGAAAGCAGCGTGGTCCCGACGGAACGGAGCGCCCGGCTTCCCACCACCGGATACTTCATTTCACGGATAAAGGAAATCACGACCAGAAGGACCGGGGCGGCAAGCGCCACCAGAAGGGGAAGGGGAATCAGGAACGGGGCATTCTCCGTAGGGGCGATTTCCCGGAACTTGGTCACGTAGCACGCCCAGGACAGCAGCACGGGATACGCCGCGCCGAAAAGAAAGCTCAGGTTCGGCTGGGAGGCTTTTCTGGAACGCAGCAGCATGTGCCTCCATTCCCAGGAGGCCAGGATGCAGAAGATGCAGACCAGCCCGTAATACCCAAGTTCACGGTCCCACCACAGGGCCCCCGCCAGCAAACCCAGCAGAACCACGGTGCTGAATGAACGCTGCAGCAGAACGCCCATTTTGCTTCCGGAAGGCTTCTTGTCCTGGTTCGGTGTTCTCATCATCACGCGAAGTGTACAGAAAACCTCCGTGACCTCAATCCTGAAATGTTCCCCTCCCCGCGGCGGCCATACTGGAAACATCCGCGCCCCGTCCGGCCCTCCCCCGCCGCTGACAAGGAAGGAATGCCTTCCCCGCTCCGGGAGAAATGCGGCGGCGGAAAAAGAAAAAGGCTGCCGTCAAGCGGGCGGCGCTACGGCGCACGGGAAAAAGTCTCCGGAAACCGCGTTCTCCTTTCTGTACGGCCCCAATATGACAAATGCCGGACTTCCGCACAGAATTTCAAACTTTATGGTGTATTTGTCCACTAATGAATTTGCCTCTTTCTTCCTCTCTCCCGCGCCCTGCATTCGCAGAGGATTGCAACCCCGCCGGATGCCGTTCCTTCCGGACGGACGGGGGTTCTTCCGCCCTCCGGCAGTCCCTTTCCCCCTTCCGGAAACCCGGCGCGTAAAATAGCGTCATGTGGACGTTTTATAAGATAGACAATCACCTACAAATCAGTAACACTCACATCCCAGCACTAGCTTTTTTTCCCTGATGGAGAAAACCGCACCCTTTTCCGTTATGAACATGCACTCATTCCGTTGGATTCGACTTACAGCATTCTCGGCCCTGGCCGCAGCCGCCATCACCTCCTGCGCCTCCGCGGCCACGGACTTCAACCAGGTGGGCAAGCAAATGTCCCTCCTGCTCCAGAACTTCCACTTCTCCCGCAAGGAATTCAGCGACGAACTGTCCGGAAAATTCCTGGAAACCTACCTGCGCAAGGTGGATCCCAACAAGATATTTTTCACCCAGCAGGATGTGGACGCCCTCAAGAAGAAATACGGCAGGGAACTGGACGACTACCTGATGTCCGGCCAGATGATGGACGCGGCCCAGGCCATGCACGCCCTGTACCGGCAGCGCGCCATGCAGCGCATCGCCTATGCGCGGGACCTGCTGAAAAAGGGCGGCTTTACCTTTGACAAGGACCGGTCCATTGAACGCTCCCGCCGCAAGACCGCCGCGTGGCCCAAGGATGAGGCGGAAATGCAGCAGGTCTGGAAAGACATGGTGGAGGAACAGCTCCTGTCTGAAATCCTGCGCCGTGAAACCGTGGCGCGCCTGGCGAAGGAACAGAACAAGCCCGACCCGCTGGCCAATGAAAAGCCTGCGGAGGAAAAACTGCTCATGCGTTATGAACGCATCCAGCGCAACATTCAGGAAACGGACCTGGAAGACGTGGCGGAAACCCTGCTCAGCGCAGTAGCCATGACCTATGACCCGCACACGGACTACATGGGCGCCCGCCAGGTGGACCGCTTCAAGATTTCCATGGGCACGGAGCTCACCGGCATCGGCGCCCTGCTGGGCAGTGAAGACGACGGCTCCACCAAAATCACGGGTATCGTCGTGGGCGGTCCGGCTGACAAATCCGGAGAGCTCAAGCTGAACGACCGCATCGTGGCCATTGACTCCAACAACTCCGGAGAAATGGTGGACATCCTGTTCCTGAAGCTGGACAAGGTGGTGGACATGATCCGCGGGGCTGAAAACACCCAGATGCGCCTGAAGGTGGAACCGGCGGACGCTCCCGGCCAGGCCAAGATCATCACGCTGACCCGCTCCAAGGTGCCGTTGAAGGACGAACTCGCCAAGGGCGAAATCATCGAACTCACCGGCGCGCCGGAAGGGCAGAACCGCATCGGCGTGCTGAGCCTTCCCTCCTTCTATGCGGACATGGAAGGCGGCGACCGCCGCTGCGCCAAGGACGTCAAAAAAATCCTGGAACGGATGAACAAGGAAAACGTGGACGGCCTGGTCATTGACCTGCGCAGCAACGGCGGCGGTTCCCTGGAGGAAGTGCGCCTGATGACGGGCTTCTTTACCGGGAACGGCCCCGTGGTGCAGATCAAGGACACCCGCGGCAACGTGGACATCAAATCCGCCCACAACCGCCAGAAGCTTTTCAACGGCCCCATTGTGGTGCTCATCAACAAGCTCAGCGCCTCCGCCTCTGAAATTCTGGCCGCGGCCCTCCAGGACTACGGCCGCGCCGTGATCGTGGGGGATGACTCCACCTTCGGGAAGGGTTCCGTGCAGCAGCCGGTGGACATCGGCCAGTACCTGCCCTTCTTTGCAGCCAGGGACCGTGCCGGCCTGCTGAAAGTCACCACCCAGAAATTCTACCGCGTGGCAGGCGGCTCCACCCAGCTCAAGGGCGTGGAGAGCGACATTCAGCTTCCCACCGCTACGGCGGCGTTTGAACTGGGGGAAGACATTCTGGACTACGCGATGCCCTATGACCAGATCACGCCCTGCACCAATTACAAAAAGGACTCCTCCATCACGGCCATGCTGCCCGCATTGAAGGAAGCCAGCGCGAAGCGCGTGGAAAAAGACCGCGACCTCCAGATTGCCAGGGAAGACATCGCCATGATGAAGCAGCGCATCAAGGACAACAAGCTCTCCCTGAACAAGAAGACGCGGGAACAGGAAAACTCCATGCTGGAAGAGCGCCGCAAATCCATCAACAAGGAACGCAAGGGCCGCTTTGCGGAAATGGCCAAGGAAGACGCCACCAAGTACAAGATTTACCGCCTGACGCTGGACGACGTCAACGCCAGGGAGCTTCCCCTGGCGGACCCGGACAAGGACAACGAACAGTTCATGCACCTGGCGGAAGACCCCACGGCGGAACTGGACGACTCCCCGGAATATCCCTCCGGCCTTGACCCGGAACTCCGCGAAGGCATCAACATCGTCCAGGACATGTTGAAGCTGGAATCCTCCGGAAAATAACGGTCCCTTCCCCATTCCTTCCCACTCGCCCCGGTTTCCTCCAGGAACCGGGGCCCTTTTTTCCGGGGTAAAAGGCGGCCGCCGCTCCTTCCGGAACGTGCCGGAATGAATCCGGGACTTGCCAGCCGGGGTGAAATAAGGCAGTATCTTTGCCCGTCAGCAATGAGCACCATCATGAATACGACATATAAAATTGCCATCGGCGCGGACCACGCCGGAGTCGACCTCAAGGAAACCGTAGTAGAACTCCTCAAGGCATGGGGCCATGAAGTGACCGACATGGGTACCATGACCAAGAATTCCTGCGATTATTCCGACTACGCCAATGAAGTCGCAAGCAGCATTGCTGACGGTACCAACGACCGCGGCATCCTCATCTGCCGGTCCGGCATCGGCATGAGCATCGCCGCCAACCGCTGGGTGGGCGTGCGCGCCGCCCTCTGCCGCACGGCCCCCGCCGCGGCCCTTTCCCGCCAGCATAACGATTCCAACCTGCTGTGCCTGGCCTCCGCCTATGTGGACAATGAAAGCGTGGAAGACGTGCTGGACGCATGGCTGCACGCGGACTTTGAAGGCGGCCGCCATGAACGCCGCGTCGTCAAATCCTCCGGCAGCCCCCTGCAATGGACGGACCCCGAACTGGCCGCGTTCATCCAGGAGGAAGGCCGCCGCGAAAGCAACAACATTGAGCTGATCGCTTCTGAAAACTTCGCCTCCCCCTCCGTCCGGGAAGCCCAGGGCTCCCTGCTGACCAACAAATACGCGGAAGGCTATCCCGGCAAGCGCTGGTACGGCGGCTGCGAGGTAGTGGACAAGGTGGAACAGCTTGCCATTGACCGCGTGCTGAAAATCTTCGGCGGGGACCATGCCAACGTGCAGCCCCACTCCGGCTCCCAGGCCAACATGGCCGTTTACTTCTCCGTATTGAAGCCCGGCGACACCATTCTTACGATGGACCTTTCCCACGGCGGCCACCTCACCCACGGCCACCGCGCGAACTTCTCCGGCAAGCTGTACAACGTAGTTCACTACGGCGTATCCCAGGAAACGGAAGCCATCGACTATGACGCGCTGGAAAAACTGGCCCTGGAAGTGAAGCCGCAGATGATCACGGCCGGAGCCAGCGCCTATTCCCGCACGATCGACTTTGAACGCATGGGCCAGATCGCCAAGGCCTGCGGCGCCTACCTGTTCGTGGACATGGCCCATATCGCGGGCCTGGTGGCCGGCGGACAGCATCCGAACCCGGTTCCCTATGCGGACTTCGTCTCCTCCACCACGCACAAATCCCTGCGCGGCCCGCGCGGCGGCTTCGTGATCTGCAAGGAGGAATACGCCAAGAAGCTTGACGCCGCCGTCTTCCCCGGCATGCAGGGCGGCCCCCTCATGCACGTGATTGCCGCTAAGGCGGCCTGCTTCGGGGAAGCGCTGAAACCCGAATTCAAGGACTATGCGGCCCAGGTCGTGAAAAACGCCAGGGCCATGGCGGACAAAATGGCGGAACTCGGCTTCCGCATCGTCTCCAACGGCACGGACAACCACGTATTCATGGTGGACCTCCGCAACAAGGGCATCAACGGGGCGGACGCACAGGAAGCCCTGGACCGCGTGGGCATCACCGTGAACAAGAATGCCATCCCGTTTGACACGGGTTCCCCCATGAAGCCCTCCGGCATCCGCATCGGCACGCCCGCCGTGACCACCCGCGGCATGAAGGAAAAAGACGTGGAACAGGTAGCGGAATTCATCGCCCGCGCCCTGGCCCTGTACGTAGGCGACCAGGTCTGCCCGAACCCGGACGGCTTCGCCCAGCTCAAGGAGGAAGTCTCCGCCTTCAACCGCAACTTCCGCCTGCCTCACTAATAAAATTGCTCTTTCACGTTCAAGCCGTCCCATTGCCAGCAATGGGACGGCTTGCGTTTTTCACAAGAAAAGAGGGAAGTGCCGGGAGCTGCTTCAAGGGGCTCCCCTTTCCGCGTTCAACTCCCTCCGGTACACTAGCGAGGATCTGCCGGGATGTTTCCCCCACCCCCTGCCGCCGCCATATAACAGGCGGCTACATCGGCAATGCCATGGCCGTTGGAAAGGGGCGCGTTCTGCCTGGGGATGCGGTACCGGCCGCCCACCAATCCTCCGCCATACGTACTGACCGGATCACAGCAAGTGGTTATATGGTCCAAGACGCCGGCAGCGGCCGCCAAACGGTCTGCACCCAGCGCCTGCAAGGAATTACCGGACAATCCCGCAGCATTCACCGCGACGCCGCCAACCGGGAGAGGAGACCCTACATTGGCCGCCACCCCGAATTGGGCCATGCCGCCTCCCAGGGAATGCCCGGTGGCCTGCAAGGACACTATTCCCGGCACATGATTCAACAAATGGCGAATCAGTCCCGCCGCCCTAACGTAGCAAATGTCACAGGAATACAACTGGAAAATATCCGTCAATACGTTGGGAACCAAGACACCCCAATGTCCCGTATCCGTCCCCCGGAAGGCAACATAAATGTTATTGCCCGAGCACTTGATGTAGGCATTAAACCCATGGCGCACATGGACATGCCCACTAACGGGATCGTACCCGGTTGCACCGCCAAAAGGAGAGAAGGCATGATTCAGGGAGGACAATGGAACGCCTGGCAGAAGGGCTGCGTCCGGATGCGGCGCCATTCCCATCAGATACCCTCCGGCTCCCGGATTAAGGTAGGCATACCGGGAAAAAGTGATCCAAGTGGGAATGAGGGCAGGATAATGCGTATTGTCCCTGTAATGGAGGCGGCAACTTATCACCGCCGTCACAATGCCGGCCAATATCTGGACCAGAGCGGAATGCCGGGTCAGAGGCAACCTCGAAAGCCTTTCCATGATATAATTATAATGAGGAAGCGCCGCATGGCCTTCCTGAACGAGAAAGGCATCCAGCCTGCGCCTTCCATCCTGGCGGGAAAAATACCTGGTTGCTATAAAGTCAAACAAGTGCCTGAGATGAAGTAATGGAGTCATGGTATTTATCGAATTGAATTTTGAATATAATTCAGCACATCACGTTCTTCATCCGTCAGCGTGCCGCCCAATTGCTCTTTTCTGGACAAAATCTCCCGGGAGAACAGGAGGGCGTCCTGGTATAGAGACGCGATCTGGTTCTGTTCCAGTTGGTCCAGGGCTTCAAACCCCTTCAGCTTGCCCAATTGGGTTTCCACCCACTTCCTGATTTCCCGTTCACCGGATTCAGGCGCAGAGTTCGTAAACTTTTCCCATTCCTCCAGCCAGGTATTCGGGATTTCCACTTCAGACAGAGCCTGGAGCACTTGCTGCTCCAGATCATCCAGCTTGCCTTCCAGCCGTTCCATTTTTTCCAGGAACTGCTTTTCATCCGATTCCGGAAAATGGAAGGATGAATCATTATTTTTCTCGTCAGACATGATGTTTCAACATGGGTTGCGGTTTGCCGCCGCATCCGGAAAGGACGCGTCCAGCGGCAAACGCTGCACGAATACCCTGGCCTCCCGCGTCCGGAAAGAAAACAGGGGCTTTCCCAATACGGGGAACCATCATTCACAACAGCCATGCGCGCCTTTCAGCGGCATGGAAAAACCCGGCATGAACAAATGCCGTTTATACCGCCACCGTGCAGCCGCAGCTTCCGGCTACTTCCCTTCCCCTCCCAAACGGCTCTCCATGGACAGCAGGGTGCACTTGGCGGCAAGCCATGCGTCCCGGCCCTTGAGAACCATCATTTTATCTCCCACGCTGGAAGCATAGGCCTTTTCCGCATCCCGAAAGAGCTGCTCCAGATACCTGACCAGTTCCTTCTGGACGGCGATGGCTTCTTTCAGAGATCCGGCGTTATTTCGGCGGAATTCCAGCAAGTTCAAGTTGGCCCGCGTCACTTCCTCCCAGGGAACCATGCCGGACTTGTACTGTTCCTGCGCCAGTTCAGCCATGCTGGATAAAAGCCGTTCCCTTTCCTTGAGAAGGGATTTCAAGGTTTCTTCCGCCGGGGAAACGGCCGAAAAGCAGACGAGACAGAGTATGATCAGGGTAGTTTTCATTACTCCCCTTTTATCCCCTCCCTTCATTCTGTCAAGATGGAAAGGAACATATCGCTTTGAAACAAAGAAGCTCTCGAAGATGAAAAACAGCGCGGCACGGACAAACATAGCCACCTCCGGAAAGAATCCCCATCCGGGAATTCTTTCCTTTTATCCCGCCTTTCTCCTTCTTCCGGGGTCGCTCATACGCCGCCGGCCTTCCGGACCGGGGCGGACCATTCCTTGCCGCTTACATCCGTCAGCACTACGGAAAGCGGACCTTCCGGAACCGCAGAAAGCGCGGCGGGGAGTGTTACGCCGGCCCTGGCCCCCAGCGGAACGACCAGCCCGAAGGCGCCCGGCTTGACCTTTGCCAGATAAGCGTTCTCCATAGCGGAGGGGGGAAGCGCGGAAAGCTGGTCCGCCTCCATTTTCCACAGGGTGTTGCCCTGGCCGTCCGTCAGTCTGATGCGGACGAGGAAGGAGCCGTAGGTATCCACGCCTTCCGTGCGGAATACGTTGAAGCGCAATTCCTGCCCGGACAGGGAGGCCCCGCTGACTTCCAGCAGGGGCTTCACGGATTTGTTATGGAGCGGCCCCCATACGCCGCCATGAAAGAACTGGTTGGTTCCCAGCGTGACCAGCATCATGAACACGGCTCCCCAGATGGAAACGCGGGCCATGCGGCCGTATCCCAGCGGCAGCGGACCGGACCCCACCCAGGCAAACAGGGAGGAACGGCGCGCGCAGCACGGAAGTTTGGAAAGCCTGCCGTCCAGCGAACAGGAACCGCCCCCGGTCAGGAACAGGAGCAGTCCGGCGCACATGCCCAGAATGCCTATCTGCCATTCGTCCAGACAAGTGGTTCCCAGCCAGCCGGAACCCAGCAGAATGCCCAGCGCCAGGCAGAAAACGCCCACGCTCGCCAGGCGCGTCAGCAGCCCCAGCATGAGCATCAGCCCCACCAGGAATTCAATGATGGTAAACGCCACCATGAACCACCAGAGTTCGGACGGGTGCGTCACCAGATATTCAATGACCGGCTTGATTCCCAGCGCATTAGGAAGGAAGTGGTTGAATTTGACGCCGATATATCCCGGATCATCCGGAATCAGCTTGTTTTCCAGCACCAGGCGGCGCCAGAACGCGGAGAAGTACGTCCAGCCTACTACCAGACGCAGAGGGAGGGCCATTACGGCAGCCCAGCGGTAGGCTTCAGGCTGCACGGCGGAATCATGGGAATGTTCTTCTTTCATCTGGTCAAATTCTTCAGTATTCCGCCATCCTATTTCCGTCGGAAAAAAATCAAAGGATAAAATGCCCGGTCCGTGACAGCGGACGCGTCAAAGATTTACCGGGAGGCCATGCCGTCCCACACCGGGAAGTAATAATGCAGGGAGGGCGCGGGTTCATTCAGCAGGCGGTAGTGCCACCATTCCGGAGAATAGTTGGCGAATCCCTGCTTTTCAAAAGCCTTTTTCAGAATCATCCGGTTCCGGTGCTGGGCCGGGGTCACCAGTGCGGTGTCCGTAGCGGAACTGGGGTCCAGCAGGTCATGATGGCCGCCCATGTCCACGGGCTTTCCGGTTTTGGCATACAGCAGGGAGACGTCCACAGCCACGCCGCGTGAATGTTCCGAGAAGTCGCGCACGTAGTGGTCCCCGAACACCTTGGCCTTGTCAATGTTCGGGTAATACCGGGCTTTCATCTTCTGGTCTCCGGCGTCCGCGCCCCATTTGCAAATGTCCAGCACGGCGGTGTGGGGGCGGTAGGCGTCATAGATTTCCAGCAGGTAGCCCTGCCTGTACAGGTCTTCCGAGACTTTTTTCAGGGCGTGCGCCGTCTGGGTGCGCAGGATGGCGCGCCTGCCGTGGTAGCCGTCCAGCGGACGCCCCACGAAATTGTCATACCCGGCATACTTCAGGTTGGTCTTCACCAGCGGGGCCACCTGGTCCACGTACACAAAGCCCGGCTGCATCACGGGCTGGAGGGGCTGGTTGAAAGAGGGCTTGAATTCCCCGCTGCCTGAGCAGGAAGCCAGTAAAATGAAAATGCCGCATGCCGCGGCCACGCAGGTCTTCATGACCACGGAGCGTAGCACGGCATGCGGCGCAAATCCGGTCAGGATTCCGTCATTTCCAGGAATCCCTTGATCTTGCTGATGCGCGTGGGATGGCGCAGCTTGCGGAGGGCCTTGGCCTCAATCTGGCGGATGCGTTCCCGCGTGACGCTGAACTGGCGCCCCACTTCCTCCAGGGTGCGGGGGCTGCCGTCCCGGAGGCCGAAGCGCTGTTCAATAACCTCGCGCTCGCGGTCCGTAAGGGTGTCCAGCACATCCTTGATTTTCTCTTTCAGGAAGGAGAAGGAGGCTTCCTCCATGGGATTTTCCGCCGCCTTGTCTTCAATGAAGTCACCAAAGGAGGTGTCGTCGGAATCCCCTACGGGGGCTTGCAGGGAAATGGGCTGCTGGGCCATTTTCAGCACGGAACGCACGCGTTCCACGGGCAGGTGGATTTCCTCCGCGATTTCCTCCGGCGTAGGTTCGCGGCCGTATTCCTGCACCAGCTGTTTCTGAACGCGCATCAGCTTGTTGATGGTTTCAATCATGTGCACGGGAATGCGGATGGTGCGGGCCTGGTCCGCAATGGAGCGGGTGATGGCCTGGCGGATCCACCAGGTGGCATACGTGGAGAATTTGTAGCCGCGGCGGTATTCGAACTTTTCCACCGCCTTCATCAAGCCCATGTTGCCCTCCTGAATGAGGTCCAGGAAGGAAAGGCCGCGGTTGGTGTACTTCTTGGCAATGGAAATGACCAGGCGCAGGTTGGCTTCCACCATTTCGTCCTTGGCCCGGCGGGCTTCGCGGAGCCACTTGCGGAGCTCCTGATAGGCTTCCCCCATTTCATCCGCAGTCATCCACATGCGCAGTTCCAGTTCCGCAAGGTGTTCCTTGAGCTCCTTGTTGGACGGATCCTGGGCTACCTTCTTCTGCATGCGGAGCACGCGGTCGCGGGCCTCGTCAATCATGGAGCAGAAATCCTCAATCACCTTGTGCTTGAAGTACAGGCGGCCGAAGAGCTTCACCAGAACGCCGGTGATCTTGTCGAACTCCGCCTGGCGGGCCTTCACGGACTTGGCGGCCTCCTTGCTGCGGTACAGCTTGCGGAAGGCGCTGGAAGCGTCCTGATGGGTCTGCTGGATTTGGGCGCAGAGCTGGGCCAGCCCCTTCATGTAGCGTTCGCGGGAGTCGATCTTCTTGTCAAGGATGACGCGGTCAAAGCGTTCCTCGTTGTCCAGCAGGCGGTAGGCCACGTCCAGATAGGCGTTCGCAATGAAGCCGAAGCGGTGCACGCAGCGCTGGACGTTCTGTTCCGCATCCTCAATCCTCTTGGAGATGGCCACTTCTTCTTCACGGGTGAGCAGGGAAACCTGGCCCATCTGCTTCAGGTACATGCGGACGGGGTCGTCCAGAATGTCCATCTTGGCTTCAAGCTTTTCCTCCTCGTCTTCTTCCTCCGTGTTGATGCGGGTGCGGTCCGTGTAGCTGTCCACGTCGGACGCGTCAATGATGTCAAACGCCATGCTGCGCAGGCGGTCCATGATGGCCTCATAGTCCTGCTGGTCAACGATGTCGTTGGGAAGGGAGTCATTGATGTCGTCAAAAGTCAGGTAGCCCTGCTCCTTGGCGAGCTTGATCAGTTCACGGATTTTTTCCTGGATTTCCGGGGCGTCAATCGGATTCGTGACCTTGCGGCTGGCGGCCCTCTTGCGTTCCTCTTCCAGGATTTCGCTCAACTTCTTGGGAGCTTCCGCCTTAGCGGCAGGCTTGGAGGCCTTCTTTTCGGCGGGTTTCTTTTCCGCCGGCTTGGCAGGAGCCTTCTTGGCGGCGGGAGCGGCGGCTTTCTTGGCCGGTGCGGCCGCGGGCGCCTTTGCCGGAGCCTTTTTGGCGGGTACTGCGGCCTTCCCGGCGGCAGGGGCCGGAGACGCCTTTTTCACCGGGGCTTTCTTTTCCGCTGAGGGCTTGGCGGCTGCGGGCTTTTTAGCCGCCGGAGCGGCGGCCTTGGCGGGGGCTTTTTTGGCAGGGGCTGCCTTGGAAGTGGTTTTGGAAGTTTTTGCGGCAGGCTTGGATGCTACTTTTTCCTTGGATTCAGAAGCTTTTTTGCTGGCGGAAGTCTTCTTGGGAGAAGAGGAGGATGGGTCACCGGATTTGGACATATCTTGAAAAGAAGAGGGCACAATTCACCATTATATCAATACCCGGAGGTATCGAGGCACTACATTGTACCCAGCAAACGCTTCAAGTCAACACTAAGTTTGGATAATTCCAGCCTTCTGGCGGCGTCCGTGGAGGGGTCCGCCAATTCCGCCATCAGGGACGCGATATGCCTTTCCAGGGCCGCCTTAGCAATGCCGGAGCAGGCTTCCTGGACGCTCCGGTCCACATCGGGGATGGGCACCGGGTCCAGGTTCAGCAGGTTCAGGGCATCCCGTTCCGGCTGTGGCAGGGACGCCAGAAAAGCCTGAATGGCCGCGGGACTGTCCGGAGAAGGAAGCCGTGCCAGGATTTTTTTCAGGATTCTCCCCCCTTGCAGCATCCGCATCGGCTCCAGCAATTCTTCAATACGGTCCACGATGAGCCCCTGGGCACGGGCGTTCTGGAGGGACAACTCGCAGAGCACGGCCACGGCGCGGTCCATCTTCACGGGGGGCTGCGTCTGAGAAACTTCCGCAGCCGCCGCACGGTCCGCGGACTGTGCCTGTTCCCTTCCCTTGCGGCGTCCGGCCGTCCTGACGGCGCTCCGCAGGTCATTCACGGTCGTGCGCATCCTGGTGGCGACGTCCGCCGTTGCCAGGTCGCGGGCCACGGGGTCGCTCATGCAGGCCAGCAGGGCCGTCATCTCACGGGCAAAGGCGGCGCTGGCGGCGGCGTCAGTCAGCAGGCCGCGTTCCTTGGCGCGTTCAATGCGGACCTCAAAGAAAGGACGGGCCTGCTCCACCATCTCTGAAAACGCTTCCTTCCCTTCCCTCTTCATGAAGGAGTCCGGATCGTCCCCCTCCGGAAGATTCACCAGGTAAACATCCTTGCCGAATGGGGCCAGCTCCCGGAAGGCGCGGTCCGCCGCCGCCATGCCCGCCTTGTCCGCGTCAAAACATACGACAATGCGGGAGGCATAACGTGAAAGCGTTCTGGCGTGCTCCGGCGTGAACGCCGTTCCCAGAGGAGCCACGGCAAAGGAAATGCCGGCCTCATGGCAGGCGATGACGTCAAGCTGCCCTTCGCACAGCAGGGCCTTGCCGCTCTTCCCCATGGGACCGCGCGCCCTGTCCAGGGCAAACACCACATCCCCTTTCTTGAAAATGGACGTTTCCGGGGAGTTGACGTACTTGCCCACGTTTTCCTGGGGCCGCAGAATTCGTCCGGAGAACGCCACGCATTCCCCGTACACATTGTTAATGGGGAACATCAGCCTGTCCCGGAACCGGGCGTACAGGTCCCCGCGCTCTCCGCGGTTGGCAAGGCCGGAATCTATCAAAACCTGGTCCGGAAGCCCCTCCTTACGCGCCCAGGCCAGGAACTCCCGTGAAGAATCAGGAGCCCAGCCCACCTGCCAGCGCTTCGCCATGTCCGCCCCGTATCCGCGGGAATTCAGGTAGGCCCTGGCCTCCGCCGCCTTCGGGGAACGGAGCAGGAGCCTGTGAAAAAACTCGGCCGCCTTCTTATGGGCCACCAGCAGGGCCGTGCGCGCCTTGCGCCGCTTTTCCTCCGCGGCGTCATACACTTCCTCCACCAGGGTAATGCCGGCTTTTTCCGCCAGCCGTCGCACGGTATCCGCAAAGCCCAGGTTTTCCATCTTCATCACGAAGGTGATGGCGGATCCCCCTTCCCCGCAGCCGAAGCATTTGAAGTTCTGCCGGGTCTGGTCCACGATGAAGGAAGGCGTCTTCTCATTATGGAACGGGCAGCACGCCTTCCACCGGGACCCGGCCCTTTTCAGGGAAAGATAGGAACCCACCACATCTACAATGTCCGTGGCTTCCAGAACGCGCCGGATGCTGTCTTCATCAATCCTTCCCATAAGGCGCGGTTAGTTTATCACAGAATTCCTATAAGGACAATTAGTAGTTGAAATATTAGCAATGATTACTACCTAAAAATCACCATATAATTACTATTCTTTTTCTTCTTCTCCATTTTCAAACCATTTAAATTCAGATTTATTTTTTGTTTTATCCAATACAACATGGGCACCTATTCGGTAGTGATATTTAGCTTTCTTACATGTCAAATATTTCAATTTATCATAATCATTTTTATAATCATTTTTATTTGATTTTAATTTTTTAACTTCAATTACAATCAAATTTGAGTATTCATCATTGTTCCCTCGAATATGAATCACTAAATCAGGTCGTATAATTTTATTATAATCAACATCTCCTAAACAACTTTCCCTTTTTCCACATTCTTCACATTCTTTAAATGCTTTCTTTTGATCATCTTCAAATCTATTATATTCAGAATCAACTACATAACCTTTTAATACAATCGATTTCTCAATTTCTAATACACGTTGTAAATAATATCCTAAACGGAAAGTAATAGTCCATTCGGATTTTTCAAACAGATCGCTATCATTTTCCCATATTTTATCCACACATCCATAAATAATTTTTTTCAATTTTCCGAAAATTTAAGAATCTTCCATAATAACATATTATGGAATAAAAAAGATCAACAATCAACTATTAAATAGCTAACTTCTTTTAATAAAGATAGAAAATCATCCACTCATGGCAAGGCGAATGTATTTCCCCATTGAGCGCGGGCGAGGAACGTGTTAGCTTGCAGGCATGAAGAACATTCACCTTCTGTTGCTGGCTCTGCTGGCCCTGTTTGCCGGGTCCCCGTTCCGGGCGACCGCGGAGGAATCCTTCCGCGACCGGGTAGTGGTCATTCCGGTGGGGGAGGACTCCCTGACCAGCAAGCAGAGCTTCGGCTTCATGAACCGCATCCTGAAGCGGGCGCAGGAGGAACAGGCGCGCGCCGTGGTGTTTGACCTGAACACGCCCGGCGGCCTGGCCTGGGAAACCAGCGAGATGATGATGAAAAGCATCCAGCCGCTGACCATCCCCACTTACGCCTACGTGAATCCCAAGGCCATGTCCGCCGGGGCGCTCATCTCCGCGGCATGCGACAAGATTTACATGGCGCCCGTCTCCTCCATCGGCGCGGCGGGCATCATCACCTCCTCCGGGGAGGAGATGGACCCCGTCATGCGCAAGAAGGCGGAAAGCGCCTTCTGGGCCTTCACCCGCTCCGTGGTAACGGAAAAGGGCTACCGCCCGGAAGTAGTGAAGGCCATGATGATCCCCTCCGACCAGGAGCAGCAATTCGGCCCCGTCAAGCTGGAAAAAGGCGCACTCCTGACCCTGACGGGCAAGGAGGCCGCCACGCGGCTGGAAGACGGCAGGCCCCTGCTGGCCCAGGGAACGGCCACCTCCGTCACGGACCTGCTGGCTCAGGAGAAGGTGGACGCCCCCACGGTCACGGCGGAACCCACCGCCTTTGAACGCATCGGCCTCTGGATTGCGTGGGCCTCCCCCATACTGATCCTGCTGGGAATCGGCGGCATCTACATGGAATTCAAGACGCCTGGGTTCGGCATCGGCGGCATCGTGGCCATTGCCGCGTTTGCCCTGTTCTTCTTCGGCAACAACATCGCCGGGAACCTGGCCGGTTATGAAACGGCGGCCCTGCTCATTCTGGGCGTGGTCCTGCTGTGCGTGGAATTCTTCGTCATCCCGGGCACCTTCATTGCGGCCATTGCGGGCGGTATCTGCATCTTCCTGGCCCTGTTCGGCGGCATGATCAGCTCCTGGGAATGGGACCACATCATCCGGGACGGACAGTGGGACGACGTCAACACGCTGGTGATGGTCCTGGGCATCCCCCTCCTGAAACTGGCCCTGGGCCTGACCGGGGGCGCCATCCTGATCGCCGTGCTGATGAAGTACCTGCCGGACTCCGTCCTGATGCGCCGCGTCACGAACGCCACGGTCAGCGGCGGCCCCGCCGGGGAAGCCGTCAACATTGCGCGCGTGCAGGTAGGCGACCGGGGGAACGCCGTCACGGAACTGAAGCCCAACGGCAAGGCCATGATCCATGGCGAAATATGCGAGGTTTTCTCTCGACAAGGCATACTGATTAAGGGTACCCCTGTGCGCGTCGTGGACATCCGTCCGTTCGACCTCGTCGTCGTCAGGGACGAATCCCCCTCCGGGGACTGACGCCATCACGCTTTTCACTCACTGCCATGCCTCTCACCGTTGGACTCATTTCCCTGGGCTGCCCCAAGAACCTGATCGACTCTGAAATCATGATCGGCCACATGCAGAAGGCCGGCATGACCATGACTCCGGAACCTGAGCTGGCGGACGTGATGGTGGTCAACACCTGCGCTTTCATTGACCAGGCCAAGCAGGAAGCCATCGACGCCATTCTGGACGTCGTGCGCGCCAGGGAAAGCGGAGCCTATCCGGAAAACCAGAAGCTCATCGTGGCAGGCTGCCTGTCCCAGCGCTTCCAGAAGGAACTGCCCGCCCTGCTGCCGGAGGTGGACGCCTTCATCGGCCCGGACCAGATCACCAGGCTCCCGGAAATCATCACGGAGGTGATGGACCGGACCGTGCAGGACCGGAACTTCATCCAAGGCAAGTGCAAGTATGTTCCGGACTGGGACACGCCGCGCTACCGCCTTACTCCCCCGCATACGGCCTACATCAAGATAGCGGAAGGCTGCAACCACGGCTGCGCCTACTGCATCATCCCGATGATCCGGGGACGCCACCGCAGCCGCTCCCAGCAGGACGTGGTGCGTGAAGCGGAAGCCCTCATCCGGTCCGGAGTGAAGGAAATCTGCCTCATTGCGCAGGACATCACCTATTACGGCATGGACAAATGGACGGATGCGCGCCCGAACCGCCGCAGCGCGGTGGACTCCTCCCGCGGAGAGTCCCTGGCCTCCCTGATCCGCGCCCTGAACGCCATTGAAGGGGAATTCTGGATCAGGCTTCTTTACACCCACCCCGCCCACTGGGGCGATGAACTGACCGCCGCCATCGCGGAAAGCCCCAAGGTGGCCCGCTACGTGGACATCCCCCTCCAGCACATTTCCGACAACATGCTCAGCGCCATGCAGCGCGTGACGGACGGGGACTACATCCGCAACCTCCTGCGGGACATCCGGAAGGCCGTTCCGGGAATCGCCATCCGCACCACCTTCATCACCGGATTCCCCGGAGAGACGGAGGACGACCATCAGGAATTGATGGAGTTCATTGAGGAGTTCCGCTTTGAACGGGCCGGCATCTTCACCTTCTCACGTGAGGAAGGCACGAAGGCCTACAAGATGCCGAACCAGGTGCACCACCGCACCAAGGCGCGCCGCTACAATGAAGCCACCATGCTCCTGACCCGCCTTGCCTCGGAAACGGGCCAGGAACAGATCGGCAGGCAAATCCGCGTGCTGGTGGACGCTCCCGGCGTTGCCAGAACGGAATGGGACGCCCCGGACATCGACGGCACCGTTTCCGTCCCCCTGACGCTGCCTGTCGGCGAATTCGCCACCGTCACCGTAACGGATGCCGTGGCGTATGAACTGACGGCGGAATAAGATTCCGCGGGCGGCTGGATGGGAGCATCAGGGACAAGAGCGACAGGCACGGCGCAAGCCGGGATATATCTGATCCCTTATCACTCATCTCCGGCATCTGAGCCAAAGGCGCTTATTGTTTCACGCTTGATTCCGGGAGAGGCGCGCTGGCCGGAGGGGCTTCCTGCGGTGCGGCTCCCGAAGGTGACGGAGAAGCGGAATCCGGAACGGGGACCAGGGAAGTATCCATCCGGAACAAATCCAGTTCGCGGGAAGCCGCAGCGGCTTCCGGACTGACGGCGCCCATGTTCGCGGGCAACGGAAGCAGGGCTCCGTCCGGACCGACCATGTCGGGAGCGGTGACGGGATAAAAGCCCATCATTTCCTGCGGATTGACGATTTCCGACAGGCTCACGTAACCCTGGCTGCCGTCCTCAAACTCAACCTTGGCGAACAAATCACCGCAAACCAGCACCTTCCCGGTTTTCACGCCGCCCCTGACGGTTCCGCTCGTGGAAAAATTATTCTCCGGATTCTGCTCGAACACCATCATTTTTTCCTTCTTGAACGTAACGGATTCCCCCGGCTTGTAAAATGCCTGGTCCGCCTTGTTCTTGGCCGCCATTTTCTTGGAAGTGATGCCTACGGGATCCAGCGCTGAACTCTGGCGGTCCCAGGCATTCAAATGCTTGTTCGGACCGCAGGAAGCCAGCAGCACCAGCAGAGCGGAAGGGAGAAGTGCCAATTTCATTTGCCGGGCATCTTAACTGCCACAGATTGCGGATGGAAGCAGAATTTGCGCCTGTTGATGCAGGATGCCGTTTCAACAAGAAAAATCCCGGCTTTCCCGCCAATAAGCGTTCCTTCGTGCTGGACAGTCAAGAAAACTTCCGTACAGGCTTGCAGCATATCAACCTCACTTCCAAATGATCAAGGGATTTTTCCCGGCGCTTTTCCTGGTTGTTTCGTCATGCTGCATGATGAAGGCAAAAGAAACCCAGGGCAGCACTCTGATGCGCCCCCCCTGATGACTCGGACGGAGCCCCCTCCCTTGTCCTGCCGCGGGTCCGGCGCCTGCTTCGATTACTTCTCCACGCCGCTCTGCAAATACAAAATCCGCAGGGCGGAAGAAATCATGCCCGACTCCTGCCGGGCCCCTTCACTTCATGGAAGGAAGACGGAAAAAAGCGGAGACCGGGATTTTCCATCAACAAACAGGGAACCCCGGCCATCATGCTGTTCCCCGCAGCGGAACCTATTCCATCTCTGAAACACGCTCCCGGCAGGCAGCCGGGGCCGGGAAAAGTAAGCGGTTCCCCAGGCGGGGAAAAACAGGCCGTCCTTACGGATTCCCTTCCCCGCTCTCTTCCCGGGGAAACCTCAAATCATGGCGCAAAGGCAACGTATTAGGCTTGCCGCATTCCTCCCGGCAATGCTATTCTGCCACCTGCGGTTCCCACGTTTGGCACAGTTCCATCCGGGGGAACCGTTCAAGCATTTGTTCTGTTATGGATGAGAAGAGATTAGCCGGCGTAGTTCTGCCATTGTTCTCCCTGCGCCGCAACAACGACCACGGCATCGGGGATCTGACGGCTCTGCGCCAGTGGATTGACTGGGCGGCGGATGCCCACGTGGGATTTCTCCAATTGCTGCCCGTCAACGCCCTGGGCCGGGACGAAAACCCTTCCCCCTATTCCGCCATCAGCTCCGTGGCTCTGGAACCCCTGTACCTTTCCCTGGAACCCTGGACCATCCCCGGCCTGGAAGAACGCGTATTCAATGAAACCGGGGACACGCTGCCGTGGGAACAGCCCTCCGGCCCGAACCTGGTAGACTACCCCAAGGCCAGGTTCTGGAAAATGTGGATTCTGCGGGGCGCATGGAACAACTTCAAAACCAAGCCGGAATATGAGGGCATCATGCCCAAGTTCAGGGAATGGGTGAAGGAACAGGGAAGCTGGCTGGAAGACTTTGTCTGCTTCCAGGTTCTCTGCGACCTGTTCGGCACGGAAATCTGGTGGCACTGGCCGGAGCAGGACCCGGCCCGGGCCAAAACCATCGCCGCCGATTACGAGGAAGAAAAGGACTTTGCCCGCTGGCTCCAGTGGCTCTGTGAAAAGCAATGGGAATTCATCCGGATTTATGCGGACGAACGCAACGTGAAACTGATGGGGGACATCCCCATCGGCGTTTCCCTGTGCAGTGCGGACGTCTTTTTTGAACGCTACCTGTTTGATACGGACTGGTGCGGAGGCGCCCCTGCGGAAGGCAACTACGCGGAGGACCCCTTCACGGGCAAATGGGGGCAAAACTGGGGCATTCCCCTGTACAAATGGGAAGTCATGGCCCAGGACAACTTCGCCTGGTGGCGGCGCCGGGTAAAATACTGCACCAAGATTTTCAGCATGTACAGGATTGACCATATCCTGGGCTTTTACCGCATTTACTCCTTCCCGTGGAAGCCTACGGAAAACGAGGTCTTCCTGCCGCTCACGCTGGAGCAGGCGGCCCAGAGAACGGGCGGCAGGCTGCCCGGCTTCAAGCCCCGCGGGGATGACAACGCCGTGGACCGCAACCTGAACCTGACGGACGGAGACCTGTACCTTCGCCTCCTGATCTCTGCCGCCCCCGGCGTCAGCGTGGTGGGGGAAGACCTGGGCTGCGTGCCGGAATACGTGCGCCCGAACATGCGCCAATTGGACATTCCCGGCTTCAAGATTCCCCATTGGGAAATCAAACCGGACGGCAACATCATCCCCGGAAAGGAATATCACGAATGCTCCTTCGCGGCATTCGGCACGCATGATTTTGAAACCATCATGCAGACCTGGAACGACAGCTACGCCAAAATCGAGCGTGCCCGCAAGCTGGGTCTGTGGGAGGGAATCTCTCCCAAAACGCCGTCCAACCCGGAACAGGAAAACATCGTGCGCCAGGCGGAGGACGGAGCGCGCCTGCTGAAATGGTTTGCGGACTTCGCCGGGATGCAGCCGGACACATGGCTCTCCTACTGGAACCTGGAAATCAAGACGGCCATGTACAATGCCCTGTTCCGTTCCAACTCCCGTTACGCGGCCATTCTCTGGCCTGCCCTCTTTGACGTCAACAAGCGCCTGAACATCCCCGGCACCACGGGAGGCACCAACTGGAGGGAGCGCATGCCCTTTAAAGCCGTGGAAGCTTATGACATGCCCCAGACCGCGTGGCTGCGCACCGTCATCAGCGGTTCCGACCGCACGCCGCTGCAGGGAGAAGACGCCATCAGGGCGCTCAAGGAATCCAGCAGGCGCCTCTTCCCGAAGGTCACCGTCAACAACGAACGCTTCCTGAAACGGATGCTGATGTGGCCCAACGGGAAAACATTATAACGGCAACAAAGGAATGGCGAATTGAGCCGGGGCATGCCAACGCCTTTCTCCCGGGCACGGTGATATTGCCATCATCAGGACTTGTCCAATTTATAGAATAAGCCTAGCAAGCCATTCTTTTTACCTGTGAAATTCGGGTACCAGTAATGTTCGGGATGATACATGGTATTTCCCCAGCCGTCTTGATACTTCATATGAGGAAAACACGTTTTCCCGCGAAGCAGCAATTTGACGGCTGAATCGGGAAGAAAGCCATACAGGCTGTCTTGAATACTTAAAAACAGGGGAGTGCATGAAGCGTAAATTCCCAGTGGGCAAGAGACAAGCGCTCCCCCAAAAATCAGACAGGCCATATACCATATTTTTTTGCGGGGACGGCGTACAACGCTCCTGAGAACGAACATCAATATAACGAATGTTCCAATGATGCTGCTTTTGCATGCAAAATCGTTGATATCATTTCCGATATAGAAACAAGGAAGCGCCAGAGACACCGCCAGTACGGTGTAAAACATAATATCCTTTTTGTATTCCTCCATACAGAACAGGCAGTAAAAAACAAAAGAAGTCATAATATAAATCCAAAAAACAACGTCGGAATAGGGAAACAAAAAATAACTTTTCCGGGAAACGGAAATATTACAGGACATAAATAAAACAATTAAAATGCCCGTCGCCCCGCTTATGATATTGCCATAGGAAAACAACTGTTTCCATTCTCCGGATTTGCCAATCTTCTCCTGAACCAGAAAGGCTAAAAATATAAACAACATAAAAAATGCGCACAAAGGGGAATACAAAGCGGTAGCCGCAAGCAGGAACACCGACTGTTCCACTTTCACTCTTCCCGCTACAATCAGGCAAAGAATCAGCATGACTGGCACTGCCTGATGCGCCGTTAAGGTAATTTGCTGAGCAATAGAAATAAACGGAAGCCCGTATTCCAGGCCTGGAAGGAACACTTTAAATAACAGCCGGACGGAAGTAAGGGAACCGAATAAGATTAATGAACTCAACACCATGAAGGAAAAAGAGCCGCAATATTCACACATCCACAACCATACCAGATACAATCCCAAGGAAAACCAAAGCACCAAAATTATCTTGGCTGCTGCCAAGCCGAATATTTTCCCGCACAGTGCCGCTGGCAAATAACTGGCAAAGTAATAGCAAAAATAGGTATCTTCCGAATATTTGACGGGCCAGGATTCCAACGAAAGGGCGCCCAGCATGGAATTCCGGACGATGAAATCAGGATGCTGCCACACCACTCCCCCCCAGCCGGATAATATAAGCCATAACAACAGAATGATTCCCGTTATAAGTCTTTTGACAGAACAATTTTCTTTTATAAATAAGCGCCAGCAGAAACAGCGCCTGCTTCTTCGATATTCTAAAAACTCTAAATAGCAATAGCTTCCCAACAGGGGCAGAGCAATATACCAATGCATCCATCCTGCAATGAATATCATGACGGGAATCATGAGATAGAGTATGGAAAGCCTGTAAAGAGGAGAATATTTTATGGACAAAGGTAAATCCATTTTTAAAAAGCTCAAATTGATTGGAAAATCATAATTTACGGATTGTTAATCCGTTATAAAATATAAGAAATATGCAGCCCATGACTCTCTTCCGGAACCGGCCAAACCGGAGCCATTGCATGAAAAAACGCAATGTTTCTGATAGCCGGCTGAAGCTCCGCAGATCTCCGTAAAATTTAAGTAAAAAACTGATAATTAGGTAATTTACTCTTCTAAAATCCGGCATGTCCGAGGGACGCGGTGAATGCCGATTGCCACAGAGGCCTGCGGCGCTCCAGGTACCGGACAAGCCATTCCAGAAGGGAGAACAGCTTTTAATGATCCGGGAAGGTTTGGCACAAGTTCCTTGTCCTTAAAATCGAAGCTTGACCTCGGATTAACAATCCGCACAAAGGAAATTAACAGCTCATGAAAAATGAATTTCAACCATTTCCTATGGAACTTCATCTGCCTTTTTACTGATATTCCGGGCAGACGTTCCGGCCGATGAATCTTCTCGCCAAACAGGCATATCCATCCTTGCCTACCGCCGGAAAAGCAACCATACTCCCCGCATGATCTGGAGCTGGAACAAACTGTCCCCCGCCAAATGGGAAGACGCCTGGAGCGAACGCATTGCCGGAAATCCCAATGCCTCCATCACCATCATCAAGGGGGGCAAGACCATCAGAATCACCGTCTACTGCGACCATGAGGAAGACGCCCTGACCTTGAAGGAATATTTTGGGGGGACCGTCCGGGAAATCAAAACCCGGGACTGGGTGGCGGCGCAGAGCCGGGAAGAACGCGCTCCGCTTAAAATAAGGGATGCCCTGGTCATTACGGAGCAGAGTTCTCCGGAGAAGCTGACCGCCCTGCGGAAGCAATTCCCCGCGCGCCATATCCTGAGCGTTCCTGCGGAAATGGCCTTCGGGACCGGAGACCATGCCACTACGTCCACCTGCCTGCGCTTCATCTGTGACGCTGCCAAATCCCGCAGGGGAACCGGCTGGAGCATGACGGACATCGGCTGCGGAACCGCCGTGCTGGCCATTGCGGCGCTGAAGCTGGGAGCGGAACACGCCACGGCCTTCGACTTTGACCCCATGGCCATTGAAGTGGCACGGCACAACATGGAACGCAATGACGTCACCGGAGAAGAGCTTGATTTATTCGTCGGGGACGTTTTCGAATGGACGCCCTCGGAACTTCAGAAGGGGGACCTTGTCGTCGCCAACCTGTTTTCCACCATTCTGCAAAAAGCCTTTCCGCACATTATCGCGGCCATGAAAAAGGATGCCGTCCTGGTCATCTCCGGCATTCTGGCCTCCCAGTGGGAAGAAACGAAGGCGGCGGCGGAGCGTCACGGCTTGTCCTTTGAACGGGCCGTCAAGCGCGGCAAATGGGTCACGGCCAAGGGAGGGATGGTCAAGTAAGACAAGCCGTTCCGCATTTCCTGATTCGGCTCTCCACACATCGTTCCTCCTCTGCCGGAACCACGCCTCCCACTCCCGGCAACGCGTCTTCCCCCAGTCTGGGGAGGCCCTGGCTCCCAGGTGAACGCATTTTTACGGGAAAGGGGAAGACGTACGGGTTACCGGCAGGAAAAACACGCCAATTCCTGCGGATTCCACATTTCACTTCCCCTCACGGAAAAAACTAGCCCTCCGCATGTTCACGGGCGGCGAACAGCTTTTCCACATACTTGGCCAGCATGTCCACTTCCAGATTCACCGGCTGGCCGGGAACGGCGCGTTGCAGGTTCGTGCGTCCGAAGGTATGGGGCGTGATCCAGAATTCAAGCAGGGAGCCGTTCAAATTCGCAATCGTCAGGGAAATGCCGTCAATGGTGATGGAGCCCTTGTCAATGCAGTAGCGGGCCAGTTCATCCGGAATGCGCACTTCCAGGCGGTGGTCCTGCCCCACGGGCTCCAGGGCCGTAATAGTTCCGGTATTGTCCACATGCCCCATCACGAAGTGGCCGCCGAAGCGGTCCATGGCGGACATGGCGCGTTCCAGGTTCACCAGCCCCCCCGGCTGGAGGTTTCCCAGGCTGGTGACGCGGAGGGTCTGGGAAAGCAGGTCAAAGGAGACGCGCTCACCGTCCAGGGCGTCCACCGTCAGGCAACAGCCGTTGACGGCGACGGAATCCCCCAGGGAAAGTTCATGGCCGAATGGAATAATCAGCGTCAGTCTGGCTCCGCCGTTGATGGGCGTAAACCCTTCCACGGTTCCTGTTGTTTCAACGAGTCCGGTAAACATAAGAGTAAGCTCCGGTTCCGGCCCTTAATGGCCGAAGCAGGTGAAGAAGATGAACACGATGGCGGTGGGAAAAGCCGCCCAGGCAAACAGCCACAGGGGATTGATGCCCTTGAAGTACTTGCCCAGAATGGCCTGCCCCGCCGGGTTGGGGGCGTTGGCGATTACCGTCAGGCCGCCGCCCGTCACGGCGCCGGCCACCACGGAATACTTGACGGCTTCCGGCAGGTTGGGAACCGTGGACGCCAGGAAGGTGACGGCGGCATTGTCGTTGAACGCCGTCAGCAGCGTGGCCCCGATCATGGCGTAGTCCCCCAGCCGCGTCAGCACCGGTTCCAGCCACCAGGCCTGGACGCCGCCCAGAATGACCAGGCCCGCCAGGAAGAAGCCCACCATCATGGGAACGCGCAGGGACATCTGGTTCTGGTACTGCGGGGTAGCCACCGTAAAGCCGATGAAGAAGAGGAAGCTGCCGATGAACATGACCGGCTCATGGGCGAAGAGAACCGTCCAGGTCAGAAAGCAGACGTGCGCCAGCGTCACCCACGCCGGTATCTTGTCATTGCGGTCTTCCCAGGACTGGGGAACGGCGTCGTCAAACTCGTTGAACTCGCGTTGCTGGGCGGCCAGGCGGGCGAATTCCTTGCGGAAGAGGAAAAAGTAGGCCAGGTTGGAAATGATGATGGCTGAAACGGCCTTCCAGCCGAAGTGCTGGATCATGTGCGCAAGACCCCAGTCCCACTTTTCCGCCACCATCACCACGGGGGGGGCGGCAAAATGCGTCAGGGTGCCCCCGATGGAAATATTCACAAAAAGCAGCCCCAGCGTTGCATACATCAGGGTCTTCTTCGGCTTGAGGTCGTAAAACTTCTTGCTCAGGATCAGGGCGCCGATCGTCATGGCGGCAGGTTCCGTAATCAGGGAGCCGAGCAGGGGGGCAAGGGTCATCACGGAAATCCACCAGGCCCCGGGCGAAGATTTTCCAAGTTTGGCGCCGTAGTTGACTACGGATTCCGCCAGCTTGAAGATGGGGCGGGAAGAGGCGATGATCATGATAATCATCACGAACATGGGCTCCGTGAAGGAGCAGTCGTAATTCAAGTAGGCCGAGAAGTCCTCAAAGGAATAATACTTCCAGCACACGAACATGAAGGGAATGATCCAGATGCCGAACACGGCTTCCACTTCCCCCAGGAAATGGAAGATGGCGGAGGCGAAGGAAACCGGAAGCCGTTCTTCCGGATGCATCACGCGGAAATTGGTTTCCTTGAGCTTTTCCTTGTAGCGCAGGGCCAGCTTGTGGGAATAGCGTTCAAACCGCCCGGCCAGGAACGTATGGATAATAGCCCCCAGGAACACGAGCGTCACGGCCAGGTTGAACCCGCCGGACTGCTTGTTGCGCTCCGTGAGCACCTGGGACAGGCTGGCATCCGGCGGCGCGGGCTTGTACTGGTTCAGGGGAATGGGAAAATGGCTGTACTGTGATTCCCCCCCCACTTCCGTAGCGGGATAGGCAGGTTCCGCCGCGCGAGCCGAAGCTTCACCGGCAGGAGCCCCCAGGAAAAAGGCGGCGGCAGCCACGGTAGTGAGCAGACCCGCACGGCGCGCCAGAACTTTGAAGAAATGACAAATACAGCTCATGTCTGCGGACAGACTAAACACCTCCCCTTTCTTCCGCGAGCGGAAAATGAGTCTGTATGCTTTTTAACGGGAACGCGTTCAGGAGGGAAAAGCCCGCACGGACCTGAAAAGGAGCGCGCACGGCAGGGAAAAGGCTGTCATGCCTGCCTGAGTTTAAGGTTGAACAGGAAACTTAAAAATAGTAGTTGCAGGTATGCGCTCCGCCCCAGGCCTCCTTTCCATTTTCTTGATTGCAGCCGGTGTCGCGTGCGCGGAGCTTCCGCCCGACCTGCCGCCCGCCACTCCCCTTCCCCTCGCGCCCGGACCGGTCATCGGCGGCACCATCAAGGGGGACCCTGCCGCCGGCGTTGTCCCCGTCAGGGAACTGATTGAAGCCAACCGCAGGAATGAAAACATTCCCATGGCGGAACCCATTCCCGGAGAAACGGTTTCCTCCATCCCCCAGGCGGAGCCCATCCCGAATGCGGAGCCTATTCCCGGGGAAACGAACCTGCATGCACCGGTGCAGCCCGCAGGCCCGGTCCCGGTCATTCCTCCCACGGCTTTCTCGCCCGTTCCGGTTCCCCAGCATGAAACCCGCGTAGCCATCCTGGGCTATCATGATTTCAGCCGTACCCTTCCCGCCACGGAAATGCGCATGAATACGGACGTGTTCCGCGCCCAGATGCAGGCCCTGAAGGCCAGCGGCGTGCCCGTCATTTCCATGAAGGAATTCCTGGAATGGAAACTGGGAAGCAGG
Source organism: Akkermansia sp. GGCC_0220 (assembly GCF_017566105.1). Classification (NCBI taxonomy): domain Bacteria; kingdom Pseudomonadati; phylum Verrucomicrobiota; class Verrucomicrobiia; order Verrucomicrobiales; family Akkermansiaceae; genus Akkermansia; species Akkermansia sp. GGCC_0220. Next base: position 224,559 of record NZ_JABFCI010000001.1, read on the forward strand.
CAGCTCCCCGCCAAATGCGTGATGATCACCATTGACGACGGCTGGAAGAGCGTTTACACGGATGCCTACCCCATCCTGAAGGAAACGGGATTCCCGTTCACCGTTTTCCCCTATACCAAATTCATCACGGGCCGCGGCTCCGCCATGAGCCATGACCAAATCCAGGAAATGCTGGATAACGGCGCCACGCTGGGCAGCCACTCCGTCAGCCACCTGTACCCCAGATCATGGCGCGCCGCCCAGCGGAAGGGAACCCAGGCGGTTCTGGACCTGGCTACGGCGGAAATAAGCAATTCCCGGAAAATCCTTCAGGAAAAATTCCCCGGTTCCGCCGTGGAAGCCTACTGCTACCCGGGCGGATTCGTCCTGCCGGACATGATCACCAAGGCGGAGGAAGTCGGATTCCAGGCGGCCTTCACGGTGATTCCCAAGAAAGTAACCAAGGACACGGACCGCTGGCGGGTTCACCGCTACATGGTTTTTGGCAAGGATCCCAAGACATTCACCAGAGCCCTGAATTTCAACGTGCCCACGGCTCCGGAAACGCCGTCGGCCACTCCCGGCAACAATAGCAGCAGCGGGAACAGCCTGAATTCCTATCCGGCCCCGGCCCAGCCTGTCTACCCGGCGGCCAATACCGTGGTGAAAAACCAGAACCCGGACATCTCCATTTCCCTGGCCCGTGAACCAGCCTTCGATCCCAAACAGGTGGAAATGCGCGTTTCCGGCTTCGGCCTGGTGAATGCCCAGTATGACCCCAAGGAAAAAATCCTGAAATGGACGCCTTCCCGCCCTCTGCGCCTCAGCCCCGTAACCGTCCAGGTGCGCTGGAAAAACCTTGCCGCCAACCTGTGGCAGACAGCCACCTGGCAATTCGGCATCGCGGAGCAGGAAATGCACTTCATTCCCCAGAATGTAGTCAAATAATTCCGGCTGCTGTCGCAGCCATCGTCCCTCCGGAGCGCGGGTAAACGGGCAACCGGAAACTTCATACCCGTGTTTTCCGCCATAAACTCCTTCCTGGGAACAAGGGGCTCCGGCCCCTTGTAAAAACTCCGAACGGAAAAAGAGATGGCACTCTCCCTCCGCAATGTGGCGGAAAAAGCTCCTAAAAACCCGCAAGTCTCAAAACCCCTGAGAAACCAGGGCTCTTTCCAGCAAATTGAATGGAGCGCTGCAAGCTCTTGCGGCAGCTGAGAGCATATGCGGCCAGAAGCCGCATCTTTTGCAAAACGTGAGAAAATGGAGAAAATCATTAACACCCTCTCCGTTCTCCTGCGGAAAAGTTTTATGCCGGAAAATCCGCCGCCCTCTCTTCCCGGACATAGAGTCCTCCGGACAGAAAAATATATCCCCGGTTCATGTTTTTCCTGCCGTTGCAGACGGCATGGGATTCCAAATGCATTCCTCCTCCCATTCCTCCTCTCCCACATGGGGGCTCAATGTTAGAATAGCCTAACATTCATAAGTTGAGGAGACTTCCGCATCAACACGGAAAGCTCCCCCGGAATGCCAAAAAAACTGACATTTGGCTTGCCCGCATGGTGTGAAGTGGCATAATCATTCGGCACCATTATCAGGTTCAGCCAGGCACGGACATCCACATGAAGACGAGCACTAAAACTTTCGCCATTGCAGATACAGCCGCTAACGCAGACTATCTCACCAATACTTCCGAACCGCTCGGAGAAACGATGACCCTGAACGTGGGCCCCTCCCACCCCGCCACCCACGGCGTGCTGCGGCTGGTGCTGGAACTCGATGGTGAAGAGATCATTAGCTGCGATCCGGTGGTGGGCCACTTGCACCGCGGCATGGAAAAGATCGGGGAGACCATCCAGTACAACCAGTTCGTCCCCTACACCGACCGCTTTGACTACCTGGCCCCCCTTTCCAACAACATCGCCTATGCCTGCGCGGTGGAAAAACTGCTGGGCTGGGAACTGCCCCCCCGCGGCCAGGCCCTGCGCGTGCTGGCCCTGGAGCTTTCCCGTTTTTCCTCCCATATCCTGGGCGTCGGCGTGTACGGCATGGACGTAGGCGCCATGACCGTGTTCCTTTACTGCTACGAGGAACGTGAAAAAATCCATAATTTCTACGAACAGCTCACCGGAGCGCGCTTCACCTCCTCCTACACCCGCATCGGCGGACAGACGCGCGACGTCCCCAATGAAATGCTGAAGGAAGTGCTCGTCTTCTGTGACGAAGCGGGCAAGACCCTGGATGAAACGGAAGCCCTGCTGCTCAAGAACAAAATCTTCATCGACCGCCTTCAGGGCGTGGGCGTCATCAGCCGTGAAAAGGCTCTCTCCTGGGCCATTACCGGAGCCAACCTGCGCGCCAGCGGCGTCAAGCGCGACCTGCGCAAAACCAACCCCTACCTGGGCTACGAGAATTACGAATTCGACGTTCCCGTGGGTGAACACGGCGACTGCTACGACCGCTTTACCGTGCGCATTGAGGAAATGCGCCAGTCCCTGCGCATCATCCGCCAGGTCATTGAAACCATGCCGGACGGCCCCATCAACATGGTGGACACCAAGGGCACGCTGCCTGAAAAGAAAAAGGTCATGACGGACATGGAATCCCTGATCCGCCAGTTCATGGCCACCACCATGGGCGTGAACGCCCCCGCCGGGCAGGTTTACTTTGCCGCGGAAAACCCGAAGGGCGAGCTGGGCTTCTTCCTGGACTCCAAGGGGGGCGGACTTCCCAACCGCCTGCGCATGCGCTCCCCCTCCTTCTGCAATCTTTCCATCCTGCCGGAACTGCTGAAAGGCCACCTGGTTTCCGACGTTCCGGCCATTCTCGGCTCCTTCGACTTCGTGATGGGCGAATGCGACCGCTAAACACACGCTTCCCTTTTCCTTTCCAACTCAAACACCAAATTTCCTCCCCATGTCCGATTACGCTGAAAACGCCATCGACGCGACTATCGCCCACCAGCCCAGCCCGGGCGAACGGTTTTACCCGGCCTTTGAAGTAACGCCGGAGCTTGACGCCGCCGCCAGCGAATACGTCACGCATTATCCGGAAGGCAAGCAGAAATCCGCCGTGCTTCCCATCCTGCATGAAATCCAGAAAAAATTCGGCTTCATCAGCGCAGACGCCATCGCCTGGGTGGGTGAAAAACTGAACATCTCCGCCGCCCACGTGCTGGGCGTGGTCACCTTCTATCCCGGCCTGCGCCAGATGTGCCCCGGCAAGACCCACATCCGCGTGTGCCGCACCCTCTCCTGCGCCATGGCGGGAGCGGACAGCCTCTTTGACGCCATCTGCGCGCGCCTGGGCATTGACAAGAGCGGCATTGACCACCACCACCCCATCGGCGTCAGCCCGGACGGCCTGTGGAGCGTGGAGGGAGTGGAATGCCTGGCCAACTGCGGATTCGGCCCCAACATGATGGTCAACGACCTTCTGTATGAAAAAGTCACTCCGGAACTGCTGGAGGAAGTGATCGCCAAGCACCAGAACGCCTAACCCTTTCCACCCCGCACCAGATTTTCGCCATGAGCATCACCTATCTTCCCGGTAAAGAACCCCACCCCAGGGAAACGCGCCGCATCCTGAAAAACGTCAACCGCGAAGGATGGAACACTTCCATTGACTGCTATCTGGCCGACGGCGGCTATGAGGAACTGAAAAAGGCGCTCGGCATGGAGCCGAAGGCCGTCATTGACGAGGTGAAAAAATCCGGACTGCGCGGCCGCGGCGGCGCGGGTTTCCCCACCGGCGTGAAGTGGACCTTCATTCCGCCGAACAACACGAAGCCCGTTTATCTGGTCTGCAACTGCGACGAATCCGAACCCGGCACCTTCAAGGACCGCTACATCGTCCACCAGGACCCCCACCAGCTCATTGAAGGGATGGTCATCTCCAGCTACGCGGTAGGCGCGCACCTGGCTTACATCTACATGCGGGAGGAATTCCCCATGGCCGCGGAAATCATGCTCAAGGCCCTTCAGGAAGCGCGCGAACGCGGCTTCCTGGGCAGCAACATCCAGGGTTCCGGCTATGATCTGGAAATCCACGTGCACCGTGGCGCGGGCGCCTACATCTGCGGTGAGGAAACGGCCCTGCTCAACTCCCTGGAAGGCCAGCGCCCCTACCCGCGCATCAAGCCTCCCTTCTTCCCGGCCGCCATCGGCCTGTACGGTTGCCCCACCATCGTGAACAACGTGGAATCCCTCTGCCAGGTGAAGCACGTCATCTCCATGGGCGGAGAAGCCTACAGCCAGGAAGGTGCCCGGCGCTCCCCCGGTACCCGCATCATCGGCGTTTCCGGCGACGTGAAACGCCCGGGGTTCTATGAAATCGTTTCCGGCGCCATGACCTTCGGCGAACTGCTGTATGACGTCTGCGGAGGCCCGCGGGACGGCCGCGAGTTCAAGGCCGTTATTCCCGGCGGCTCCTCCTCCAAGGTCATGCGCACGGATGTGGAATACAAGGTGCAGAACCCGGACGGCACCATGGGCAAAATCTCCTTCTTCGACATTCCGCTGGACCTGGACAGCATCTCCCAGCACGGCTCCATGTCCGGCTCCGGCGCGGTCATCGTCATGGACGACTCCCGCTCCATGCCCTGGGCCATGAACAACATCAACCGCTTTTACGCGCATGAATCCTGCGGCCAGTGCACCCCCTGCCGGGAAGGCTGCCCGTGGATGATGAAGCTCAGCACCCGCATTCTGGAAGGCAAGGCCGCTCCGTCCGACGTGGACCTGCTGATTGAAGTGGCAAACCAGATTGAAGGGAAAACGGTCTGCGCCTTCGGTGAAGCCGCCTCATGGCCCACCCAGGCCATGGTCTCCAAGTTCAAGGAGGAATTCGTGGCCCTGACGGATCCCTTCAACGCCTGCCTGCCCCATACCAGGGAAGGCCGGGAACAAACCCGTTTCCTCACCCGCTAACAGCAGAACGCAACACCACTTTTCAATACCATTTCCCTCCCATCCGTCATCATGAGTGAAGAAGCTTCCAAACTCCCCAAAGACATTGCCGCCGCGGAAGGCAAGGTGAACGTCCAGATCAACGGAACGTGGCACCGGTTCCCGCGCGGCACGCGGATTGCAGACGCCTGCCGTTCCGTAGGCGTTCCCATCCCGTGCTTCTGCTACCACCCCAAGCTGGCCGTCGTCGGCTCCTGCCGCATGTGCATGGTGGAACAGGGGATGCCGCCCCGGCTGGCTCCGGGCCAGACTCCCTCCTATGATGAAAACGGCTACCAGCGCATCCAGTGGATGCCGCGCCCCATCATCTCCTGCGCGAACACGGTGGCGGAAAACATGGGCATCCGTACGGACAGCCCCCTCGCCAGCGAGGCGCGCCGCGGCGTGATGGAATTCCTGCTTACCAGCCACCCGCTGGACTGTCCCATCTGCGACCAGGCCGGGGAATGCAAGCTCCAGGAATACTCCAACGACTACGGCCAGGTGGAAGGCCGCTATGAGGAAAAGAAGACCAAGAAGGGCAAGAACCTGAGCATCGGCCCGCGCGTGAACCTGGACCAGGAGCGCTGCGTGCTCTGCGGCCGCTGCGTGCGCTTCATGCGCGACATCATGCATGACGAAGTTCTCACGATGGCCCAGCGCGGCACCTTCAACGCCATCACGGTCTATCCGGGCCGCGAGCTGGACAGCAACTACTCCCTGAACACCGTGGACCTCTGCCCGGTAGGCGCCCTCACCTCCAAGGACTTCCGCTTCAAGATGCGCGTCTGGTTCCTGAAGGAAACCAAGACCATTGACGTGGACTGCGGCACGGGCACCAACATCATCCTCTGGACGCGTGAAGACAAGGTGTACCGCATCACCCCGCGCCCGAACGACGCCGTGAACTCCTGCTGGATGCCGGACTCCCACCGCCTGAATTACAAATACATCAACGCGGAAACGCGCATTCCCCAGCCCGTCATACGCACGGACGCGGGAGCTCCGCACCGCCCGTCCACCTGGGAACCCGCCCTGGCTTCCGTCACGGAAGCCGTCAAGCGCGTCGCCCCGCACCAGCTCGCCATCATCGCCTCCGGGCGCATGACCAACGAAGAACTTTACATGGTCCGCCATCTGGCCGCGCAAATCGGCACGGACCTGGTGGACATCGTCCCCCGCATGGGAGAAAGCGACGGCATGCTGATCGCTGCGGACCGCAATCCGAACACGAACGGGGCCAAGCTGGTGCTGGGCATTGAACCCGGCTCCAGGCTGGCCGCCATCCGCGACGGCGTGCGCAACGGCTCCATCAAGGGCATCCTCACGCTGGGGGAAGACCTCACCGCCCCGGAAGCCGGCTTCACCGCAGAAGACCTGAAAAAGCTGGACTACCTGTTCATGACCGCCCACAGCGTGAATGAAACGGCGCGCCATGCGGACCTGGTTCTGCCGGGCGTCACCTTTGCTGAAAAATTCGGCACCATGATCAACGTCACCGGACGCATCCAGCGCCTGAACCGCGCCATCCAGCCCGTGGGCTACGCCCGGGATGACTGGCAGATTCTCCGGGACATCACCCTTCTGCTGGGCGGCAACCCCGCGCTGAAAGACTTCAACTCCGCCCTGGACGTCCTCACCGTCATGAGCACGGAATACAGCGCCCTCAACGGCGTCACCTGGGGCTCCATCGGAGACGGGGGCCAGCCCATTCTGGAAACCGGCGTCACCATCCCCGTGGTGGAACGCGAAAAAAGCCAGGGCCGCTAATCACACTTCACACGCACACAACCTGTTAATCCGCCATGATTGATTCGATTCTAACCTTTTGCGACGAGGTGCTCAGCAACCCTGTGTGGTTCTACATCATCACCCTGCTGATCAAAATCGTCATCTGCTTCGCCATCACCATCCTGTTCATTCCGGTCTGCGTGTACATTGAACGCCGGGTGGCCGCCTGGATTCAGGACCGCGTGGGGCCCAACCGCGCCGGCATCCCGCTGAGCATCTTCCGCCGCTTCGGGGCTAAGTCAGACCTGCCGTTCAAAAAGACGCTGGACTACTTCGGCCTTCCCCATGACGGCAAAATCGCCAACCTGTGCCGCTTCTTCCGCCTGGACCGCGACATTCCGATCTTCGGCCTCGTGCAACCCATGGTGGACGGCGGCAAGCTGTTCCTCAAGCAGGACTTCACGCCTCCCTTCGTGCGCCGCGTGTACTTCTGGATCGCCCCCATCCTGGTGCTGGCCCCCCCGCTGATGACGGCGGCCGTGGTCCCCTTTGCCGGAGACCTCCACACCTCCTACGGCAACGTAAACATGGCGGTGGCCAACCTCAGCGTCGGGCCCCTGTGGATGTTCGCCATCTCCTCCCTCTCCGTATACGGCCTGGTGCTGGCCGGCTGGTCCTCCAACTCCAAATTCCCCTTTCTGGGCGGCGTGCGCTCCTCCGCCCAGATGATCTCCTATGAAATCAGCATGGGCCTGTCCATCATCCCCGTTCTGATGATTTACAGCACGCTGGACCTCTCCAACATCGTGGAATACCAGGCCGCCAACGGCTGGCTCATGCTCCCCGTGTGGGGCGAGGGCCTGAGCTGGCAGCGCTGGATCCTGCTGGTTCCCATCGCCATCAGCTTCATCATCTTCCTGACCTCCATCTTCGCGGAAGCCAACCGCACGCCCTTTGACATGTCCGAATGTGAAACGGACCTCGTGGGCGGCTACCACACGGAATACTCCTCCATGAAATTCGCGCAATTCTTCATGGGTGAATACGCCGCCATGGTGGTGGGCTCCTCCCTGGTCATCACGCTGTTCCTGGGCGGCTGGTCCATCGGCTTCGGCCTGGACGGCTGGCTCAACGAACACGTGGCCAACTGGGTGGCGGTCATCTGCCAGCTCATCGCGTACGTGCTCAAGCTCCTCTTCTTCGTCTTCTTCTTCGTCTGGGTGCGCTGGACGCTCCCCCGCTTCCGTTACGACCAGGTGATGAAGCTCGGCTGGATGGTCTTCTTTGAACTGGCCGTCATCAACATCTTCATCACGGCCGCCATCCTGTACTTCGTCAAGTAATCAACCTTCTTTATCCCGACAACATCACTATTATGGCCTTCAAAACGATCAAGCGCCCGAAGATTTCCCTCGGAGAGCGGTTCTACTTGCAATCCATCCTTGGCGGTCTCTGGATCACCATCAAGCACCTCGTTCTGGCTCTGCTGGGCAAATCCCGCAACAAGAAAGAGCTGGCCGGCTCCGGCATAGGCGTCACGATGCAGTACCCGGAATTCCGGTGGGACAAGCACCTGCCGGAATACTACCGCGGGGCTCCCGTCCTGGTGAAGGGGGAAGACGGCCGCGAACGCTGCGTCTCCTGCCAGCTCTGCGAATTCATCTGCCCTGCCCGCGCCATCACCATCACCCCCGGCGCCGTCAAGGAAGGCCCCTGGGGCAAGGTGGAAAAAGCGCCCAGGGAATTCCAGATCGACATGCTCCGCTGCATCTACTGCGGCATGTGCGAGGAAGCCTGCCCGGAACAGGCCATCTTCATGAGCCAGGACTACCTGTTCACCCCCACGGACAAGGCCCAGGCCATCCACAACAAGGCCAAGCTCTACGAAATGGGCGGCACCCGCAAGGGACTGGTCAACAAGTGGAACCAATACAAATAAATCACCCCGAAACATTCACTCCAATTTCCGTACGTTATGAACATTTTTGCCAGTGACATACTCTTTTACGTCTTCGGGGCCCTGGCCGTGATCCTGTCCCTGATGGTCGTCTTCATGCGCAACCCCGTTTCCTCCGCCATGATGATGGCCCTCTCCTTCGGAGCCACGGCCGCCATTATGATCGGGCTGGGCGCCCACTTCCTGGGCATTCTCCAGATTCTGGTATACGCCGGAGCCATCATGGTGCTCTTCGCGTTCATCATCATGCTGCTGAACGTGAAGCGGGAAACCTCCCCCTTCCGGCGGCCCGTCTCCGTCGCCATCGGCGTCATCATTGCCGGCCTCTTCCTGGGCCAGCTCATCGGCATCATCTACTCCCTGCCCGGCGCGAAGGAAACGCACCGCTGCCCGATGGCCACCGCGGAACAGGCGTGGAACGATCTGAAGATCGGCCAGGACAGCGCCAATTCCGGGAAAACGGAAACCAACAACCTTTCCGGGGAATGCGCGCAGAAACCCTGCGTTGCTTCCGGCGGATGCACACGAGGATCGGACTATGCCATCACCAAGGCATCTCTTGACCAATTGCTCCATTCCACCTGCGGCATAGCACCGTCCATCACCCTCCCCCCCCTCTCCCCCCAATGTTCCGCACACCTCTATCCGGAAGGCACCACCATCCGCGCGGAAATAGACAACGGGGAATTCCCGGATACCGCCCTGCTGGGCCGCACCCTGTTTGACAAATACAACCGGAGCCTGGTCATCGCCGGGCTGGCCCTGCTGGTGGCCTCCATCGGCGTCGTCGTGCTGAGCCGCCGCCCCTCCGGCAAATAACCCGAACCCCTTACCACAGCCATCATCATGATACCTCTTACGCATTACCTGATCCTCTCCGGCGTCCTGTTCGCCATCGGCCTGATGGGGGTGATTGTCCGGCGTGACATCATCGTCATCTTCATGTGCCTGGAAATGATGCTCAGCGCGGCCAACCTGTCACTGGTGGCGTTTTCACGCGCCCAGGGCACCATGGGGCTGCCCAATTACGACGGACAGGCCCTGTCCATCTTCATCCTGACCATCGCCGCGGCGGAAGTAGCCATCGGGCTGGCCCTCATCGTCTCCCTGTACCGGGCCAGGCGCACGGCCAGCACGCAGGACCTCAACACGCTGAAAGACTAAGAGCAACATACCACTTCAAGAACATGTTTAATATTGATATTCAATACACCTGGCTCCTGCTCTTCCTGCCGCTGGTCGTAGCCGCCTTCAACTGGTTCCTGCTGACCCGGCGTCCGAACGTCGCGGCGCTCACCTCCACCTTCTCCTGCCTCGCGACCTTCGTTCTTTCCCTGGGCCTGCTGGACCAGACCGGCTCCGCCTCCTTCTCCTGGCTTCCGATCTCCGATGTCTTTTCCGTTGACCTGGGCTTTGTGCTGGACCCCCTTTCCACCCGCATGATGCTGGTGGTCACGGGCATCGGCCTGCTGGTCCACATCTTCTCCCTGAGCTACATGGCGGAGGACAAGGCGAAAACGCGCTACTTCGCGTGCCTGAGCCTCTTCATGTTCTCCATGACGGGCATCGTCCTGGCGAACAACATCGCCATGACCTTCATCTTCTGGGAGCTGGTAGGCCTTTCCTCCTACCTGCTCATCGGCCACTGGTACACCAGGGACGCCGCCGCAAACGCCGCCAAAAAGGCCTTCATCTGCAACCGCGTGGGTGACTTCGGCTTCCTGATCGGCATCCTGACCCTCTGGGCGCTGACCAACACGCTGGACTTCAGCCTGATGGAAATGCCCGCGGGCCTCAGTGAAACCCTGCTGAACATCACGGTGCTGTGCCTCTTCTGCGGGGCGGTGGGCAAATCCGCCCAGTTCCCGTTGCACGTGTGGCTTCCGGACGCCATGGAAGGCCCCACCCCCGTCTCCGCCCTGATCCATGCGGCCACCATGGTGGCCGCCGGGGTGTACATGATGGTGCGCGTCCAGTACTCCATCGGCGTGGAAGCCTTCCCCGCCCTGGCCTGCAACGTCATTGCCGTCATCGGCGCCGTCACGGCCGTCATCGCCGCCTTCATGGCCACCCAGCAGAATGACATCAAGCGCGTGCTGGCCTACTCTACCCTCTCCCAGCTGGGCTACATGGTCATGGCCCTGGGCCTGCTGGCCGGGGAAGCGGCCATGTTCCACCTCTTCACCCATGCCTGGTTCAAGGCCCTGCTCTTCCTGGGCGCGGGCGCCATCATCTTCGCCTGCCACCATGAACAGGACATCTGGAAAATGGGCGGCATCATGAAGCGCATGAAGCTGACCTCCCTCACCTTCATCATCGCGACCATGGCCCTGATCGCCATTCCGTTCACGTCCGGCTTCTTCTCCAAGGAAGCCATTCTGGAAGCCGCCCTGCACAAAAACCCGGTCTTCTTCTGGATCGGCGCGGGCGTGGCCCTGCTGACCACCTTCTACATGATGCGCGTGATCTTCGTGGTCTTCTTCGGCAAGAGCCGCAGCCACAGCTCGGAACACGCCGGGGAAGTGGGCGGCCTCATGCTGGTTCCCCTGCTGATCCTGGCCGTGCTGGCCCTCATCTCCGGCTACGGCTTCATGGCTGACAGGCTGGTGCCCTTCAACGGGTTCGTTTCCGAAAGCTTCCATATCGGCATGCCCTTCTACGTCTCCATGGGCGCGCTGGTGCTCGGCATCCTGCTGGCGGCCGTTTTCTATGCGGGATCCCCGGCCTCCGACAAGCTCTCCGGCAATGCCGTCTCCCGCGCCCTCGCCAACCGCCTCTACATTGACTGGTTCTATGACAAGGTGCTGGTCAGGGGCATCCAGGGCTCCCTGGCCGCCATCATCGACTTCATGGACCAGTTCATCATCTCCGGCCTCATCGTGGGCGGCCTGGCGCGGCTGACCGCCGCCGTTGGGTCCCTGCTGCGCCGCCTCCAGTCCGGCAGCATGGCCGCCTACACGGCCCTCTTCGGCATCGGCCTGCTCCTGGTCATCTACTTCACCGTCTTCTATTCCTGCTAACCTACCAACCAACCACACACCATGCTTATCTGGCTTGTTCTCATTCCTCTGATTGCCACGGCCCTCATCGGTCTGTGCAAGGCGCCCGCACGCCCGACAGCCCTGCTCAGCGCCGCGCTGACGCTGGCCCTCGGCATCTGGGCCCTGGTTAGCTTTGACGGCTGCTCCTCCTGCTGGTCCCGCTTTGAAGGGATGGACCTCCAGCTCACGCTGGCCCCGGCCCTGGCCAAAGTGATGCTGCTGCTGACCATCCTGGTAACCTTCGCCACCGTACTGGGCACCAACCCGCCCAAGGGAGGGGAAGCCTCCTGGTACAACTCCGCCCTGCTGATTTCCGCGGGCGCCACCGGGGCCTTCCTGTCCGACAACATCATCTCCTTCTTCGCCTTCCATGAACTGGCGCTGATCCCCACCTTCGTGATGATCGGCCTGTACGGGCGCGGCGACCGCCGCACCACGGCCTGGCGAGCCACGCTTTACCTGGGGCTTGCCTCCATGGTGCTGCTGGCCGCCCTGCTGATGATCGGCACGCAGGCGGGCTTCACCTTCTCCGGATTGAAAGACTTCATGGCCGGCGGCCGGGAACTCGCCCATGCGGAGCTCATCGGCGCCCTGCTGATCGCCGGGTTCGGCACGCTGATTTCCCTCTTCCCCTTCCACTCCTGGGCAGCCCCCGCGTATGCCTCCGCCCCCGCCCCGGTGGCGATGATGCACGCGGGCGTGCTCAAGAAGTTCGGCCTGTACGGCCTCTTCATGTTCCAGCCGCTGATGGAAACAGGCTTCCTCCCCTGGACGAACATCCTCCTTGTCCTGCTCGTCTGCAACGTCATCTGGGTAGGCTACGTGACCGTCAACCAGAAGAGGCTGGACCTGCTCCTGGGCAACTCCTCCGTGATGCACATGGGCTACATCTTCCTGGCCTTCGCCGCCCTGGTGGCCTCTGGTTCCGCGGAAGCCAACCCCTGGGCGCTGAAAGGGGCCGCCCTGCTGATGCTGGCCCACGGCCTGACCATCGCCCTGCTCTTCCTGCTCTGCGGACAAATTGAAAAGCAAACCGGCACGCTGGAAATCAACTCCCTGGGGGGCCTGAGCACCAGGCTGCCGCGCATGGCCTTCGTCTTCGGCCTGGCGGGCATGGCCTCCATCGGCCTCCCCGGCCTTGCCAACTTCCCGGGGGAATTCATGGTCTTCTTCTCCGGCTTCGCCGGCTTCACCAACGGCTTCGGCCCCGTCCAGATCGCCACCATCCTGTGCCTCTGGGGCCTGGTCATCGGCGCGGTGTACATGCTGAGGGCCTACCGCAACATCTTCCAAGGGGACCTCTCCAAGGCCGCAGCCTACGCCACGGAACTGCTGCCTTCCGAACGGGCGGCCAACTACTTCCTGACGATCACCCTGGCGGTCTTCGGCTTCTTCCCCACGCTGGTGCTCCAGTTCTTCTCCTGATTCCCCTTCCGAATACAATCCAAGTTTAACCCGATCTTCTTTTACCCATGCAAGCGTATATTCCGGAATTCATCCTGGCCGGCCTGGCGATGCTTATGCTCCTGGCCGAGACCTTCTGCAAAAAGACGCCCAAATTCGTCTTCGGGCTGATTGGCGCGGCGGGTGCCCTGGCGATGCTCCCCTTCTACATGGGGGGACTCTATGACAACGTCTACATCATCCTGGCGCTTGTCGCCACGGCAGTCACCCTGCTGCTGTCCGTGGACTTCCGGGCCGTCATCAACCTCTCTTCCAACGACTCCAAGTCCCAGGACGGCACGGGGGAATTCTACATCCTTCCCCTGCTGGCCTGCGTGGGCATCACCTCCCTGTGCAAGGCCTCCAACCTGGTGGAACTGTTCGTCTCCCTGGAAGTGCTTACCCTGAGCTCCTTCATCATGGTGGGCTACTTCCGCCGGAACCTGGGCTCCACGGAAGCGGGCATCAAGTACCTGATTCTGGGCGCCGTCAGCACGGGCTTCCTCGTCTTCGGCCTGGCCTGGTACTTCGGCGTCACGGGAACCTTCATCTATGACGGAGCCATCGTCAGCCACGCGCTGGCGGGCCAGACGGCCCCCGCCATGTACCTGGCCCTCGCCATGCTGCTGCTCGGCACGGCCTTCAAAATCGGCGCGGTTCCCATGCAATTGTGGATTCCGGACGTATACCAGGGCGCACCCACTCCAGTGACGGCTTTCCTCTCCGTGGCCTCCAAGGTGGCCGGCTTCGCCCTGCTCAGCATCATTCTGGCTCCCTTCGCCGCATTGCCCCCCGTTGAATTCGTCGTGGCCCTGATGGCTGCGGCTACGCTGCTGGTGGGCAACCTGGGCGCCATTCCGCAGACCAACCTGAAGCGCATGATGGGTTATTCCTCCATCGCGCAGGCCGGCTTCATCCTTCCCCTCTTCATCGGCACCATGGACGGGCGGCTTGCCCCGAACGCCCCGTTCTACCTGGCCGTGTACCTGGTCATGACCTTCGGCGCCTTCTTCGCCCTCGCCATGATCCGCATCCAGCGCGGGAGCGAGGAAATCTCCGCCTTCCGCGGCCTGGGCAAGACCAATCCCCGGCTGGCCCTGGCCATCACCATCATGTTCGCCTCCCTGGCGGGCGTGCCTCTGACGGCCGGCTTCTTCGCCAAAATGATCTCCTTCGTGCACGTCATCAACACGGGCCTGTACCTGGGCTGGATGCTCCCCGTCATGATCATCTGCGCGGCCTCCGGCTTCTATTACTACTTCAAGGTCATCCGCTCCATGTACTGGGACAAGCCCGAAGAAGACGCGGACCCCGTACAGGTTCCCGTCATTTCCGGCGTCATGCTGGCCGCTTTCTCCATCTTCATCGTGCTGGGAGGCCTGATGCCCCTCTTCCTGAACCCCATCCGGTAGAACGACATTTCCCGTTCATCATCCCGAAGGCCGTTCCCGCATCCCGTGCGGAACGGCCTTCTTCATTCCGGTAACACCGCAAACCTTCACAAGAGCCAAAGGAATCAACCAGGTGAATTGAACGAAAGCAAACAAAGGGAAGGCCATATCATGGGGGCGTCCTTCCGGATATGCAATTCCGGTTGCCGTAAAGGCTTGCGGTTCTCCCCCAGTTTCATGAATTTCTCCGGAATGCTCATGCCGAAAAAATCTTGAAAAAAGTGCAGTTTCCATGCGAGATTTTCCACAGGGCAAACGTAATTAGCCCGTACTAATTATTTGCTAGCCTCCATCCCTCCGGACGGAGAGCGGCCAACCATCAATCAATCATTCAAAACCATGCGTCTTTTCTCCGCCACAGCCGTCGTTTGCGCCGCCCTGTTCTCCGGAACCACTCTCCTGCATGCCCAGGAAGACCCGGAACTGCTGGCAAAACGCCAGTGCCGTTCCGTCCATGTCATGCAGCAGGGCCACCCGGCCCAGGCGAGCGCCCTGTACAATGAAGTGAAAGCCAAGACATCCGTTCCGGGCACCTACTTCTGCGCCATGAATTTTGACGACGGCTACATCGGCTTTCAGGAACAGTCCAACGGTAAAAAAGTCATCATCTTTTCCATCTGGGACCCGGTGGCCCATGGGGACAACCCCAACAGCGTGCCGGAAGAAGAGCGCACCAAACTGGTAAAGCTGGGTGAAAACGCGCGCTCCGGCCGCTTCGGCGGCGAAGGAACGGGCGGCCAGAGCTTCGTGGACTATCCCTGGACCGTCGGGGAAAACATGCGTTTCCTCGTCTGCGTCAAAAAGATGGGGAAATTCAAGGAAATCAGCGGCTACTACTTCAACAACAAGGACAAGTCCTGGGACCTCATTTCCAAATGGAAAACGCATTCCTCGGAAAAGGAACTTTCCTTCTCCGTCGGATTCGTGGAAGACTTCATGCGCAACTTTGAATCCGCCAAGAAAGCCCGCGGCGCCTTCTTCGGCCCCAGCTTCGCGTACAAGGACGGCAAATGGCACCCCAACACCAGCGTGACGTTCACCGGCGATCCCACCCCCTCCACCAACGTCATGGCAGACATCCAGCCCAACGGTTCCGTTCTGCTCCAGACGGGCGGAGAAACAAAAATGACGGATTTCAAACTGTTCCAGAACCGTCCCCTGCCCCAGGATGCCAATCCTGTCCAGCCTGATGAAGTCGTCACCAGGCTCGTTCAGGAGAACATCAAATAATCATGTCCCTTACCGGCTGGCTAACCATGATCGTTTCCATCGGCGGCGTATTGACCGCCGCCGCATGGGCGTATTACAAGGTGCTCTCCACTCCCAAGGAGACGGAACACCTGGGCAGCCCTACCCCTCCCATGCCGGAGGACCCGGAGGAATAAGGCTCCGGCCCGGCGCATGAACAATTCCCGGTCCGCGGAAACTGCCCGGATTTGTCCTGCCCATCCGGGGATTGCCGCAGCTCCCCCGCGGCCCCCAAGGTAAAACTGAGCGCCAGCGGACTTTTTATCCTGAAAACCAGTACCCCCCTGCCGGACGTTTTTCATTTCAGCTGACGCAGGGCTTGCGGCGCTTCCGCAACGCGTGCCAGCCAAAAACCTGGAACAGGATAAATACGCCGTCCATCTGCTCAATAGCCACGCAAACGCACGACGCACGCGCCAGCCATCCCCAGCGCATCCACGCATGCAGTCCGGGCCGTCCGCCATTCAGGCAGTATCCGGTTCACGGATATTCCTTGAACAATTTTCCCTTTTAACCGTCCGACGGGGGAAGGATGAAACCCAGCCGGTCAATGCCGTACCTGGCGCATTCCTGCCACAGGGATTTTTCCAGGGCTTCCGCCGTCCGGCGGCGTTCCTCCTCCGGCATGCTTTCAAAGTACTCCGGCCCCAGGTGTTCGCTGATGGCCTTGTCCGCCATGCGCGTCACCAGGTCCGCCCAGAAAATGTTGTCCCGGTACTCGTCCAGGCAGTCCTGGAAAAAGGCGTTTTCCTCATATTCCCGGGTGAAGGCGTACCCGCCCAGATCGTCCGCGTAGGCAATGCGGCCCTTCAGTTTGGGCGTGGCGGATAGTTCCTCCATCAGCCGGGAGACCAGCTTTCCCCATGCCACCAGGCGTCCTTCCGCCCCGTCCTGCTGGTTGGAGGCGGCCACCGTGGCGGCGGTGGAAAGCATTTCCGCCAGATCGCGCGCCTCGTCGTCGGATAATTTCAATGTCACCGGCATGGAGTCAGATCAATCCGAGTTTCATCCTGCCTTCCTCGCTGACCATGTCCTGGTTCCAGGGGGGGTCCCACACCATTTCCACATCCGCGGCCTCCACGCCTTCCAGCGCTTCAATGCGGTCCTTGGCCTCCATCACCAGATGGGGTCCCATGCCGCAGCCGGGCGCCGTAAGAGTCATTTTGACCGCCACGTGATGCAGGCCGTTTTCCAGCTCGATGACGGTCACGTCGTAAATCAGGCCCAGGTTGACGATATCCACGGGGATTTCCGGATCGTACACGCATTTCAGCGTATCCCATACCCGTTCTTCAAGCGTGGCGTTTTCATCCAGTTCAGCCGCCTCCGGGGAGGCTTCCGCCGCTTCCGCTCCCAGGGCGTCCGCATTTTCCCGGGAGATGCGGGCCAGGCCATGGTCCGTAGCCACGGTATAGGAGCCGCCCAGTATCTGGGTGATATACACGCGTTCCCCCTCCGGCAGCGTGAGCACATCCCCGCTGGGGATCTGGACCGCCGTCACTTCTCTTTTGAGTTCTACTACCTGGTTCAGCATAAATCCTTGCGATTAAAGGAACATCCGGCTACGGACATGCGCGGGAGGGAACAGGCCCCACGAGGCCGGACCGCCCTGCGGCATCCGGAACCTTCCGCGCAGGAGCAACATAAGGGGTATTTGCATCACCGTCGAGGTCAAAAACTGTTCTGCCGTGACCGGAAACGCCCTTCATGACAGGAAAGCGCATGCCGCAATGTTTTGGAAAAGCCGCCGGAAGCGGAAAGCTTCGTTCTTGCCTAGCGGCGGGAAAAGGTGTAAAAGGTCCGGGCTGTCCAGGCTGCCGTCAGTCCGGGACCGGCCACACGCGCATCTTCAACTTAACATTCCATGTTAGATTACTTACGTAAACATACAATCGTCATCATGGCAGCCATGGCCCTGGTGTTTGTGGGCCTCATGTTCATCGGCGGGGACGTAAGCGGCGGCTCCCTGACCGGCATGTTCAAGCAAACCTTCGTTTCCGTGGACGGCAAGTCTTACGGAGAAAAGGATTACAACAGCATGGGCAGAACCGGCCTGTCCGTGGCTTTCTCCTTCCCTTCCACCTTCGGCCCGCTGCTCCAGGACAATTTCAGCTCGGAAGAAAGCCTGCGGGAACTTTGCCACCTGCTGAAAACGAATAATCCCAACGCCGCTTTCCTGGCCTACCGCGGCATCATCCGCAGGGAGGCGAGCCGGCTGGGCCTGACGCCCAATACTACGGAGATTGACGACGCCATCTGCAACATTCCCGAATTCCAGGATGAGAAGGGCGTCTTCGACCCCCGGAAGTACGACAATTTCATTTCCATGCGCGGCAACATGGGCAAGAAGCTTCAGGAGGAACTGCTGCGCGGCCTGATGGAAGACACCATCAGCCTGGTGCGCATCAAGGATGTGCTGACCGGCGGCATTTCCGTGGAATCCGGCTTTGCCGAAGCCGTGGCGGAGTCCAACAGCCAGCAGATCACGATCAACACCGCCTTCCTGGAAAAGAGCGCCTTCCGTCCCAAGACGGACCCGGGAGAAGAGGAAATCAAAACCTTCTGGGACAAGCACAAGGAAAATTACAAGAACGAGGAAGCCCGCTTCTTCACCGTGTACACCTTCACCCCCGCGGGCGATGCCCAGGCTCCCAAGCCCGGCGATATTTCCAACGCCACCATGGAAACCATGAACCTGGTGGAAAATGACATCTGGGAACCGCTGAACGCCACCAACGGCAGGAACATGGACCAGGCCATCAGTGAAGCCCTGGCCAAGACTCCCGACGTCTGCAAGATGGAGAAGAAGTCCTACACGGCCGTGACGCGCAAGAATGCGCCCCAGGAAATCAACCAGCCGATCAACCAGTCCGCCTCCGACGGACGCAGCGCCACCCTGCTGGACGTGGCCTTCTCCCTGACGGGAGCCCCCGCCCTGAATGCGGATGCGGACGCCAAGGCCATTGAAGAAGCGCGCGCCAAGACCGGAGCCGAACAGATCAGCACCATGCAGGTGCTGGAAAACGGACAGGTCGTCCTGGTCCGCCTGGAAGGCGTTACCCCGGTAAAGGCGCTGCCTTATGAAACCGCCCGCAACAGCGCCCGCGCCGACCTGCTGGAAAGCATGACCGTGGAATCCATGAACAAGGCCGCCGCCGAACTCAACACGGAATTGCAGAAGGCTGAAAAGCCCGTGGAACAGTTCAACGCCATCGCCGGGAAGGCCGGAGCCAAGACCGCCGCCTACGGTCCCTTCATCAATCCGAACGCCCTCCTGAGCAGCGTCAACCTCCAAAACGCCAGAAGCCAGGAAGAACTCCAGGCCCTTCTGGACCGCGCCATGAATTCCCGCCTGGCTCCGCCCAAGGAACTCCCGGTCCCTGAAGAAGTGTTCCAGGCGGTTTCCGTCATTAACCCCGGCCGGATGGCCCAGCCCATCAACACGGGGGACGGCATCCTGCTGACCCAGCTCGTCAAGCGCGAACTGGAGGATACGCCGGAGTTCCAGATCAAGGCCACCCAGCAGATTGCCCCGGCCCTGACCGCCCAGGCCAAATCCATGATCATGCTGGACTGGCTGAAAGCGTGCATCGCCCAGTACAAGGTGGAGATCGCCCCCATCCTGAACCAGGAACGCTAACACCCTTCCTTTCCATGGCAGCCGTCATTACCCCCGTGTCCCGCCGCACAGGGGCGGAATGCCGCCAAAATGCCTTCCTATGATGGCCCCCGCACCGGGGCCATCATTTTTATTGCCCTTGTTCCGCCATCCCTGCCCCCCTTCCCCCTTCATCATCCATGAGCGCCCTCCCCGCCCAGTCCAGGTACATCATCGGAACGGAAGCCTGCGAACGCTTCAGCTTCTACGGCATGAAGTCCATCCTCATGCTGTACATGACGGGCCACCTGCTGATGAGCGAAAACTGGGCCACCGCCACCCTTCACGTCTTCGCGGGAATGGTTTACCTGCTTCCCCTGGCGGGCGCATGGCTGGCGGACAAGGTCTGGGGCCGGTACAAGACCATTCTTTACATTTCCCTGCTTTACTGCGTAGGGCACGGAGTCCTGGCCACGGCGGACCTCTTCCATACCATTGAAGCGCGCCGTTACATCCTGATGACGGGCCTGTTCATCATCGCGCTGGGCGCGGGAGGCATCAAGCCCTGCGTCTCCGCCTTCATGGGGGACCAGATTCCGGACAAATCCCCGCAGTTGATGACCAAGGCCTTCAATGCCTTTTACTGGGCTATCAACCTGGGCTCCTTCTTCTCCTTCCTGGTCATTCCGGCCATGGAACAGCATTACGGGTACAGTTGGGCGTTTGCCGTTCCGGGCATTTTCATGGGCATCGCCACCTTCGTCTTCTGGCTGGGCCGCAAGAAGTACCACAGAACGCCGCCTGAACGCAACAACGGCCGCGCCGGCTTCTGGAAAGTGCTCTTCATCGTCCTGTTCCACGGGGGCTGGAAGAATGCGGAGCAACGCTGCGGAGCTTCCGCCGTGGAGGACGCCCGGCACATCCTGAAAATCCTCTCCATCTTTGTCTTCATCATTCCCTTCTGGTCCATCTTTGAACAGACGGCCTCCTCCTGGGTGGCCCAGGGCAGCAGGATGATTCCCCTTTCCATCCCGCTCCCGGGCGGCGGAGACTGGTCCATCGGGCCGGCGCAAATCCAGGCGGCCAATCCCATTTTCGTGATGGTGTTCATTCCACTGATCACCGTATTCGTCTATCCGAAGGTGGTGACGCTGGCGCGGCCCCTGGTGCGCCTTGGAACGGGGCTGGCCCTGAGCTCCGTGACGTTCCTGATTGTCGCTTTCCTGCAATACAGGCTGGAGGGAGGCGCCTCCATGTCCATCGCGTGGCAATTGATCCCCTACTGCGTGCTCACCATTTCCGAGATCCTGCTCAGCACCACCGGCCTCGAATTCGCCTACACGCAGGCTCCGCTGCATTTGAAAAGCGTCATCACCAGCTTCTGGAACCTCACCATCTTTGCAGGCAACATGCTGGTGGCCGCCATCACCTTTTTCCTGTCCAACGGAGAATCCGCCAACGCCATCTCCACAGACCGCTTCATCCTGTACGCCATACTCGCCGCCGTGGTGGCGGTAGCCTATTCCTTCCGGGCGCGCAGGTACGGAAAGACGGAGTAGAGGAAGCATCCCCGACGCGCGGGAATGACGTTTTTTCCGGCTCCGGAGAACAGCAGACATAATAATGTCTTGAAAAAGACAGCCGGACCGTGCGAAATTCCGGCACGGCCCGCACATCCTGTCCGCGGGCATACTTTCGGGAAAGTATTGGAAATACAAATTACAGAGAAGATATGAGGCGAACGGGGATTTACCCCTGTTCCCCGCCGCACCGGAAAAGTTGCTTCTGAAACAATCTTATCGGCAGCGCATTTCCAGTCCGGCACAAGACGATATATCTTTGCTTCATGTTTAATACTTCATTTAAATCGGCCTCGGCCTTGTAAACAACCGGTACTTTCCGTAGCGGTTGTCCCCTTTTGTTTGCTCCCGGATTATCCCTTCCGGGAGGAAGTTCCGTATTATTGGAATTTCAACGTTAATCTATCTGCCACGATGACGGCGCCGCTGTGCCGTGCCCTCATGGCATACAACATTTACTAAATTAATGAGTAATAAAAACAAAACAATTCACGAATTCGATTTCAATTTCATCTGCGAATATTTCTCGCGCCTGGAACGGCAGGGCCCCGGCAGCCCGGAGGCTACCCTCAAGGCCCTCGGCTTCATTGACAATCTGACCGGACAATCCCGCATCGCCGACCTCGGCTGCGGCACGGGCGGACAGACCAGGACGCTTGCCGCACATGTTCAGGGAAGCGTTACGGGGCTTGACCTGTTCCCGGATTTCATCCGCATCTTCAACCGCCAGGCAACACAGTCAGGCTTGCAGGACAGGGTAGAAGGCATCGTCGGTTCCATGGACAAGCTCCCTTTTGCAGAAGAAGAACTGGACCTGATCTGGTCGGAAGGGGCCATTTACAATATCGGCTTTGAACGGGGGCTGAACGAATGGCGCAAGTTCCTGAAACCGGGAGGCTACCTGGCCATTTCCGAAAGCTCGTGGTTTACCGCGGAACGTCCGGAAGAGATTCACCGCTTCTGGATGGACATGTATCCGGAGATAGACACCATACCCAACAAGATAGCCCAGATACAGAGGGCCGGGTACGTGCCTGTCGCTTCCTTCATTCTGCCGGAAAGCTGCTGGACGGAGCATTATTACGCTCCGCAGGTTCCCGTGCAGGAAATGTTCCTTCATCAATATCCGGGAAATGAAGCCGCCGCGGAATTAGTCGCATCCCTGCGCCATGAAGAGGAATTATACCGCAGGTACAAGGAATTCTACGGCTACGTGTTTTACATCGCAAAAAAGACGGAACAATGATTCATTTAAATGCTTACGGCTGGAATGAGAAGTTAAGCCGGCTCAAACGGGAATCTACGTACAGCGCCCTGCCCCATGGCCGCATCGCCATCGTGCACAGGACGTGTTATGAGATCGTGGCGGAGAACGGAGTGTTCCAGTGCGAATTAAGGGGAAACATGATGTATGAAAAACCAGCCTTTGAACTGCCCTGCACGGGCGACTGGGTGATTTTCCAGCCCTTTGATGAAACGAAAGGAATCATCGTCGATGTGCTGCCCCATGAACGGACCCTGTACCGCAAGAAAAGCGGAACGGTTTCCGACAGGCAGGCCATCGCCTCTTACGTGGACAAGGCATTCATTGTCCAGAGCCTGGATGATAATTTCAATATCCGCAGAGCCGAGCGTTTCATGGTTCAGATATTGGAAGAGGGAATCAAACCCGTACTGGTGCTGAACAAGGCCGATCTAGGGTTTGACAGGCAGGGCATTGAAGAACAGGTCAAACACCTGGAGCGCCGGATGCCTGTATTTTTTACAAGCATTCATGAACCCCAGTCGATTCTACGGCTGCGGGAGTCCATTCCGGAAGGGGAAACAGTGGTGTTTGTCGGTTCCTCAGGCGTCGGGAAAAGTTCCCTGGTGAATGCGCTGTGCGGAAAACCGGTCCTGTCCACCTCCCATATAAGCTCCTCCACGGGCAAAGGACGGCACACGTCCACCCGCCGGGAAATGGTATTGATGGACGGTTCGGGCGTTTTAATAGACACTCCGGGCGTCCGGGAATTCGGCCTGGCGATCGGCCAGCCCGGTTCCCTTGCAGAAGCGCTGGATATTTCCGACTTCGCGGCGGCATGCCGTTTCAAGAATTGCGGGCATATCCATGAGCCCGGATGCGCCGTCCTGGAAGCAGTGAACACCGGCCTGCTGGACCGCGAGGTTTATGAAAGCTATCTGAAGCTCCGGCGGGAAGCGGAATACTTTTCCGCTTCGGAACATGATAAGCGCAAAAAGGGAAAATCCCTTTCCAAACTCGTAGAGGAAGTGAAGAAGCGGAATTCCAAATTCTAACCTGCGTTGAAACGGTGCGGGCATTCCTGAAACGGGAATGCCCGCATTCTTGTTTTACCCGCTATAACGGCCTATTCCGTATTCCAGTTAAACCGTGGCCGCGCTCCTATCCCCTGATGTCAATGTCCAGATGGGCGAGCAGCCCTTCCAGCCCATGCCGGGAAAAGACCGCCTTTTTCAGCTTGCACATGGCGGGATTGATCGAAAAGTTGAAAGAGGTTGAAAAATCGGCTTTCTCCAAATTGGTTCCGACGAAAGAAACCCGTTCCAGGTCACAGCGGTCAAAAACGGATTCCGCCATGTCGGCGTCATTGAAGTACCCCTCATACATCTTGCAGCCGCGAAAAACGGTTTTCCGCAACCTGGCTTCTACAAAGCTGGCATAATCAAGATGCGAGTTTTCAAAGACCAGGCCGTCCGAAAACCTGTCGATGTCCGTAAAGTCTGCGCCAGTCATCTTGCAGTCGGCAAAGGCAACATCCCGGAGGGCTCCCTTGAAGCTGGCCAGCGTGAAATTGCACGCCCTGAACTCGCACTTCTCAAAATCGGTATTCCGGATGACCAGCTTTGAAAAATCACACGCGACGAATACGCAATCATAGTATTCATCATCCAGCTCCATTTCATGGAAATCCACTTTCTCAAAGGTCTCGTTTTCAGTCATATCATGTTGATGGGAGTTGCCGCTCCGTGTTTGCTTCAATGTTCCGGAATCACCGTTTTCCGGGAAGCAGAACGCAGGAGAAAACTTTCCTTCCATACCCGCCGAATTATTCTACTTTCCTTCCCTGCCTTTTAGCATGGAAGCTGGCTGTCTGCAAGCCGTCCCGCCTCCGCGCATGCTCGCAGGCCCGGCTGACGCCTGAGGAAAAAGATAAAACCATTCCGGATGCTCCCTGCCGCCGCCAAAAAACGCGTTGCCCCTCTCCATTTGCTATCTACCTGTTCCCATCCGTATAGTTCCAAACGAGCCAACGCTACACCCCGAATCCTGAATACGGCGCCCTTTTCCAACATGGTTTAGGCGCCTTTTAAAAACCGGATGCCTCCTCCCGCCAAGCCAGCCTTTCCGGAATTTTCCTCCAGCCGTATATCTTCATTCACCGGCTCCATGAACCCCGGTAATCAAGATGACACGGAACCAAAATATACTCGCCTTCTCCTCAGCCCATTACGCAGGCTACGTCATGTGTACCGTTCCCAATACCTATCGGGAGGAGATGGACCGACAGACGTCCCACCCCTCCTGCGGCTTTTACGCAGCCTCCTATGTCCTCAATTGCTTCAATCCTGATGCCGCATGGACGAATATGGAGCTTTTAAAATTGGCCGTTCAATATCCCCTCACCAATCGTGCAGAGGGCTGTTTAAGCGAGGTAGGGGAAGTTTTCCATCCCCACGATTTTGCCCGTTTCATCCATGCGAGAGCCAACGGAAGCTGCTCCGCCGCCTGCCAGTTATTTCATGAACAAACCATCCGGGACACCATTGATCAGGGAGGGTATGCCCTCGTTCCTTTTCAAGTTATCAATGATAAGCAAAACGAAAAACACGGTTTCCCCCGGACTGGCGTCCAGTGGACGGACCTTCCGCATGCACATTGGTGCGTTATTGCCGGATATGCAACAACGGATAACTCCAAACTGCTCGCCAAGCACTGGGGAGAAAACCGGTTATTTGATATAGATGAGCTCGGTAACAGCAATCAAGGGTGTTATCCCCTCCAGCAAACCAATAACATCACAGCACAGCGCGCCTCCAAAGTGCAGTTGCTGCAGAACCAAATCATCACCATCCTGCCCGCACAAGCTTCGCCAGGCCGCCGGAGAGGCTGCGCCTGCTGACCTGCAAGGCATCTTCATCGGTCTCCCGCTCTAAAAAAGCCAGCCCATGGAAACGGATTTTCCGTCCAGTGAAGCAGGGAGGCACGCAGGCCCGGATAGAGGGACCGTTTCATGAGGAAGGAGCCCTGGGAAACGGTCCCGGTTTAAAAAAATGCCACGGAGCCTGCCTTCGTGAACAGCGTTCTGGATTCCAGACAAGTTGCCGAAGTCCATTTCCGGAAACCGTCCTCCCTTTTTAAGGATGTGAATGAAGCTCAGGAGATACGGCAGTCGTTGAGCAACTCGTCCATGTAGAAGGTCATTTCCGCCAGGGCCTCACGGTATTCCGTCTGGGGAAGGAGCCACAGGATTTCACGGGCAGCCTCGTTTTTCTCCAGAGCCACCTGGATCGACTTGTCCAGGGCCTCCGCAAAAACGGGGTTGTCCTGAAAGGCGGAGTAATCCACCACTTCACGGTTTTCAATGGCGTCCCTGAGCGTGGCTTCCACGTTCCTGTCCCCGCATTCCAGCAAGTTGAAGATGGGGAGGGTCAGCTTGCCCTTGGTGGCGTCCGTGTGGAGCGTTTTGCCGGCATCGTCTTCATCGCCCACCATGTCCAGGCAGTCGTCGTAAATCTGGTAGGCCACCCCCAGCAGGTCTCCCAGCTGGTAAAGGGATTCCTCCACTTCCGGGGCCACTCCGGAGATCCACGCCGCGCCGCCCGTAGCGGCGGAGAACAGGGAGGCGGTTTTTTTCCGGATGATTTCAAAGTATTCCTCGCGGGTCATGCTCAGGTCATACAGGCGGCTGGACTGGGCCACTTCCCCCTGGCATACGTCCCTGACGGTGTTCGCCAGCCTGCGGCAGAATTCCGTGCTGCCGAACTCGGTACCAAGCACCATGGCATGGGAAAAGAGAACATCCCCCAGCAGTACGGCCAGGCTGTTGCCCCACAGGGCGTTCGCGGTGGCCTCGTCACGGCGCTTGTCGGCCTCGTCAATCACGTCATCATGCACGAGGGAGGCCAGATGCACCATTTCCAGCAGGGCTCCCAGCCGGATGTGGGCTTCCTTGATGCCGCCCGTGGCGCCGGCTACCAGCAGAACCAGGGCCGGCCGGAGCATTTTCCCCTTGGACTGGCACACTGTTTCCATGTAGTCGGTGACTTCCGGGTCAAAACAGGATGCCTGGGCTTCCACAAACTCAGAAACTTGCTTCAATTCCGGCTTGACCAGTTGAAGATAGTGCTTCTGGGATCGTAATTTCGAAAAGAACGGGATGGACATGATATGGACGAGGGCCGGCGCTGGTCAGCGCCGCAGGAATTGTGGCATATTTGAAGTTCTCTAGCAATGTATTTCACAGGCCATCTTTGCATGGCCGGGCGGCAATGAGCCAAACCCGCGCTGCCGGACGCCGGGAACCCTGCGGAGATAAGGCTCACTTTGACCTTGAGCCGGGATGTTTTCCTTCTACACTGGCCTATCATGAGAGCCTTGGTCTATGATTGCAGCGCGGGCATCAGCGGAGACATGAATCTGGCCGCCCTGATTGATTTGGGCGTGGACAGGGAAAGCCTGGAACGGGAGCTGTCCAAATTGCACGTGCACGGGGAATGGAAACTGGAATGCCGCCGTGCGCAGCAGTCCGGCATCCAGGGAACGCGGATTGACGTACTGACGGTGGAAGAAGGCCATTCCGGCCACGGCCATGCACACCATCACCGGACCATGGCGGATATCCGCAGGCTTATTGGGGCAAGCGGCCTTTCAGACGCCGTAAAGCGGACGGCCCTTTCCATTTTCTCCCTGCTGGCGGAGGCGGAGGCCCAGGTGCACGGCACCACGCCGGAGGAAGTCCATTTCCATGAAGTGGGAGCGGTGGACTCCATCATTGACATCACGGGGGCCGCCATCTGCCTGGAGCTGCTCCGGGCGGACGCCGTCTTCACTGGACCGGTGGAACTGGGCTCAGGCACCGTGACCTGCCAGCACGGAACGATGCCCGTTCCGGCCCCGGCCACAGCCCTGCTGGCGAGCCGCTTCCAGTCCACCCTGAACGGAACCACCCATGAGGCCACCACTCCCACCGGAGCAGCTTATATTGCCGCCCTGGCGCGGCCTGTCCCGGCCCCGCTGGCGGGCCGCATCACCGGAACCGGCTACGGCATCGGCCACCGCCAGGGGCTCCCCCTGCCTAATATCCTCCGGGTGATGCTGGTGGAAACGGAGGAACAGGAGAGTTCCCCGGAATTGCTGACGGAGCTGTGCGCCAATATAGACGACATGACGCCGGAACAGACCGCCTACCTGGCGGAAAAGCTGATGGAGGCCGGCGCGCTGGACGCCTGGCAGGAGTCCATCTGCATGAAGAAGGGGCGCCTGGCGGTCAAAGTCTGCGCCCTGTGCCTGCCGGAACAGGCGGACCGCGTGAGGGAAGCGTTTTTCCTGCACAGCAGCACGCCGGGGATACGCCAGCATGATACGTGCCGCCACATCCTGCGCCGGGAGAGCGCCTCCGTATGCACTCCCCACGGAACGGTGCATGTAAAAACCTCTTTCATGAACGGACGCCCCCATCACCGGAAGGCGGAATTTGAAGATTGCAGAACCCTGGCGGAAAACACCGGACTGCCGCTGGAACAGTGCCAGTTGATGGGGCTTTTCCCCACCCCCTCCCATGACTCCTCCTCCACAGACTCCGTTTGAACGGCTGCGCGCCGTCCTGCTCCCCAGGGAGCGCATCGCCGTCGCCCTGTCCGGCGGGCTGGACAGCAGCGTGCTGCTGGCTGCTGCTGCCAAGGTTCTGGGGCCGGAACACTGCCTGGCCCTGACCGCGCAAACTCCCTATGTAATGGAGGAGGAAGTGCGGGACAGCGCGGAGCTGTGCCGCCGCCTGGGCATTCGCCAGGAGACACTGGCGTTCCCCATCCTGCCTTCCCTTGCGGATAATCCGCCACTGCGCTGCTACCTGTGCAAGCATGCCCTGTTTTCCGCCCTGGCTGCCAGAGCCGCGGAAGCGGGCTTTCCCCTGCTGGCAGACGGCTCCAACACGGATGACCTGGGCGACTACCGCCCCGGGCGCAAAGCCTTGCAGGAACTCGGCATTCTGAGCCCCTTTCTGGAAGCCGCCATGGACAAGGCGGACATCCGCAGCGTGGCCCGCGGACTTGGCCTGCCGGAGTCCGTCAGCGGCAAGCCGGCCTATGCCTGCCTGCTGACCCGGCTGGAGCACAACCGCCCCGTGACGGAATCCCTGCTGCGGCGCGTGGATGCGGCGGAGGCCTTCCTGCGCTCCCTGGGGCTGAAAGGCTGCCGCGTCCGGGTTCACGGGGACGACCTGGCCCGCATTGAACTGCCGGAGGAGGAACGCGGACTGTTCCGGAGCGGGGAGCTTGCCGCTCCCATAGCGCACCGCCTGCGGGAGCTGGGCTTCCGCTACATCACCCTGGACCTGGAAGGATATTCCAGAGGCAGCATGAACGAACCATCATGAATGACATTACCGCCATCCTGCATCAGCTTGAGGAAGGCCGCCTTTCCACGGAGGAAGCGGCGGAAAAAATCCGGGCCGCCACTGCGCCCGCATCTTCCCATACGGATATTGATTACGGCCGCCTGGAGCGCACCGGATGCCCGGAAGTGATTTACGGCGCAGGAAAAACCCCGGACCAGATTGAAGAGATAGCCCGCGGCCTGCTTGCCGCCGGACAGAACGTGCTGGCCACGCGCCTGAACGTGGAGGCGCTGGACTACCTGAACCGCGCCTTTCCGGAGGCGGACATGCACCCGGAAGCGCGCCTCATGCGCATCATGGCGAACCCCGTTCCGCAGACGGAGGGCTTCGTCGGCATCGTCAGCGCGGGCACCTCGGACCAGTCCGTAGCGGAGGAAGCCGCCCTGACGGCGGAATTCCTGGGCAGCCGGGTGCTCCGGTACCGGGATTGCGGCGTGGCGGGCCTGCACCGCCTGGTTTCCCATCTGGATTCCATCCGCCGGGCCACCGTGCTGGTGGCTGTGGCAGGCATGGAAGGAGCGCTTCCCAGCGTGCTGGCCGGGCTGGTAAAAGCCCCCGTGATCGCCGTACCCACCAGCGTGGGCTACGGAGCCAATTTCCGCGGAGTAACTACGCTGCTCGCCATGATGAACTCCTGCGCCAACGGCGTGTCCGTCGTCAATATAGACAACGGTTTCGGGGCCGGATTCAACGCTCATCTGGTCAACAGCCTGGCGTCCCGGCCCCGCTGAATGCCACGGCCGCCGCCCTTCCATGACGGAACCGCCGGCATCCGCCATGGACAGATTCACCGAATGGGCGTTAAATGTCCCAGAAGCATTCCTCACCATCCCATCATGACCAGATTTCCCTTTTTCCATGCCCTTTCCTGCTCCCTGCTGGCCCTGGCCTCCCAGGCGCTGGGGTGGCAGCCCTCCGGAGAATCCGTCCCCGCCGCCCCGCAGGAATTCCGCGCGGCGTGGATTTCCACCGTCCATAACATTGACTGGCCCTCCCGTTCCGGCCTTTCCGGCGCTGCCCAGCGTGCGGAGCTGCTGACGATCCTGAATACCTGCGCTCAGTTGAAGCTGAATGCCGTCTTTCTCCAGGTGCGCCCGAACGCGGACGCCCTGTACCAGTCCTCCCTGGAGCCGTGGAGCCAGTGGCTCTCCGGGCCCGGCGTCAATCCGGGGTATGACCCCCTGGCCTTCGCCATTCAGGAGGCCCACCGCCGCGGCATTGAACTGCACGCCTGGTTCAACCCCTTCCGGGCAAAGGCGAACGTAAAGCACGCCGTGGGCCGCAACCATATTTCCCTCACCCGTCCGGACCTGATGAAACGCAACGGCTCCGTTCTGCTGATGAATCCCAGCGCCTCCGCCTCCCGTGACCACGCGATGAGGGTCATCCTGGACGTCGTGCGCCGCTACGATATTGACGGCGTGCACCTGGACGACTATTTCTACCCCTACCCCACGCCCGGCCGCACCTGGTCCCCCGCCAGCTTCAGCGACGGAAAGTCGCCCTCCCAGCGCCGGGCCTGCATTGACGACTTCGTGCATGACATGTACAAGTCCGTCAAATCCTCCAAACCCTGGGTGCGCGTGGGCATCAGCCCGTTCGGCATCTGGCGTCCGGGCGTTCCCGGCGGCATTGAAGCGGGAGTGGACGCTTACGAGCACCTGGCCTGCGACGCCCGCAAGTGGCTTTCCCGCGGATGGGTGGATTACCTGGCCCCGCAGCTTTACTGGCGCTGCAGCCCGGCCAAGCAGAGCTTTCCGGTCCTGATGCAGTGGTGGGCCGCCCAGAACACCAGCCGCCCGGTATGGCCGGGCATCGCCACGGCGCGCATCATGAGCAGCGAGGATCCGGGACGCCCCGCCTCTGAAATCGCGGCGCAGGTCAATTATTCCCGCTCCCTGGCCAGAACCGCCCCCGGGCAGTGCTTCTGGAGCGTCAAATCCATCATGAGGAATGCCGGAGGCATCCAGAAATACCTGAACAGGCTGTATCCCTCCATGGCCGTCCCTCCCGCCATGCCCTGGTGCGGAACCGGAACGCCGGGCCAGCCGCAGAATTTTTACGTGGCGGACAACGGTTCCACCGTAACCCTTTCCTGGCAGCCGTCCGGCAATCCCTCCCGGAAATGGGCCGTCCAGGCGCGCTACGGCAGCCAGTGGGCCACGCGCATCCTTCTGCCGGGCAGCCAGACCCGCGTGACGCTGCCCAAATCCTTCCTGGGGGATGCCGGGTCCGTCGCCGTCAGGGGCGTCAGCGCCTACGGAGCCCAGGGCCCCGCCGCGGCGGCCAGAAGGTAGGAAGCTTTTTCCGGCAGCCTCCGGCGGGAAAGGAAAAAAATGCCCGATGTTCTAAGTTTTTTGAACAACTCCAAATCCATCCATGTCCAAACTTCCATGAATTCCCGTGGCGCGGACATGAACAGAAGGCGTTTCATCGCCCTTTCCTCATTGGCGGCGCTGGGAACAATCAGCCAGGCCCGGGCAACAGGGCCGTCTATACAACCACAGCACAAGATGACTAAAAAGCAAGATCCCTCCACGGTCGGCTATGCCGACGGCAAGTACGTGTTACCGCCCCTTCCGTACGCCTACGACGCGCTTGAACCCATGCTGGATGAAAAAACCGTGCGCATCCACCACGACAAGCACCATGCGGCCTATGTCGCCGGCGCCAACGCCGCGGCTGAAAAGCTCCGTGAAATCGCGGACGGCAAGCTGGACGCCTCCGCCACCACCAACTGGGTGCGCAACCTGTCCTTCAATGTTTCCGGCCACGTCCTCCACACCATTTACTGGACCAACATGACGCCCGACCCCAAGAAGGGACCGCAGGGCCCCCTGGTGGACGCCATCAAGGAAAAATTCGGTTCCCTGGAAGCCATGATGAAGGAATTCAAGGCCGCCTCCCAGGGCGTGGAAGGTTCCGGCTGGGGCATTCTGGGAGTGGACCCCATGAGCAAGACGCTGGTGATCTGCGGCGCGGAAAAGCACCAGAACCTGGAAATTCCCGGTCTCGTCCCCATCCTCGTCTGCGACGTCTGGGAACACGCCTATTACCTGAAGCACCAGAACCTCCGGGCGGATTATATTGAAGATTTCTGCCGCCTCATCAACTGGGACGACGTGGAACGCCGCTACCAGGAAGCCATGGCGTCCTGACCGGTTCCGGCAGACATTGATTTTTCTTTTTCTTCAACGGCACGGGCCTTCTAAGGTCCGTGCCGTTTTTTGGCGTACTTCCACCCGGCTCTTGCATCCGGCGGAGCAATAGGGCATACTGCCGTGGACTAATTATCTATCACCACGCGCATGAAAAAAGTTTTCGTTTCAGGCTGCTATGACATCGTCCACGCCGGTCACATCCAGTTTTTTGAAGAAGCCCGGGCCCTGGGCGACTATCTGATCGTCTCCTTTGCCTCGGAACCCGTGCTGTGGCACCACAAGCAGCGCAAACCGTCCATTCCGGACGAACACAAGAAAGTGCTGCTGGAAAGCCTGCGCATGGTGGACAAGGTCATTCTGGGCACCGGCATGAAGAAGGGCCTGGACTTTGAAGAGGAATTTCTTCAGGAAAGGCCCGACGTCCTGGCCGTGACGGAGGACGACCTTTACAGCGGCATCAAGAAGGAGCTGTGCTCCCGTGTGGGCGCGAGTTATGTGGTGCTTCCCAAGACGCCTCCCAAATTCGCCCCCGTTTCCACCACCATGCTGGTGAACCGGATCAAGGCCCCGTCCACCGTGCCGCTCCGCGTGGACTTTGCCGGAGGATGGCTGGACGTTCCCCGCTACGCCAGAAAAGGCTCCTATGTGGTCAACTGCGCCATCACCCCCATGGTGTCCCTCTGCGAATGGCCGTATGAAAAGCGGTCCGGACTGGGCGGCAGCGGCGCGTGGGCCATGCTGGAAGGACGCGACCCGGTCGCTTCCGAACTCGCTCTGGGCGTCGGCTGGCAGGACCCCGCCGTCATTGCGGAAACGGGGCTGTGCGTCTGGCGTTCCGGCAGTTCCCCCGTGCTGGACGTCAAGGGCACGGGCGACTTCCTGGAAGGAAGAATGGCCATTCTGTACACGGGGGAGGAACACGACACTCCCAGAATGGCGGACGAACAGCGCGATTACGTGCGCATCTCCCAATCCTCCCTCATTGCCCGCACCGGAGTGCTGGAACGCAACATCAATACCCTGGCCGCAGGCGTGGCCCTGTACTACAGCGTTCAGCTTGACGAAGGAATGCAGCCCCTGCCGGACATCCCGAACGCCCTTGCCAAAAAATACCTGGGCGGCGGCTACGGAGGCTACGCCCTGTATCTCTTCCCCTGCCGGGACGACCGCGACCAGGCCGTCAAGGACAATCCGGCCATGAAGCGCGTGGAACCGTACTGCCGCCAACTGTTCAAGTAAGCCCTTCTCTTTCATGTCCCTGATGCGGAACAGCCTGGTAGCCTCCGGCGCCATCTTTGCCTGCCGCCTGACAGGCATGGCCAGGGAAATCGTGTACACTTCCCTGTTCGGCGCTACGGGAGTGCTGGATGCCTTTTATACGGCCTTCCGAATCCCCAACCTGTTGAGGGACCTGTTTGCGGAAGGGGCTCTCTCCCAGTCCTACACCAGCGTAGCCTCCAAAACACGGGAGGCGGAAGGCGACGCGGCCGCCTGGGAGCTGACCAACAAGGTAGCCACCCAGCTTTCCACGCTGATGGTCGCCATCGTGACGCTGGGAATTCTTTTTGCCGGCCCCGTCATGGAGGCCCTGTACAGCGGGGACCATTCCCTGACGGACCAGTTGTTCGCCACGGACCTGAGCCGCATCATGTGGCCTTTCATCGGCTTCGCCTCCCTGTCCGCCCTCGTCATGGGGGCCCTGAACATGGTGGGGATCTTCGGGCTGCCCATGCTGGCCTCCGCCGCCTTCAACGTCACCTCCATCCTGTTCGGCCTGCTGATCGGATACTTCATTGACCCCACTTTCGGCCCCAGGGCTTTGTACGGCTTTGCCTGCGGCGTCACGATCGGAGGGGCGGCCCAGATTGCCGTGCAGCTCCCCAAGCTGCGCAAAACCGGCTTCCGGTGGAAGCCCAACTTCCATTGGGACGATCCCCGCGTGCGCAAAATCTGGGGGCTGATGCTTCCCTCCGTGCTGGCTTCCGGCGTCACGCAGTTCACCATCTTCATCAATACGGGCTTCGCCCTGGACCTTCAGAAAGGCTCCGTCACCGCCCTGACCACGGCGTTCCGCCTCTGGCAGCTTCCCGTGGGTCTCTTCGGCGTGGCGACGGGCATGGTGGTCCTCCCCGCGGTTTCCCGCATGATGGTGGGGGACGGCAGGAAGGAAGTAGCCGTCCACATCGCCAAAGGGCTGCGGCTGGTGGCGTTTTTTGCGGTGCCCGCGTTCCTGATCCTTTTCATCCTGGGAACGGAATTCGTCTCCTCCGTGTACCAGTGGGGCCGCTTCAACCAGGAGGCGGTGCGCTATACCGGGGAGGTGCTGGGCGCCTATTCCCTGGGCCTGCTGGGCTACGCCGGGACCAAGGTGGTCCAGCCCGTCTTCCTGGCCCTGGAAAAACGCTGGGTACCCCTGATCGCCGCCGCCGTGGCGCTGGCCATCAGCATCGGCCTCAACTACTACTTTGTCTACGGCCTGCATAAAAACGCGGCGTGGCTGGCGCTGACCACCTCCGTGGTCACCACCTTCAACTTCCTCTTCTACTTCCTTTACCTGCGCCGCCAGCTGGGCGGCGTGGACGGACGGACGCTGTTCTCTGGCCTGGGCCGCATTCTGGCGGCGGGAGTCCTGCTGGGAGCCGTGTGCTGGGCGGGTAAAACGTGGTTCCTCCAGGACTTTCTGAACTGGTCCTTCCCGGCCAGGCTCCTGGGCATCTCCCTGGTCTGCGGCTGCGCCGGGATCGTTTACCTGGCGGCGGCCTTCCTGTTCAAGACGCCGGAACTGGACGCGGTACGGGCCAAATTCATGAAACGCTGACAGTGAAACTTCCCTTCCGCGAGGGGAGGCGCGCGCTCCGCAAGAAAAAGAATGGCCTTCACAAGCATTCTCCTTGCCAGGGGTGCGCTCAGTGAGTAAAGTTTTTCCGCCTGTGCGGGGAATAGCCTGTTTTCCGCCAGGGCATCAAAATTCTACGATCGCACCACAACAATGGACATGATTTCCCCCAGCATTGCTGCATTGACCCCTTCCCTGACCCTCAAGGTGACCAACCGGGCCAAGGCTATGAAGGCCGCCGGTGAAGAAGTTTACGGTTTGGCAGGCGGTGAGCCGGAAATGGACACTCCTGACAACATCAAGCAGGCAGCCATCACGGCCCTGAATAACGGAGCTACCAAGTACACCCCTTCCGCCGGTCTGCCCGCACTCCGCCAGGCCATTGCCGACAAGCTCAAGAGGGAAAACAATCTGGAATATGATCCCAGCCAGATCACCGTGGGCGCCGGCGCCAAGCACGCCTGCTTCAACGCCATCATGGCGACCGTCTCCGAGGGGGACGAAGTCATCATCCCCTCCCCGTACTGGGTCAGCTATCCGGAAATGGTCCGCATGTGCGGCGGCATTCCCGTCATTGTGGAAACCACGCCGGAAAACGGCTGGAAGCTCACTGCGGAACAGTTTGAGGAAGCCATGACCCCCCGCACCAAGATGGTGATCCTCACCACGCCGAACAACCCGACCGGAGCCGTTTATTCAGAAGAAGAACTGCGCGCCCTGGGAGAAGTGGCCCTGAGCGAAGACATCCTCATCCTGGCTGACGAAATCTACGAACACCTCGTGTACGGAGACACCAGGCACGTCAGCATCGCCTCCCTGAGCCCGGAACTGTACGACCTGACCATCACCATCAACGGCTTCTCCAAGGGCTACGCCATGACCGGCTGGCGCATGGGCTACTCCGCCGCTCCGGCCCCCATTGCCAAGGCCATCCAGATGATTCAGGACCACACCACCTCCAACGTCTGCACCTTCGCGCAGTACGGCGGCATTGAGGCCCTCACGGGGGACCAGAGCTTCATCAGCGACATGCGTGACGAATACGACATGCGCCGCCAGTATGTCCTGTCCCGCCTCAACGCCATCCCGAACGTCAGCGTCGTGGAACCGCAGGGAGCCTTCTACTTCTTCGTAGACACCAGCAAGCTGGGCCTCACCTCCCTGAACCTGTGCGACAAGCTTCTGGAACGCTACAAGGTGGCGGCCGTTCCCGGCATCGCCTTCGGCAATGACAAGGCCATCCGCATCAGCTACTGCACCACGCTGGACATTCTGAAGGAAGCGCTGGACCGCTTTGAAGAATTCTGCAAGGCGCACTAAGCGTCGAATACTGATTTTTCCAATCTCAGGGCCGCTTCATTCATGAAGCGGTCTTTTTTATTCCTCATGAGAAGACTTTCCGGCAGGACCGCCAGAAACAAAACACCCGGCAAGAGTGAACTTGCCGGGTGGAGGAAGAGACATGATTTCCTTCGTGCCTAAAAGCTCCGCGTATACCCCAAATTGATCGTCCAGGGACGATCGTATTTGTCTCCGTAGACATATTCGTAGTCCAGGTGCACCTGATCGCGGGCGCTGAGCTGCCATGCCACCCCGCAGCCAACCATGCCGCGGGTTCCATCCGTATTCGGACGCCACTGGTTGCCGGCGGCCTTTACTTCACCGCCATTGCTTGCCTGCTGCGTAACACCGATTTTCACGTAGCCCTGCACCAGCTGCCTGCCTCCGTTGACGCTCCATGTGCGTCCGGCTCGCAGGCGTCCGGCAAATTGCCAGATGTCGGCTGCGCTTCCCGCCACTTCCAGGCCCTGGTTCGTAACGATATGCGTGGAACCGGAATGGAGCCATGCGATTTGCACGGAGGGTTCCAGGAACCATCCTCCGGCGCTGCTCCACTGCCGCCCGGCTTCCATGCTCATTCCCAATCCCCAGTTGTCATAGCCGCCACGTTCCGTGCCCCCGGGCTGGACCGCGCTCCATGCGGCATTGTAGCTCATTCCCTTGAGAACCGCGTCCGCAAACCACCCCCTGCTGTGCAGCCATGAGGCGTAAAGGCCTCCGTAACCGCTGTCCGTGCTGCCCTTGCTTCCCCAGCCGTCATGGAAGCGGCGGTCACTCCGGCGATATCCTCCGAAGAGACCGGCAGCCAGCATGCTGTTTCTCCCGGATGCAACAATCCAGTCCGCGCCGCTGTCTGCCCCATACTGGTATTCCGTAAAGCCGCATACTCCGGCGATGCCCAGGTCCGTGTCCGTGCGTCCGGAAGCCGTGCGCGCCCAGTAGTGCCCCCTGGGCGCCTCTCCGGCGTTCCTGGCCTGTTGGTCCTGCTGCCTGTAAAAGTCCGCTCCCATGCGCAGCTCTCCCATGCGTTTGGAGAGGGTGTCAAGCTGTTCAAACCATCCCGTACTCATGCAGCCAAGCACATTGAGCAGTACGCCGCCCAGGTTGTTGTAGCCCTCCGGCGACAGGTCGTATCCATTACCTGCTGCGTTGAGTTTAAGGCCGTAGGAGTAAAAACCCGCATCAAGCGTTCCGGTAAAGAGCGTTGCCGCATTACTGTCTTCCGCCAGACTGTCCCATGTGATCATGTCGTGTATGAAGGACGGGGAGGAGGGAATGCCGCCTTGCAGGATGAAATGAACCGTGTGCGTGCCGGAAGCCTCCCCCGCGATGGAGATGCGGTCGCTTGTTCCGGCGGCCAGGTTGATGTTCATTGTAAAGGCCTGCGATCCGGAGAGGGAGCCGAGCTTCAATGTGTCACGGCCGCTTCCTTCAAAGGCTACATGCCCTCCGTCGCCCTTCAGGCCTCCCGAAAGCTGGAAGTCCTGCCCTGTGCCCGATGTATTGGCCAATAGGAGCGTTCCGGTGTTGGCAAGCGCCGATTCCACCTGCGCGCTGGTGAAGACATACATGGCGCCCGTGTTGGAGAATGCCTGGCCGCCCTTGAGCAAGCCTTGCAGAATAAACCCTTTACTGTTGGTTTGTGCGGTGGCGGCCGTGTCAAATGTTGCACCTTCCTTGACCTCCAGGATTCCGGCGCTGAAGAGGTTGTCCGCTCCGGCAGTGACCAGGCCGGAATTGATGAGGGTTCCCCCCGTGTGGCTCGTGGCGGAGGTGATGGTGATGCCGGCCGCGTCACTATTCAGCTGCAGCGCGCCGCCGCCTGTAATCCGGGCGATGAGCGTCCGGTCGCTGTCCGGATCGGCCGGAGCGTCCAGAACCCAGGTTTTCCCATCATGGATGTTC
This sequence comes from Akkermansia sp. GGCC_0220, assembly GCF_017566105.1. Classification (NCBI taxonomy): domain Bacteria; kingdom Pseudomonadati; phylum Verrucomicrobiota; class Verrucomicrobiia; order Verrucomicrobiales; family Akkermansiaceae; genus Akkermansia; species Akkermansia sp. GGCC_0220. The sequence continues at coordinate 262,416 of NZ_JABFCI010000001.1, forward strand.
AATTCCTTGAGTCCGTAGGTGAGGTGGATCCCCGTCTGGCCGCTGTGCTCATTGGTGCCGGCTACGGCAATGTAGCTGTAGGTCGCGGTAACGGTATCCTGATAGGTAACTTCGCGTTCCTCGCCGCCGGTGATGGCCTCGCCCGTATCAGCATCCACCAAGTCCAGAAGAGTTGTATTCGCGACGTTCCCGGCTTGTACCACCAGCAGGGCGTCCGCGTTGATGGTGCCGTCCAGAGCCAATTCCTGAAGATCGCGGTCCAGGAAACCCGGCTGGGGAGCTATGTGGTCCAGACTGTCTTTCAGACCGGAGACGGCCAGCGTGGATGCCGACGTGATGTCAAGACTGCCGGAGACGGAGAGCTGGTGTTCCAGCCGGGAGGCGTCACCGTCCACCTGGACGGTAAGCGTTCCTCCGGCCAGATGCAGCTTGCTGATGGAAAAATTTTCCGTGACGGAGAGTTCGGAGCCGTTTCCGAGCCGCAGGGTTGCGGTGCCGAGCACGGTTTGTCCTGTGGCGTCCGGACGGAGCCGGGTATCAGTCAGGGCAATGGTTCCGCCAAATCCGGCCAGCGAATCCGGGAGGGTTACGGTGCCTGCGGACCGGATGTCCAGTGTGCCGGAACCTGTGATGTACGCGCCTGAGCCGGTCCGAATCTGTTCCATGTCGTTAATCAGGATGCTGCCTTCGTTGAGCGCAACTCCGTTCGTGAACAGATTGGTTCCGGTATTCCTCAGGTCAAGGGCTCCCTGTCCGGTTTTGAGCATTGCGTCGGAGGCTGTGACGTTTCCGTTCAGCAGGAGCGTGCCTTCGGTGTCTACCGTGCCGTTGAGGACGATCGAGGCGGCATTGATCTCGCTGACGGCGCCTTTGCTTCGAAGAGTGGCTCCGGCATTAAGCGTAAAGGAGGTTCCCGTGTCCGTCATGCTCCCCGTGCGGCCGAAAACGACCCCGTCCCTGAGTTCCAGCGTACCTCCGTATACAGTGGTTTTTCCCCGGAAGTTGTTGTAACGGCTGGCAACCAGATGGGCGTCCGTACCCTGATAGCGTGTTCCGCTGAAGACGACCGTGCCGGAGGTGTCGTGATCAGTCCCATTGTCATCCGTATACCGGTTGATCGCGAGCGTTATTGCGTAGTCCGTTCCTGAGGTGATCGGGTCGTCAAACTGGATGTTCCGTCCTTCTCCGGCCGCCAACTGCAAAGAGCCTAACCTTTCAACATGGATGGCGTTGGCTGTTCCCCCGTCTACGGTAAACGTTCCGTTATCGTTGCGCGTGAAGGTTCCCCCTGTCATATTGCCGCTGAAAAGAACGTCGTGGGTCTGCGCCAGGAATTGCTGGGCGGCGTTGGTGCCGAAATTGTTGATCAGGATGGCTCCCCCTGCCGTGGGCGCGTAATTGTTCGTGAAATTCGCCCCGTCCTGAATGGTCAGCTGCTGATTCTTCAGGTAAATCGCCCCGCCGCTGCCGGAAGACGCCTGAATGTAATTTCCGGTGAAGGAAACGTTGGCTCCCAGAGTGCAGGCCCCCCCTGAAGACATCCAGATGGCACCTCCGTCACCGGATGACGCGGAGATATAGTTGCCCGTGAAGCTTGCACCCGCCCCAACGGTGAGGGATGCAGGGCCTCCATTTGCCCGCACCGCAACCGCCCCGCCGGCCCCTTTTCCCGTTCCGGCGGCCAGGATGTAATTCCCGGTGAAGACGGCTCTGTCTCCCAGTGTGACGGAGGCGTCTCCAATCGTGATGTAGGTGCTGATCGCCCCCCCTTCACTGGCTGCTCCGTCTGCCGAGGTGGAAATATGGTTGCCGCTGAAAGTCGCGCGGTCTCCCAGGGTAATGGAGGTGGCGTTTCTATCGGCGCCTATCGCTCCTCCGTAGCTGGACTTGCCAGCCTGGACATAGTTGTCCGTGAATGTGGCGTCATCACCTATTTCAATGGAGGAGGAACCGCCCTTGGTAAACATTGCGCCGCCCCCGCCGCCTGCTTTGTCTGACGCCAAAACATGGTTGGCATGGAAAACGGCGCCGTTGCCCAGAGTGATCCGGGCGTCGTTGGAGAACGCCAGAACTGCGCCTCCTCTAACCTCTCCGCTTGCGGAAGATGCGTAATTTCCGGTGAAAACGGCATTGTCATCCAGCGAGACTGAAGCGAGACCTTGACCCTGAATGGCAATCGCGCCGCCGCCCGGAGCGGTGGAATCATCATAGATTCCCGTATTGTTGCGGAACGTGACCGCTCCGGTAAGATTCAGAGTGGCATTGCTGCCGAATCCCTCCACACGCAGAACCCGGTTGCCCGCATTCTCCCAGATGATGGAATTCATGTCAGCGCCATGGTCTCCTTTCTTCAGGAAAAACATGGGAGTTGTTCCCAGCCCAGCCAGATCCAGCGTGCGCGCTGCCGCCGTGTTGTCGGACTGAACGTTAATGAGAAGATTCAGGCCTCCTGTCAGCGTGGAGTCGTCGTTATGCAGGACAACCGTGTCGTTGGCACGCAGCAAACCGGACGCCCTCAATTCTTCCAATGTGCCGTACAGGTTGCTGCCCGGCATGGCGGACTGGGTGTTGTTCACCGTGTAGTCCGCACCGGATGCGGCCGGGAAGGTGCAGATGAACAGGCCCGCAAGCACGTAGCGGAGCAAAGAGGAAGGAAGATGTAGTCTCATGGTATTGAATGGATTTGGAAACGGATTAGTCGATTTTGAGCAATTTTCAGAAGTTATACGCTTGAAAGGCTATATTAGGCTATGACTGGGGAATCGGCAGCTGCGCGCGCAGCAAAACAGGATAAGTTTAGCAGGAGATAAAATCGTGACGCTGAATGGTTCATGGATATAAATGTCATGTTTTCCAGTAGGGAATGAATGCAAATTAGCGGATTTCCAATCCGGAGACAGGGCCCATGCGCCAACGGCTTGAAAGAAGGCTCCATCCCTGGAACGGGAAATAATATCAATGCAACTAACCTATAACATTTTGACGACAAGCTTTTTGGTTCCTTGAAAAATCCTGATGGCAACAGGAAGAATAGAAAAATTCCCATCTGTTTCTTTCCCGAATGCACGTCTTCCGTCCATTCAAATTTTCTGTCTATGGTCCAAATAATTTTGTATTAAATGCTTTTTTTCAAATTTATAGCTTGTCTCCGGATTGGAAATCCGATTTTGATACAAATAATTGATTGTGAGATTCATAGAAATCGCTTCAACACTGAGTCAGAAAGAAACAATGAAAATGAAAGCAAAAGGGAAAAAAGGACTTACAGCGCAAACCCGGCGGCCGCGCCATAGCCCCAAGCGTAAAATCAACGAAGAACTCATCAAACTGGTTATGGAGCTCCGAAAGGTTCGCAACATTGGAATCCGGCTGCTCAATGTGAACTTCTTTTGAAGCAGGGGAAGAAAAGTCATTCCCCATTCAGCCTATTCAGACAGACCGTTCTTTGCAGAACCGGAGCTTCCCCGGCTCAAAAAACTGATGGATTGAAGGACAAATTATCCCGTTCTACCAGAATGCAGACAAGATACGGAAAGAAGCCGGACGTGCTGAAGGAAGCGCTGGACCGCTTCGAAGAATTCTGCAAGGCGCACTAATCGCCGACTCAGCTACTTCCCACTTTCCAGGGACCGCCTTATTCATGGAGCGGTCCTTTTATTCTTCGGGGGAAGGCTCGCCGTCCCCCTGTGACACCCGGCACCAGAATCCCCCGTCCAGCTCCGGCATCAAAGGCTTATAGCCGTGCTGCCGCAGAAAAGAATCATCATCCCGTGAACTGGTGTGGATGATGTCCGGTATACCCTGCTCAATGTAATCATACTGCTCCCTGACCATTTCCTCCGACGGGAAGTTTTGAAGGAACCAGTATCTTCCGCACGGCTTCCAGTCCCAGGTAATGCCGAAGCCCCTGTCCAGCCAGCCCAGATACAGGACGGAGGCTTCGGAAAAAGAGGCCAGCCGTTCCCGGACGGCGGGGGAATAAAACTCCCTGCCATTCCAGACAAAGTCTCCTTTCCGGACGGCGCCCGTCAGCCCGGCAGCCACTCCGGCCCCCGTGAGGCAGGCGATTGCCAGCGTTGCGGCCGCCATCCGCGGCATGCACAGGGAAAAGCGCCGTTCCGCCCGGGCCACAAAGAAGATAGTCACCCAGATCATCATGGGTGAAAGGATGGAATTGTAATAGTAGTTGTACACGCTGAACATCTCCACCTTGAAGAAGATATACAGCAGGGCCGTAAAGAGGAGCGCCTTTTGCGTTTTTAATTGACGCCAGCCCGCTATCGCCAGAGCCCAGATGACGGCCACCCACATCAGTACGTCGGACAGGCAGCGGACCGGAGCCGGCCTGAGCAGCCTGGCCCACCATGTGGTATCCTGGGACACCGTTCCATAACGCACGGAGCACAACAGGTACTCATTCATCGCTTCTTTCCAAACACCGTTGGATACCAGCCAGGCCGAACAGGGGACAACCACGGCCAGGAAGCCGGCTAGCGCCACCCCTAAAGCCACCGCCGCTTCTTTTCTCCGCCCGTTCCACCACAGCCACAGGCACAGAACCCCGCCTAAAGCGCACACGGGAAAGGCTATGGAGAACTTCATCATGGAGGCTGCCCCGGCAAATACCCCGGCCGTGCCGAACAGAAACAGCAGGCTGCGCCTGTCCCGCATCCGGAAATACCGGACCAGCCCGTAAACCACGGCCGCCATCCCCGGCCAGCACAATTCCTCCACCCCTCCCCCGCGCTGGAAGGGAAACGAATCAAACAGAAACAGGCACAATAGCATGGAAGCCAGCAGGCTGCCGCGCTGTGACAGATAAAAACGCGCCGTCCCGCAAGCCAGCAGAAGCGTCGTAAAAAGGGTTACGCACTGAATGAGGAATATTCCGGCAAATGAATGCCCGTCAATCCACGCGGCGGCATAATAAATCCAAACCAGCAGGGGCCCCTTGCTGTCCGCCATTTCCACATAGGGGAGAAGCCCGTGAAGCAGCCCCCGCCCGAACATGAAAAAAATGGAAGGGTCCGGAGATGGATAAAAGGAGTACAAGGGAGAGGTATCCGAACACGCTCCAATCACGATAACGGACCAGATAAGAAGCATCAGCGGGATTTTCCACCCCAGCATAGCTATGGAATCATTTTTCCCTGTCATAGGTTGGGTAGCAACAAGTGGGATTGTGCGGATTACAAATCCGAACTAGATAGGCAACAATGCAAATGTAAGAAGAATATTCATCATATTCAAGCATATATGACAATTTCTAACAAATATTCTTCTTGTTAAGAATATCCGGGGAAATAATGGGTAGAGTTGGAGAAATGCATTTGATATGAAAAAGTAGTATTGACTTCGGATTTGTAATCCGCAACAGGCCGTGACACGGAAATGTACGCCATGCCTCGCAACCGGGTTGCCCTGTCCGGAAAGGCATGATTAAATGAACCTTATATGAATACCCCCGTTCTCAATGACAACCTGCGCGCCGCCACGGAAGCCCTTTGCAACCTGCTTGCCAAGGAAGACCAGGTTGTGGCCTCCAAGGCAAAAATCGGCCTCTTTTTCCAGAATCCGGAGGCAACCAAGCTTTTTGAAGAAGTAAACGCCTACGGAGAAGAACTGCGCAACAAGCACCTGGCCGGCATGCCCCCCACGGAAGAGGAAATCTCCAAGTTCGATACCCTGCGTGAAAACGTGGTCAAGAACGATGCCGCCCGCGGCTTCCTGGAAGCCCGCCAGACCATCGATGAACTCCTGAACACCATTAATCATTATCTGGGCATGTCCATCGACCTTGGCCGTGCGCCCACTCCGGAAGAAATCGAGGAAGCCCGGCAGCGCGCCATGAGCGCCCAGACTTCCTGCTCCTGTGGCGGCAGCTGCGACAAGGAAAGCTGCGATTGCGACGGCAATTGCGACCACGGCCACGACCACGATCACAAGGACGGGGGCTGCGGCTGCGGCAACCACTAAAAGCGATCTTTCAACCTTTCGTCAAACGGCTTCACTCCCAGGTGAAGCCGTTTTTCATTGACGGCATGCGTCAACGCCGCCCTTCCAGGACATGTACGTATCCAGTCCGGCACACGCCCTGGCCTGAAAACCGTCAGGGGCTTCACAAGCCTTTGCGGCAACCGGAAAAACTGAGCGCCAGCGAACCAATATCAAAAATTGCGGCCCATGACCGCATATTCTCTCAGATGCCGCAGAAGCCTGCGGCGTTCCATAAAGGCTTTTTCAAAAGAGGGCCGCATTTGCACGCCGCCTGCATTTTCCCCACCCCGCTTTCTTCATCAGGACGGGCAAGACGCTTGAACGGGAGATGGGCCCATGCTAGCCTCATTCTAAGGAATCATGACTTTTTCCAACCGCCCAGCTTCCGCTTCCCTGCCGTTTATCAAAACGGATTTCCCGTTGTTCCTGGCTCCGATGGCCGGAGTAACGGACCCTATTTTCCGCACCATCTGCAAGGAACTGGGGGTTGACGTCATGGTGACGGAGTTCGTCTCTGCGGAAGGCATTCTCCAGTCATGGGAGAGAAACCGGAGGTACACGAAGATAGAAGACGCGCACCGCCCCATAGGCATTCAGCTTTTCGGCGCGGACGGGAACCACATGGGAGAGGCCGCCAGAATAATCCTGGACCATGAGAAACCGGATTTCATCGATATCAACTTCGGCTGTCCGGTCCCCAAAGTGGTGGGCAAAAATGGAGGGTCCTCCCTGCTGAAAGACCTTCCCCTGCTGGCCTCCGTGGCCGGAGGCGTGGTGAAAGCCGTGGGCGACCGCATCCCCGTCACGGCCAAAATACGCATTGGCTGGGATTTCCAGAGCCTGTGCGCCATGGACGCCTGCCGCCTGCTGGAGGATGAAGGAATTTCCATGATTACCATTCACGGGCGCACCCGTTCCCAGCAGTATTCCGGCACGGCCAACTGGGACATCATTGACGAATGCGCACGGGCCATGTCCGTGCCGGTCATCGGGAACGGGGATATTTCCACCCCGCAGGCGGTAGCGTACGTGAAGGAAAACACAGCCGTCAGCGGCGTCATGATCGGCCGGGCGGCCATGGAGAATCCATGGATTTTCGGAGACGCCAAATATTATCTGCTGCACGGCGCCATGCCTCCGGCCAGGGATCCGCAGGAAAAGACGGACCTGATCCTGCGTCATGCCCGGATGGCCCTGGAGTCCCGCCATTACGGGGACGAACTCCACACCATGCGCCACATGAGGTCCCGCATTCTGGCTTACACGAAGGGGTTTCCGGGAGCCAAGGAAATGCGCTCCCGCCTGGCTCGCGTCTCCAGCATGGCGGAGCTGGAAGACCTGCTTTCCACCCTTCCCCGCCGGCGCTCCTGAGAGCGGGAAAAATCCCGCCCTCCGGGAGATTCCGCAGGCCCGGCAAGCGGCATGGGAGGAAGGCCGTCTTCCCCTTCCCCCTCCGCACCTGAAAAAAAATGCCCTTTTGAGGGAAGCTAAGTTGACTTTACGCCTCGAACCTGTCAGAAATAGGGGAGTATCCTGCCGTCCCGTTTCGGCAGACTTCCAACCATAGACTCCAGAGATCGACGTGTACTCCAACGAATCATATCTCATCGAACTTCTTACGCAGGCCGGCTATCTGAATGAAGAGATTCTTCAATACGCGCGCAGTCAAAAATCTCCCACCCAGGACCTGGTCGATTTCCTGATCCAGGCCAATTATCTTACAGAAGACGTCATCGCGCAGGTGGCGGCTTCCACATCCCTGCTGCCCGTCGTGGACCTGGGCTCCATGCACATTCCCCAGGAGGTGCGCGAACTCATCACGCCGGAGCTCGCCAGGCGCTTCCGGGCCATCCCCATTTCCGACGACGGCTTTTCCGTCAACATCGCCATTGACGACCCGCTGAATCTGGAAACCATGGACAGCCTGCCCCAACTGATGGGGCGCGACGTGATTTTCAGCGTCGCCACCCACAGCGCGGTGGAAAGCCGCCTGAAAGAATTTTACCGTGACCTGACCGTTCCGGCAGACGCCGCCGGCCTGGACGGGGACGACGGAGACGCGCCCATCATCCGCCTGGTGCAGCAGATGCTGACGGACGCCTTCAAGATGCGGGCGTCCGACATTCACATTGAGCCCATGGAAAACCGGCTCCGCATCCGCTACCGCGTGGACGGCAAGCTGGTGGAGGTGGCCACTCATCCCAAGAAGCTGCTCAGCCCCATCATCGCGCGCCTCAAAGTGATGAGCACCACCATGAGCATCGCGGAAAAGCGCATGCCCCAGGACGGCCGAATCCAGATGAACATCGGCGGCAAGCAGATTGACCTCCGCGTGTCTTCCGTGCCCAGCAACCATGGGGAAAGCATCGTCATGCGTATTCTGGACAAGTCAGCCCTGGTGCTGGGCCTCCCCCAGCTCGGGTTCTTCTCGGATGACGAAGCCGTGTTCGACCGCCTCATCACTCTTCCGGACGGCATCATCCTGGTAACGGGCCCCACCGGTTCCGGTAAGACCACCACCCTTTACGCGTGCTTGAACCACATCAACCGCCCGGATAAAAAGATCATCACGGTGGAAGACCCCGTGGAATACGAACTTTCCGGCATCAACCAGGTGATGGTAAAGGCGGACATCGGCATGACCTTTGCCGCCGCCCTGCGCGCCATGCTCCGCCAGGCCCCCAACATCATCATGATCGGGGAAATTCGAGACATGGAGACGGCCAGCATCGCCATCAACGCCTCCCTGACGGGTCACCTGGTATTCTCCACCCTCCACACCAATGACGCCCCCAGCGCCGTGGCCCGTCTGGCGGACATCGGCATCAAACGCTTCCTGATCGCCTCTTCTGTCCGGGCCATCATGGCCCAGCGCCTTGTCCGCAAGCTGTGCGACCGCTGCAAGGTGGACGGCGTGCTGACGGAAAAGCAGGCGCATACGCTGAACATTGACATGTCCCGTCTCACTCCGGGCCAGATCAAGGCCCCCCACGGCTGCGACTTCTGCCGCGGCGGCGGGTTCAAGGGCCGGATGGGCCTGTTTGAAATTTTCGAGATCGACGACGAAGTGCGACGCATGATCAACGAGAACCTGACCTCCCCCCAGCTGCGCCAGCGCGCCCGGGAACTGGGCATGAGAACCCTGAGAGAGGACGGCGTGCGCAAGGTGCTGGCCGGCCTCACCTCTCCGGAAGAAGTGCTGAACGTCACCATGGGAGACGCCAACTGATTTTCCCCCGCAATTCATTCTGATTATTATGGACACCAATCTTACACTGGAACTTTTTATCGGCCGGGGAATGATCGACAAATCCCTGGCGAAGGACATCAAGGAGGAAATGACCGTCTCCGGCAAGGAGCTGCCGGAAGTGCTGGCAGACTTCGGCATCATCGGCAGCAAGGACGATATCTGGCAGATGATCGCCAGCGACCTGGGGACGGAATTCATTACGCTGGACAACTTCCAGCCGGACCCGAACGTGCAGAACATGATGCCGGCCACGCTCGTGCGCCTGCACGGCGCCCTGCCCGTGCGGCACGGCCCGGAAGGCCTGTACGTCTGCCTGGTGGACCCCCTGAATCCGCAGACGGTGGAGGACCTGCGCTTCGCCCTCGGCCAGGACATCCACGTCCTCATCGCTCCGGATTACCAGATTTCCGAACGCATCAACGAACTGTACGGCGGGGAATCCGCCGCCATGACGGACCTGATGCAGGAGCTCAACAACATGCAGGTCAACAATGAAACGGAAGATTCCGCCGCCGCGCCCGTCATCCGCTTTGTGGACCTGGTCATCACGCAGGCCATTAAGGAAAAAGCCTCCGACATTCACTTTGAGCCCTTTGAAAAGGAATTCAAAATCCGCTACCGCGTGGACGGCTCCCTTTATGAAATGCAGCCGCCGCCCGTTCACCTGTCCGTCCCGGTTATTTCCCGCGTCAAGGTCATGGCGAACATGAACATCGCGGAACGCCGCGTTCCGCAGGACGGCCGAATCGTCAAGCAGATAGGGAACCGGGCGGTGGACATGCGTGTTTCCTCCCTGCCCACCCAGTACGGTGAATCCGTGGTGCTCCGCGTGCTGGACCGCTCTTCCGTCAACCTGAACCTGGACAACCTGGGGCTCCCCCCGCATATTCATGAATATATTCTGGATACGGTCCACAAGCCCAACGGCATTTTCATCGTCACCGGTCCCACCGGCGCCGGCAAGACCACCACGCTGTATGCCGCCCTGCGGGAAATCAATACCATTGATTCCAAGGTGCTGACGGCGGAGGACCCCGTGGAATACGACATCGACGGCATTATCCAGATCCCGATCAATGAAGCTATTGGCCTGGATTTCCCGATGGTGCTCCGCGCCTTCCTGCGACAGGACCCGGACCGCATTCTGGTGGGGGAAATGCGAGACATGGCGACCGCCCAGATCGCCATCCAGGCATCCCTGACGGGCCACCTGGTGCTCTCCACCCTGCACACGAACGACTCCGCCGGCGCCATTACGCGACTGGTGGACATGGGCTGCGAACCTTTCCTGGTGGCAGCCTCCCTGGAAGGGGTGCTGGCCCAGCGCCTGGTGCGCACCATCTGCCCGGACTGCCGCACGCCGTATGAACCCTCCTCCACCATCCTCTCCCAGCTTGGCGTGTCTCCCTATGAACTGGGAGACAAGCATTTCTTCACGGGCCGCGGTTGCGACAAATGCTCCAACTCCGGCTACAAGGGCCGCAAGGGGATCTACGAGCTTCTGGATATCAACGATACCCTGCGGGACATGATTACGGACCGCGCGCCCTCCGTGGTGCTGAAGCAGAAGGCCATTGAAATGGGCATGTCCACCCTGCGTGAAGACGGCCTGAGAAATATTTACGACGGCAATACCACCATTGAAGAAGTGCTGAAGTATACTTAATGGACAGCCGGATACCGCACCCACCATTTCAACCACCAAGCAGAAAACACTTAAAACACCACATATATGCCTAAATATCAATATACAGCACTTGACCATAAAGGCGACCAGAAAACGGGTACCCTGGAGGCCAATTCCGAAGCGGAGGCCATGGAATCCATCCGGGCGCATGGCCTGTACCCCACCCAGATCGTAGAAGCGGGAAAAGGCAAGATTCAGCAAACGCCCGCCGCCAAGAAGAAGGCCAAGGGAGGCAAGAAGCAAAAAGGCAGGCTGGGCGGCAGAATCAAGGCCAAGGCCCTGATGATTTTCACCCGCCAGCTCGCCACCCTGATTGACGCAGGGCTTCCCCTGCTCCAGAGCTTGAACGTGCTGGCCAAGCAGGAGGCGAACCCCAACCTGCGCGTGACCATTGAAGCCCTGGGCGATTCCGTGCAGGGCGGCTCCACCTTCTCCGAAGCCCTGGCCCAGCATCCCAAAATCTTTGACCGCCTGTTCGTGAACATGGTGAAGGCCGGTGAACTCGGCGGTGTGCTGGAAGTCGTGCTGAACCGCCTGGCGGAATACCAGGAAAAGGCGCAAAAACTGAAGAGCAAGGTGATCTCCGCCATGGTGTACCCCTCCATCGTGCTGTTCATTGCGGTGGGCATCGTGATCTTCCTGATGCTGGTCATCGTTCCCAAATTCAAGGCGATGTTCGCGGAACAGAACCAGGAGCTTCCCGCCATTTCCGAATTCGTGTTCGGCATCAGTGACTGGTTCATGGCCGCGCCCTTATTCGTGCCCAACGCCGTCATTCTGGCCGCCGTCGTCGCCATCCTGTACGCTATCTTCACGGCCATGAGCAAGACGCCCAACGGCCGCCGCAAGATTGACTCCGCCCTGCTGACCATGCCGGTCATCGGCAACGTGCAGAGCAAGAGCGCCATCGCCCGCTTCGCCCGTACCTTCGGCACGCTGGTGACCTCCGGCGTTCCCATCCTCCAGGCGCTTACCATCACCAAGGACACCGCCGGCAACATGATCGTGGGAGACGCCATCGGCCTCATCCATGACTCCGTGAAGGAAGGTGAATCCGTGGTAACGCCCATGTCTTCCTCCAAGCTCTTCCCGCCCATGGTGATCTCCATGGTGGACGTGGGTGAAGAAACCGGCCAGCTTCCGGACATGCTCCTCAAGATCGCGGACGTGTACGATGATGAAGTGGACAATGCCGTGGGGGCCATGACCTCCATGCTGGAACCCATCATGATCGTATTCCTGGCCGTGGTCGTGGGCGGCATCGTGTTCGCCATGTTCCTGCCCCTACTGCAGGTCATTGAAAAAATGGGTTAACCTCCCTACGCAGAACCAGATGAAGATTCGCTCCGCATACAGCCGCCTCCGGGTGGCAAAGGGCTTCACCCTCATGGAAATCCTGGTGGTGATGGTCATCATCGTGGTGCTGGCCACGCTGACCATCTCCATCTACACCTGGCTTGAAACCAGAAAGAACGAGCAGGCCACGGAATCCATCGTCCGCAAGATTGAAATGGGGCTGGAAAGCTACCACAGCGACCATGACCGCTACCCCTACGGTACGGAAGCCCCTTTCAACAATCACGGCGTGGCCGTGGCAAACGGTGAGGAATACAGCTCCAACGTCGTTTACATGGCCCTGTTCGGGGATCACAAGAATGAAGGCGTGCCCGGCAGGGATACCACCATTTACAATGACGAACTGAACCCCGCCACCCAGCCCAAGAGCAACCCGACCGTCCGGGAAGTCCACGTGAAAAGCAAGGACGGAAGGCCGGTCACCCTCTACATTCTGGCGGACCCGTGGGGCTCCCCCTACCGCTACCGCCTGGGCAGCGAGCAGGCCATCCCCACCAAATCCGCCAATGCCAAGAACCTGAAAATGGGCAACGGCCTGAATCCGGATTATGATTTCTGGTCCTTCGGCAAGGACGGGGACAGCGATCTCAAAGACCCGCATGCCCCTGAAAACGAAGACGACATCGGCAACCTGCCGAAGTTCTGATCCTTCCTTTTTCTCCGCGAACGGCCCTTTTTTCCGGCAGCCTTCCTCCCTCTCCGGCAGAGGAAGGCCGCTCTGCGTACAGGGCACTATTTGCTGGCATCCGGACAGGTTCTGGCGTATGATCCGGGCATTGCCATGAAACGCATTTCCCTGATTGTTCCTTGCCTGAATGAAGAACAGGCCATTCCGGCGTTCAAGCAAGAAGTAGACCGGGTTTTCAAGGAACACCTGGCGGCCTATGCCCTGGAACTCATCTTCGTGGATGACGGTTCCACGGACCATACCTTGGAAATGGTCAAGAAACTGGCAGAGCATTCCCCGGAGGTGAAATTCATCTCCTTTTCCCGCAACTTCGGGAAGGAAGCCGCCATCTATGCGGGGCTGGAAGCCGCTACGGGAGATTACGCGGCCGTCATGGACGTGGACCTTCAGGATCCTCCCTCCCTGCTTCCGGAGATGGTGAAAGCCATCGAGGAGGAAGGATACGACTGCGCAGGCACGCGCCGCGTCACCAGGCAGGGGGAACCGCTGCTGCGGTCCTTCTTCGCGCGCGCCTTTTACAAGACGATTCACCGGATATCGGACACGCACATCGTGGACGGGGCCCGGGATTACAAGCTGATGACGCGCCCCGTGCTGGAAGCCCTGCTTTCCCTGAAGGAATACAACCGCTTTTCCAAGGGGCTGTACGAATGGGTGGGCTTCCGCACCAAATGGTTTGAATACGAGAACGTGGAACGGGTAGCCGGAGAAACCAAGTGGTCTTTCTTCAAACTGTTCCTGTATTCCATTGAAGGCATCGTGGCCTTTTCCACCGCTCCCCTGGCGCTGGCTTCCATCATGGGGGTGCTCCTCTCCTTCATTTCCTTCCTTTCCATCATTGTACTGACGATCCGTGAATTGATCTGGCCCCATTCCGCCTACGGCTGGACTTCCATGGTGTGCGTCTTCTGCCTGATGGGAGGCATCGTTCTGCTGTGCCTGGGCATCCTGGGCCAGTACCTGGCCAAGACCTATACGGAAGTTAAAAAGCGCCCCATTTACATTGCCAGGGAACGCTCCATCGCTCCTTCCAACTAGCCCTCCCCATGGATACCGAACCGGATTTCAGCATCGTCACGCCCAGCTATAACTACGCCAGGTACGTGCGGGAGTGCATTGAAAGCGTCAAGAACCAGGAAGGGGCCACCTTTGAACACATCATCCAGGATGCGGGCTCCACGGATGGAACGCTGGACATCCTGAATTCCTATCCGCACCTGAAACTCCATGTGGAAAAGGATTCCGGCATGTCGGAAGGCATCAACCGCGGATTCCGCAAGGCACGCGGCAAGTGGGTCATGTGGCTGAATACGGACGACCGGCTGCTGCCGGGCGCTCTGGCTGCGGTCAAGGCTTTTGCGGATTCCCGGCCGGATGCGGACATCGTGCACGGCGCCTGGAACTTCATCGGCCCGGACGGAGCCCTCCAGCGGCCCATGAAAGCCCTTCCCTACAGCCTGAACATGCACATCTGGTACGGAACCTACCTGGCCTCCACCGCACTGTTCCTGCGCCGGAGCACCACGATTGAAGAAGGGTTTCTGCTGGACGAACGGTTCCGCTACGATATGGACGGGGAATATTACGCGCGCCTGGGCCGTGCCGGAAAAAAGTTTGTCCATTACAACAGGCTGCTGGCGGATTTCCGCTGGCACGGCGACAACCTGAGCGCCCCCAATGTGGAACGCCGGGACATGGACGCCGAATTAAAACGCCAGAAGCAGCACAGCGAAGACGCCGCCATCAAGCGCGTTTACGGCTATTCCTTTTCCAAGCAGAGCTGCAACAACATCCTGGACGGCTTCATGCGGGAGGCCTACCGCATGAAAAAGGCCTTCCTTTACCTGACCACTCCCTGGGAAAAGTAATCCGCTGCTCCCTCTCCTTCCCTCCTCCCCGGAGCCTCCGGCCCGTCCTCCCAATCTCCGGCACTCCCTTCCTTTCCATAAAGGCGCTTCCCGGTACGACAGAGGCCGCAGCCGTTTTACAGCCGCGGCCCGTCACAAACCGGATGGAAAAAGGATAAAACCTTAATTAAGGCTGTCAAACAGCTCTTCTTCCCGGAAGAATCTCACCAGTTCCACGGCGGCGGATTCCCGGCTGTCGGAAGCATGGCAGATGTTCATCATGCTGTCCGTTCCGTAATCGCCGCGGATGGTGCCTTTCTGCGCCTTCTGGGAATTGGTGGGCCCCAGCAGTTCGCGCACGCGTACAATGACGCCGGGCCCCTTCAGGGCGATGGCGATGACCGGAGAGCTGGTCATGAAATCAAGCAGTTTCGGGAAAAGCGGTTCCCCATTGACGACAAGGTCCAGAATATGGGCGTAATGTTCCCGGAGGACCGGCTCGTCAAGCTGAATCATCTTTATGCCGCGCAGGCGAAACCCTTCGGACAAAAAACGTTTCAAAATGGTGCCGGAAAGGTTTTTCCGCACGCAATCGGGTTTCAGCAAAATCAGCGTTGTTTCTTCTTGAGTGTTTGGCATAAAATTAGCGAAGTTTCAGGATGAAGTGAGGGAATTACACCCTAATCCCCGGCAGGTCAAGGATAATTGCGCAACTGGTCTTTTCCGCCGGGAAAGGAATTCGTCACAGGCTTCTCTTATAGGAATCACACCGGTTCCGCCATCCGGCAAGCCAGCGCGCCTCTCCGCGGGCCGGCGGGCTGTTGTCCACGCGACGCTGGAGCACCCTTTTGGCCGCCTCCGCAAACTCAACCGCCGCAGGCTGTCCGGGAGAGGCCGGGCGCATCTCCTCCAGCACCTGCCTGAGCCCCCAACCCTGCCCCCGGTATTGTTCCGCGGGGTTGGTTCCCTCCCCCTTGAAATTCACGTAATCAATCAGGGCATACATGCCGTTGGGCGCCGTCGCCACGGCATTGTAGCGGGCAGCCATTTCCGCCGGACGGCGGGACTGGCTCTTGATGCGCCCCAGGGCAGCCACGGACCTGGCAATAATGAAATCCGCCTGCATTTGCAGAGCCGCCGGGCTGGACAGCCACTGGCGCATCCGTTCAGGAAGGCCGCCCCGTACGTCCGCCGCTTCAAATTCCGCCCTGGTGCGCCACGGGGCCGCGCCGGAAAACCATTCCGGAACGCGTGCTCCCCTCTTACGGCAAAACTGGACAAAGGAGGGAAAGCTTTCCTCAAACCTTTCCGTAATCCCGGCGGGGAACCAGATGAAATGCCCAATGCCCAGGGAGGGGAACGCCTCCCCCCGGTTCCAGGAAACCAGCCCCTTTACTGTTCCGGCGCATTCATTCTGCCAGATTTTCCGCGCGATCTTCGCCTTCACTTCTCCTGCATCCGGAGCCGCCTGAACCCAGCCGGGCACGCAGCACGCCAGCATCAGGATAAAACCTGCCATTTTTCCATGCATGGGGTTACTTTCCTTCCCCGGCGCGGGCAAGTCAAGCCGCTTCAATTTCTCGTGCCAAAGACGGCGCCCCATGCTACGCTTGCCGCGCACGGCATGATTCTGGCGTTTAACAAACCTTACGGGGTCCTTTCCCAATTCACGCAGGAGGCTCCCCACCACCGGACACTGGCCGAATTCGGCTTTCCTGCCGGCGTGTATCCCGTCGGCAGGCTGGACGCGGATTCGGAAGGGCTGCTGCTTTTATCCGATGAGAAAGCCCTGGTGGACCGCCTCCTGAACCCCTCCAACCGGCATCCCAGAACCTACTGGAGCCAGGTGGAAGGCGTTCCGTCCGCCACGGACCTGCTTCCTCTGGAACGCGGCGGCCTCTCCATCCAGGGGTACCGCACGCTGCCCTGCCGGGTGCGCCCCATGCACGGAGAGTCGGACGTACCGCCCCGCAATCCTCCTGTCCGCTACCGCGCAGCCATTCCCACCTCATGGCTGGAATTGACGCTCGTGGAAGGAAAAAACCGCCAGGTGCGGCGCATGACCGCCGCCATCGGGTTTCCCACGCTCCGGCTCCTGCGCGTCCGGATCGGGAGGTTCACCCTGTCCGGCCTGGAACCCGGCGCGTGGAAGGAGCTGGACTCCCGTGAACGAAGGGAGCTCATGCCGTAATATAGGCTTGATTAGGGGGAGGCGCAGCCTGTATATGTCTTTCCGCATCAGGAGATCCTACCTAGACCTTTTTACATGAAAGCCGAACTCGTCGAACAAGCCGCCAAAATCATTCCCGAGCCCCAGATGCTGATCAACGTGGTTTCCCGCCGCGTTGCCCAGCTCAACAATGGCCGCGCTCCCTTGGTCCCCACCACCCCCCACATGGGCAACGCGAACATTGCCCTGACGGAGATCGTTGAAGGCAAGCTCGTCTATCATGCGGAATCCGACAGCCTCCAGGAAGACAGCCAGTAAAAAGCACGTCCCCCTTATTGCCGTTCCGGCCCGGATTTCCGCACGGAACATCCCCTCTTCAACCAGGCCCCCGGCTCTTCCAGCCCGGGGCCTTTTCATCCCTCCCCTCCAGTCATGAGCTCCGACATCTCCACCAACAAGAAAGCCCGCCGGGATTACGAAATCCTGGACACCTACGAATGCGGCATGGAACTCAAGGGAACGGAGGTCAAATCCATCCGCGCCGGCAAGGTGAACATCGCCGATTCCTTCGCCAGGGTGGAAAACGGCCAGATGCTCCTGTACGGCTGCGACATCCAGCCGTGGGAAACTGCCGGAGAGTTCTTTCAGCACCAGTCGCGCCGCCCGCGCCGCCTGCTGCTCCACAAACGGGAAATTTTCAAACTGGAACAGCAGACCTCCCAAAAAGGCTGTTCCCTGGTCGCCCTCAAGCTGTACTGGAAAAACGGCAAGGTAAAACTGGCACTGGGCCTTGGCAAAGGCAAGACCCACCGCGACCAGCGCTATGACCTGAAGGCCCGCGTGGAAATGCGGGAAGCCCAGCGGGAAGTGGCCCGCATCAACCGCCGTTAATCAACGCCGTCCGCTTCTTCCTTTCCGGAGGCCGTTCCCGTTTCCCTGCTCTCCGCTCTGTATTCTGCCGGAGTGAGCGGGAACGCCCTATAGAAAAGCCGCCGCGGGAAAGGGACTATAACTTCCAATCCACGGGCAACTCCACCTGGCCGCCCTTCTTGTCGTCATAACGGATGAAACCGTGCTCCGCCCCGTACCAGTGGACATCCCGCGTCACCTTCACGTCAAAACAGCAATAGCGGGCAATATCCATCAGCAGGTCCGTATTTCCCGTCTGCACGTATTCCGCCCACCACTTGAGGGCCTGGGTGCCCACGGCCGTTTTTGAAGAGCCGATGGAAGCGGCGGCCACGGAATCCAGCTTGACGCGCACGCCGCCGCGCTGTTCGATGTCCTTGCACAAATCGAGGTTGTTCGTGATGTCGATCATATTCCACATCGTATAGCGCTGGAGCACGCCGTAGTCGAAATGCTCGTGGTTGTACCCTACCACCAGGTCGGCCTGGCGAAGCTGCAGGATGAGGTCGTCCACCATCTCCTCGGAATAAATCGTGTACTTGCCGGAAGCCGTGGAATAAGTCACGCCCACGGAAACGCGCATGTCGGCCGTATTGTGCCAGCCGCCCACCTCCGCTGCGGAATGACGGGTTTCCAAGTCAAAATACACGATGTCTCTCATCGGAGGAAACGTACATTATTTGCCACTTTTGGACAAGTCCCACTTGAACGGAAGGCGCGTTTGTGGTGAAAATAGGTTCATGCAGCCCCGTTTCCACATCGTCATGTTCCATCCGGAAATTCCGCATAACACGGGGGCTGCGGGGCGGCTGGCGCTGGCAACGGGATCCAGGCTCCACCTGATCCGGCCACTGGGGTTCAGCCTGGATGAAAAGCACGTGCGGCGCACGGGACTGGACTACTGGGCCAAAGTGGACCTGCATGTCTGGGACAGCCTGGAGGAGTTAAAACAGGCGGCAGATCCCTCCGCGCGGTTCTGGTACCTGAGCACCAAGGCGCGCCGCTCCCACTGGGAGGCGGATTTCCGGGAGGGGGATTACCTGGTCTTCGGCCCGGAATCCCGCGGACTGCCGGAAAGCATGCTGAAGGAACACGCGGGCACCGCCCTGACCATTCCGATGCCCGGAGAAGGCTCCCGCAGCCTGAACCTCTCCACCGCCGTGGCGATTGTCCTCTATGAAGGATTGCGCCAGCTCGGCATCTGACACGGAGACCGGAGCAATCCTTCTTGCCGCCCCAGTCACGACAGGCCACGGGCATGAATGGACTTCCCGGCAACGGCGGCGGTCCAATCGGAAATGGAAGGAGCTCCCTAGCCAGGAGAAGAAGCGGTCTCCGCGCCCTTCCGCCGCCAGGGGCGCACCAGATAAAAGAGAATCAGGGAGGCGACAGCGCCGCAGGTATCGCAGAACATGTCTTTCTGGGCGTCCCATATATCGCCCTGGGAGCCGAGAAAATCATTCGCGTCATTCCCGCCCACAATGACCGCATACTGCCATTCAATGATTTCATACGCCGCGGCTACAGCCATCACGAAAAAGAGGCCGAAAATCCCCGCCAGCACTTTCCCCGCATATTGCTTGCGCACCAGATACTCCGCTACGGGAAACGCATAAAACCCCACCGTAAAATGGGCCACCCGGTCAAACGGGTTCCGGAGGGCTCCCACCAGCTCCCGGAACCACTCGAAAGGCACTTCCGCAAACGTGTAATGCGCCCCCACCGTATGGCAGGCCAGCCAGAAAAACATCAGCGTGTAGGACCAGTTGCTGAAACGGAATCTCCGGAACCCGGCCGCCAGGAGGACGACCGCCAGCGCCACGGGAATCACCTCCGCCACCCAGACGGAACGGGAAGAAGGGGAAATGCCAAGGGCAATGAACAGCACGGCGAATACCGCCAGCAGGTAGAAGGGATAATTTTTCATGAGGGAGAGAGGAGAAGCAGAAAAGCGCGGGAGCCGACACAGGAAAGGCGCCGGAGATTACCTCCGGCGCCTTTTCCGTTAAAAAACTTTTACCGCATGTCAATGGTAGGCACCGGAATGCGGTCCTTGGGGCCCGTATAAAGGGTCAGGGGCCTGTACAGCGTATTGTCCTCCATCTGTTCCAGCACCTGGGCCACCCAGCCGCAGCAGCGGGCAATGGAGAAAATAGCGGTGAACAGCCTGGTGGGAATGCCAATGCTGTAATAAACCGTGGCGGAATAAAAATCCACATTGGCATTCAGCCCCTTGCGTTCCCGGACAAGTTTGGCGATGCGTTCCGACATGCGGATCCACTTGGGTTCCCCGATCCGGGAGGAAAGGCGGATGGCCATGCGGCGCAGATGCGGAGCGCGGGGATCCAGCACACGGTACACGCGGTGGCCCATGCCCATGATCTTTTCCTTCCGCGCCAGTTTGTCCTCAATGTAGGAATCCACCTTGTCCTCCGTACCTATTTCCTTGAGCATCTCAATCACGCCTTCATTGGCGCCGCCGTGAAGCGGCCCTTTCAACGTGCCGATGGCCGCCGTGATGGCGGAATACATGTCTGAAAGAGTGGCGATGCAGACGCGCGCCGCAAAGGTGGAGGCATTCATGCCATGGTCGGCATGCAGGATGTAGGCCACGTCCAGAATGTGCGCTTCATCCCGGTTCGGCTCCTCTCCTTTCAGCAGCCACAGGAAATGTTCCGCCTCATTCAGATCCTCCCGCACGGGGGGAAGGTCCAGCCCCTGGCACAGACGGTAATAGTACGCCACCATCACGGGCACCTTGGCGATGAGGCTGAGGCCTATCTCTTTCAACTGGCCGGAATCCTTCGTCCGGTCGTCATACATGCCGAGCATGGAAACCGCCGTCCGGAGGGCGGACATGGGCCGGGCGGACTTGGTGGCCGTTTTAAAGAAATCCAGAATGGGCTGGGGAAGGTCGCGGTCGGAACGGAGGCGCTTCTTGATGCCCTCCAGCTCATCCCGGTTGGGCAGCCGCTTGTTGAGAAGCAGGTAAATCACTTCTTCAAAACAGCACATCTCCACCAGGTCATCAATATCGTAGCCCAGATACAGCAGACGCCCTTCCTCACCGCGCACATCACTCAAGGCAGATTCATTAGCTATGATTCCTTTTAAACCTTTGGGATATGTGTGTCGTGCGGAAAAAGTGTCATTGCTCATGTTTTAAAAAATGCTACTAGTGATGAAGATTACCGATTAAAAGTCTAACAATCTTCCAGAAAGTCAAACCTTAATTACGCCTTCACGGCCCACGCGGGGCGTTTGGCGCAGGTGATGTGGGGCGCCCTTACATACAGCGGTTCCGCCGGACCTTCCAAAAGTTCCTCCCTGCGGCCCGCGGCCAGGGACTGCCATGCGACTCCCAGAGCCTCTGCATGCGGGTACACGGGAACGCCCCCCGTCATTTCCCGGGCTGCCAGAGTTTCCGCCGTTTCCGTGGAATAAACGGGCACGCCATTTTCCAGGCATTCCGCCATGCGGGCGCGGGCCTGCTCTGCGGGCAGCACTTCCGGAGCGGCCGCCAGAATGCCGTTTTCCAGCCTTCCCCAGGTCCAGCCGCCGCGCCGGGCGTCGGACATCACGCAGGCCTTCCCGTCGTGAATGCCCAGTCCGTTCCAGGAGGAAAACGCCGCCACGCGGGAACCGTGCACCAGGGAAAGGCCGTCCGCCACGGCAAGAGCCACGCGGATTCCCCCGTAGGCGCCGGGCCCGGAACCGACCACAATTTCCTTTAAACACCGTCCTTCCAGGGCATCCAGCGCCTGGCGCACCGCCTCAAAGATGGCGGAGGAATGGTTGCGTTCAGCTCTCCATTCCACCCGGCACAGCAGTTCCTTTCCGCCCCATGCCGCGGCGGAAGACTGCGCGCAGGAAGTTTCCAGAACCAGCAGAGCATCTTGCATGCGGTGGATTATACAGGAAGTTCCGGCGCGCATAAAACATTTTTTCCCCCGCTTTCCGGAAGCAACAAATTTGGTTCGCATTTATGCGGAAGTCCCCTTATGCTGGCCTTGCACTTCACCACCGCATGCCCAAGGCACCCAGACACACACCGCCGCGCCAGGACTGGCGCCGGTATGCAGAAACCGCCCGGAAGCCGCGCTCCACGGCAAGCCTTGGCGACATGATGAGGCAATGCAACCGTGACGCCTGGGACAAGACCTACCGCGCCCAGGTCACCTCCGAATGCTGGGAGGACGAATGCCAGGAATTCACCTTCATGGACCTTCCGCGCAAAACCCGGTTCGTCAGGCACGCCGTAGCCACCCTTCTTCTGCTCCCGCTGGCCCTGATTACGGCCATGTCCCTGTGCGACCAGCTCGCCCACGCTTCCGGCAGTCTCAACATCCTCTTCTCCATCCCCGTATGGTACGCCCTGATGGGGGCGGCCGTGTGGGTGGTGCTGGGCAGCAGCAGGCTGTTCACCTCATCCCTGCTGTACCTGTACGTGCTGGGCCATGAACTGACTCACGTGCTGGCGGTCTTTTGCAGCCGCGGCTCCATCCATGCCTTCAAGGCGGATCTGGATGGGGGATACATCCAGACGGATAAAAACAACCTCTTCATCTCCCTTTCTCCCTATTTTCTGCCTCTTTGGGCCATGCTGTGGGGGCTGGTCTGGGGGATGGCGTACCTCTTCTGGCCCACGGTCACCTGCCAGGCCCTTCTTTACTCCGGCCTGGGCTTCTGGTGGTGCTTCCACCTGTTCTGGACGGCATGGATCATCCCCAAGGACCAGCCGGACCTGGCGGACAACGGAACCTTCTTCTCCCTAATCCTTGTTTACTTTGCCAACCTGCTTCTCTTCCTGGTGCTGCTGCGCCTGTTCAACGCCGTAAGCCTGCACCGCTTTTTGACGGACTGCGTCCACAATGCGGAAAGGCTGTGGGACGCCCTCAGGGACCTCCTCATGCTGGCGGCCGGCTTGTTCCTGTGAAAAATATTCTTTTCCTTACCGGCAAGGATGAACGGCAGAAGGTGAAAAGGAATCCAACCTTTCAGCAAAAAGGAGATTCCATGCAAGCCACACACTTCATTACCCTGACCATGGCCGCCGTTTCCCTGATGGGCTGCAACCCCAAGGAAACCGTGAATGCCCTCACCTCCGATCAAAACGTCACCCAGCAGATGGCCGTGAGATTCGCGGAAAACATGGTAGGCCTCCCGCGGGCACTCGTCGTCTCGGATGCCAGAAAAGCGGCGCCAGGCGATAAAGTCACCGTCAAGGGAGCCGTACTGGGGGATGAACCCGTTTTCTCAAAAAATATTGCCTCCTTCACCATCGGGGATCCGGCCCAGCTCCTGGCCAACATGAAGGAGCGCGGAGTGTGGTCCACCGGAACGGTGCCGGTGGAAATACGGAAAAACAACACGATGACCGTTCAATTTGTGGATGACCAGGGCCAGCCCATCAAACACTCCGCCAAAGGTGTGAACGGGCTGAAGGAACGTGACGCCGTCATCATTACCGGAACCATTGATCCTCATTCCACTCCTGAAAATCCGGTGCTGAACATTGAAAGCATCGTGATTGAATAGCAACCCTTCTGTGCCAAACCCTGATTCATGTCAAACGGTTCGGGCGTCTTGCGCCTGAACCGTTTTTCGTATCAGGATGCGCGCATGGGATTTGATCCAGCATCTTTGGGAATGATAACACTGGCCGCCACTTCGGCGGCAGCGGGCGCGGCCTCCGCGTCCGCCCAGAAAAAAAGTGCAGAAGCCACCAGGCAGGCGGCGGATGCAAACGCCGCCACCCTCAGGAACGAGGCGGACCTCCAGAAACAGACGGGCGTGGAAAATGCCAAACGCATGCAGCAGGACGCCACACGGCAAATGGGCGACGCCCGCCTGGACGCCGCCCAGTCCTCCCTGCTCCGGGATGGTTCCGTGCCGGTCAGGGAACAGGCCCTGGCGACGCGCCTGCAAACCCGGATTCAGGATGAAGCGGCGGCAGCCATGAGGAATGCCCAGTCCCTGTACAACCGGGCGAACATGGAACAGTACATGGGCCGCGCCAATGCAAGAGCCCAGAAAACCGCCGCGGCAGGCACCCTGCTCTCCGGATTCGCCCAGGGAGGCAACGCCCTTCTCAAATGGTGAGGCAATCGGCGATAGCTGGAGACCAATCAGCGGGAACCGGAATCTGCCTGAGGAACCTCCGCAGGCGCCGGAAGGACTTCCGGCACCACGCCGCCTATCCCTATTTTGATATTCACGGGAACCGGCCTGATGCGGGAGGCCCCCTGGTACAGGGCGGCCACTTCTACAAACCGGGGCGATTTCCTGAACAGGAAGGACTTCCCCCTGTATTCATTATAAGAATGGTCGCAGGTAGGGACAGGCTTCAATCTTGCGCCTTTCACATCGTGAAACACAAAATCCTCCGCCCGGAACATCTTCTCCGAATACACCTCGGAATACACCATGAACTTCCATTCCTCCCCCGGTTCGTTCGCCGGCGCATGACGGCTACGCCCCGTCTGCCTGGTCACTTTCAGCGTCACCGTCTCCAGCTTGGACATGTCGGCTACCTCCACCCGGTTATTCTCCAGGGCTCTCCGCACGGCAATAGGGTCCGGCACCGGAATGGAAACTCCGCTCTCCTTCAATTCCACCATCCCGAAATCCAGAGACTCCAGCCCCTGGCACAAAGGGAGAAAAAGAGTGCCGCTCACCTGAATCCAGCGGGCTCCCGGAGAAGGAACATCCTTTAAATTAAGGCTCACGTTTACCCGCCTCAAGCTCTTGTCCTCAATAACCCCTTCCCATAGACGGACGGAGCGCACCCTCAGACGCACGCCATTGGAATCGACAGCCGTCAATTCCTGTTCCGGCTGTTCCGGAGCCAGCATTTCAGAACCGGGAAACACGCAATACAGCACGATGCCTGTCTTGGTGAAATTAAAAGGCTCCCCCCTCACCAGTCCCATGGAAGACAGCCCGATGACGGGGCCCTTCAAGCTGGTGCCGGAATAAGAAGCGCTCTTGATGGGAACATCCGCCGCCATCAGCGTTCCCGCACACCAGCAGGCGATTGTGACAAACCATTTCATCTGCTTATTCGGACTAACAGCCGGGAATGGCAGCCCCTCCCAGGCCGATCTTCATATCTACGGGCACCTTGCGGAACATGCGCTTATTCCAATAGGAAACCACCACGCGCAAGGAGCGGCAGCGGGCGGAAACACGGTAATCCTTCCCCCACATGCGCATCTTCCTGCCCCGGCTGTTCAAATCGCCGCGGCCTTTCAGGGGAAGCCCGTTTTCCTCCCTGACACTCATGGAATTGAAATAAAAATCACTCCTTCCCTCCACCTTCAGATTCCAGCGGTTAAAGTTTTTTTCCAGCGTAAGGGCCACCTTGTCCTTCCGCGGCTTTTCAAGAGGCAATTCCACCCTGGTTCCTTCCTCCAGCAGAGGCAGGACTACAGCGGGCAGCTCCACCAGGTCATCAGCAAAAGCGCACAAAAGAAATCCCCGGAGGCGCACCCACTCCGCACCGGGATCAGGGCGCTGGATAGCGACGGCAAACCAGACGGGATCACCGTGTCCCACGCCGGACGCCTTGGTTGCATCGGCGGAAACCCTGTAAATCTTCAGGCTTCTTCCCGTTGAATCCGTGCAGACAAGCTCTTCCGGGGCCTCTTCATAAAAAACGGGGCCCCCAAGCTGATCTTCATAAACGCATGACATCCCCAGCAGCAACTGGGGAATAATTTTGGTCACAGGATCTTCCACCAGAATTCTCAGGAAGGACAAATGCAGCGCCGCATCCCGGAGCAACGGAACATTCGTTGAAGCAACAGCGGGATGGATAGCTGAACACACGAGAAAGAGACACGCGGAAAAACACTTCATGGAGGTAGCGACGGGGGCAATCTAACAAACACTAACGTCTGCGCAAGGAAAAAGGAACGCTTTGAAAACAAGCTGGACATAGCGACCACTCAGTATTCCTGCTTTCCCGCCGCTCTCCGTGGTTTTCCTTTCCTCCATCCACTATTCATAAAAAAACATGGTAAAATGGAAATCTGCTCAAATAACAAGGAAATAAAATTACTTTAAAAAATATAGCCAAATCCAGAATTGCTATATATTCACATCATATAAGTGCTGAAAGCCCTCCCCATTTCAAGAGAGTGTAAATCCCGGATAGAGTCCAACCTTGTCAAGTTGACTTCGCGCGTTCCAGCTCTATAAGTCATTTTATCCATTCTAACCTTTAAGATCTTTTAATCCAACGCCATGAGAACAGAGAAATATTTTATGATTGCCTTCGCCTGTGCCCTTATGAACGTCATAGACGTTCATGCAGAAAACAGGATGCTGGAAATCACATCCCAAACAGAAAACCCATCAGCTGATTGTATCATTAAAAAATTGAATAAAAAAAGGATAAGGGGCGAAAAGAAATAGGCATAGGAGAAATTGTAACACTGACACTAACACGCAAAGGAGGCAAGCCATTGAATAAGAATACGAAGGTTACCTGGACTAAGAAGGGAAAAGGAGCAACGTTAAATGGACGCGGAACCACTGCAACCTTGATGGCTGACTTGATCATGGAAAATAATAATGTTACCGTCAAAGCAGAAGCTGAGGATTTTCCTCCGGCAGAAATTACTTTTAACCTTAAAAAACCTACTCGTTTAACAGGAAAAAAAGGAGAAGAATACAGCAATCAATCAAATATTGGGTTCGGCATTACTGGGTACATTATCATTACTGTACATCCAACGTCCGTTAGCTTTTCCAACTGTGGCATTATAGAGAAAGATGGGGGTACCGTCCTTGACCCAAAAGAACCTCCGCCATTTAAACTTAACGACCATGATCCCGGCAATAAGGGAGATCCTCCTAATTTGCGCAATGAATTAGATGACCACGTAACTTTGGTTATGTTATTTAACACCATTGCCAAATTAAACGGAACGTGCAAATGGACATGGTTATCCAATTATGAAGCAACTCAAATTAAGAAGCGTATTGAACAAATCCAACAGACATTTACCGTCACACGGACAAATGATCCTGAATTCCCGAAACAGAAAAACTGTTCCGGAACCATTACAAAATTCAAAGTCCCTTTTTCGGTAAAGGCTATAGAACAAATATTATAAATTTTTATATAAAATGATAAATATATTAATATCAATTGGAATTTTCATTTTTTCCATCTATCCTACTATGGCAAAAATACAATTATTTGATGCCAGCCTCGTCAAACCTGATTCTCTTGAGGTTTTAAAAAACGCTCAGACATCAGCATCAACATTAAAAAAACTTCTTGATAAAGGTCAATCAGAAGAATTTTTCAAGGAAGCAGCCATGGAGCTCGAACGCATCAGGAAGTCTACAGGAGAAAATGAATTTCCAAGTGAAGAAATTCGTAACAATATCCCTTGGATTCTTTATTTTATCGCCAATACACCTCTTCTTACCATAGATTCAGCCGATCAGGCAAGGCGCACTATAAACAGCCGCGACGCAGAACTTTATCTTAAGGAGGAAGCCCTGGAAATGCTCGCCATTTCCACTTATCGCGACCTTTTTCCCGATGATAAAGCATCAAGAGAATCGATGGCATCCTACGGGGCTGCCATTATGCGTGACTTCCTCAACGGCACTAAATCAAAATCCTACTCGGACGAACCGGTATTCGTTTCTGATAAAGAAGCAAAAGCCACGCTGAAGAAAAACATTGAAATCATGGAAAACGCATTTTCTAAAATTGCTCAAATCCAAAAAAAGGAACAGGACCGGAAACAGAAAAAAAGATAAATGACGTCTCTAAAGACATGAACAAACGGATTCATGACAACGACCAGCAATTCAAGGATTACACCGTTGTAAGCAACACGCAAACTTCCCGAAACCTTCTGCTAAAGAACATTATTGAACGCTCGGAGAAGAATTTCATGATTCTTCTTACTAATTTATTTCCCGGCAAAAAAAACAGAGATTCGTAAATATATCAAGATGGCAGGATATTCCGACCAAGAGATTCATCAATTTATCGATCGCACCTTGAAAAAAGATTGAAAGGCCAAATTGCTTGATAGAACACTTGGCACTCGAAACTAAAATCAATCCGGAGTTAGTGTCAAATTACTTGCCTTAATCAATTCATTACAAAAGCTTTCGTTTTTTCGGATGGGCCACCATTGAGAATGGCGGGTATTCTCTCCGTTTTTACCTGCTGTTCCCTACAACGCACAACGCAACAAGCCAAGCATGGTTTCTCTTCTTCCACTCAGCCATCATGATGGAGAAATTGCGGGCATGTCTTGTGAAAAGTACAAAATGTACCCTTGAATGTAGCTCGACCCAGAAGATCAGAGATGCATTAGGGGAATGCAATAAATAAAAATCCTTGCATTTTCAATACTTACGCAAGGTATTAGAAGGATTTAGGTGGCGTCCCCGGCAGGAATCGAACCTGCATCTAGTCTTTAGGAGGAACCAGTTTATACCTAATTTCCAATGAGTTAAAAATTGGTGGTGCTAAAATGGTGCAACTTTCTCTTGCCATGTACAGGTGAAAAAGGCGACAATCCATGCCAACAAACAGGAACGCTTGGGAACACATGAGTAGGGAAAAGAGTATCTGGAATGATGGAGGACGCAAGCCTGAAAAACGGGTTCGCGGAATCCGCATCGGTTCCTATTCCAAAGGACCGGGTGAGCCAGTGCGCTGGCGCATTGTGAATACCCTGGCCGGGGAAAAGAAAATGGAGACTTTCCCGGCACGTGATGCCGCTGTGCAGCGTTATGAGGAAATAGCCGCTCTTCTGGACCAGGAAGGAAAGGCCTTTCAGCTTACCCCCACGGAACGGGCCGCTATCGTTTCCTGGCGTGCACATAGGCAGGGGCGTTTGATGGAGGGAAAAGAATCTCTAACGCTTGATAAGGCTATCCAGCATTTGATCACATGGGAAGAAAAACAGGATGAAGTCCGTCCACTGGTACGAGACATGTTCCTTGAGTTCGCCAAGCATAAAGAGAAGGAAGCCAGGGGGCGCAATAGCGAACAGGCGGAAAAGCTTGCTGCGCGCCGCGTGAGAGATGCGGGAAAGATACTTGATCCCTTGCTGAAGAGTGCTGCCTGCGTTTCCGTGTTCGATGATGCGGAAATATTGCGGGAACTGGAAAGCCGCCTGCATGATTCCATTGTGGGGCGTTCTGGTGGTTACCCCAGCAAAACCACAATGGGACATTACCGCCGCTCCGTAAATATTTTCCTCAACTGGCTTGTTACACAACGGAAGATTGCTCGGAATCCTTCCGAACTATTACCAGCCATAGAGGCGGCGGAACCGCCCCGGGAAGTGTACAACGCGGCGGAATTGACCAGAATTCTTTCCACGGCTCAACAAATCCGCCCAGGTTCCATTCCCTGGCTTGTACTGGGGGCATTTTGCGGTATCCGTCCGCGGGAACTTTCCCGCCTTTCTTGGGAAGACATAGACATGGAAGGGAATCTGGTAAAGGTTCATCATGGGAAGTCCAAGACGGGACGCGCACGGTTTGTGCCGTTGCCAGATGTTTGTAAGCAATGGCTGGAATGGGCCACCAAGACCGGTATACCGCCCACCGGGTATATTGTGCCGGGTGATACAACGGACCGCCGTGAAGGATACCAGGGGCGCACAATAAAAGAATTGAGAAAAGTCGGTATCAGATGGGAAAAGGATGCCCTTCGCCATTCATTTGCTTCCTATGCCTGTGCCATGTATGAAGACTATGCCCGTGTTGCCGCATGGATGGGAAATTCTGTTTCTGTAATGGAGAAGCACTACAGACAGGCCAAGAGACAGGACGAAGCGGAAGCATGGTTCAATGTTTACCCGGAAGGCGGTGGAGAATGACGAAGCCAAAGGAATACCCGTTAAACCGTAAAGGATGGGTAGTCATCGAAGTTCGACGACAAGGCGGAAATTGGGATAAGTGCTTACGTCCTGTTATCCTGACTAAGGGGGAAAAAAGGTATATGGCGAATCTGCTTGATCCAGTCTTTTACATAAAAGAAAGAGTAAATCCACGAACAGGGGAAAGAAAATATACTAAGTCTTTTAATACTGTCAATGATTCAAAAGATATACACATACGTACAGGAGTAACCCGTTCATTTTGTAGGAAACATAATTTAGATTATCCATATTATTTTGGAACAGAAGGAATAAAAGACAAAAGGATATTGATTGGGGAATATGTATGCGACCTCTTTTATCAATTAGGGAGGGTGCCTACACGGGTAGAATTAAAAAAATACATCCTTCAAAACACATCTGATGTACAGATTCAACGGGATTTAGGTGGCCCGGATACAAATTCCTATATGAGGCGGTTAATGCATCAATGTATGCTTGAATGGTTGCCGACGTCTTCCAGAGGGAAAACGATCATAGAACTTCCCCCGCCATATGGCTGCAAGAATAGTTTTATTGTTACTTTGTCTCAATTATTTTGGAGAAAACTTACTGGCTGTTGTTCGTTAAAACTTTTCTTCCAACTTGAGAGAGAAGAAGAGTGGCCGCCTCCGAAAAGAAAGAGAGGAAGGCCTAGAAAAGACACAAAGAAAGAATAATTCCGAAGCTCTGGAGCACCTTTCCCTTTGAAACTGGGGAGTTTGTGAAATTATTTTCCAACCAGTACGCGCACGCACGTATATACGCGCGCATCATGTATATTTTTTTGTTCCTTTGTACCCATAGTATATAACTCATTCATTTATCAACCTTGTTATGGGTACATTCATGGGTACATTTGGGTACAAAACAGGCCGTTATGGGTACATTTCATGATTGGCTTGTCTGACTATTGTCCGACATTTGCCCGGCACAATGTCCGACCTTGAGAGTTGCCGGGGAGCTTTTCTCCGTGTAATGGAAAGGAATGATCGGCACAATGAGCAGGACCACTCCACGGAATCAGGGACGCCCCAGCGGGTATTCTCCGAAGCTGGCCAGAGAGATTCTGGACCGGCTGGCCAGCGGTGAAATGCTCATGGGCATTCTCCGAAGAAAGGGCATGCCGGGACGTGCTTCCGTGTACCGATGGATGAAGGATAGGCCGGACTTTCGGGACAACTACGCACGCGCGCGGGAAATCGGTGCCCATGCCCTGGCAGAAGAGGGGCTTGCCATTCTGGACGCCAGCACCCCGGAGCGCGCCCACATGGACAACAGCCGCGCCAATTATCGCCGCTGGCTGGCCGGGAAGCTGAATGCCCGCTACGGGAACCGCCCTGCCGGGGAACTGGACGGGACCAACGACGGCCCGGTGGCGGCATCCGGTCAAGGGAGGGGAACCAGGTTTGCCGCCGTCCGGGACCGGATTGAACAGATCCGGAAAAAGATGCAGGAAGAGGAAGAATGATTTGAAGGCCGTTTTTAAGCCGTTTCCTCCTTTTTCGCTATCATGTACCATTTTGGAAGAGAAACGGCGCAGAACAGGCAAAAGCGGGGCGAATAGAGCATGTTTGAGAACACCCGGGGCGAATGATGCCAAGGAAACGCCCCGGAATGCGGCAAGCTCTTCCCGTTCCGATGGCATATGCTGCGCATCTGCTATGCGTATGCCGTGCAAGTGTGAGCACCACCCGCGACGGATTTTTCAGACACCTACGCCCGCGCGCATGGGAAAATACCGGGTCCGGAATGTGTCCTAAAATATAGAAAGCGGAATTGTTCACCTTCAGGGAAAGGTATTTTCCGACCAGTACGCACATGCGCGCGAGGGAAATCCCTTTGTTTGCGGTTGTCCCCTGGATTTTCAAATCAGTACGCGCGCGAATACCCCTGCAGCATGGCCTTCCTCATTTCTGGAACAAGGGTATTCCTGTTGGTTACACCCTTCCGCATTTCACGACGGAACCCGCGCTGGATTCATGGAAGCCGCTTGCCTTTTCTGAACAGTACGCGCCCGCGCGCGTATTGGTCACGGAATGACGACGTAGCCCATTTTCAGGGGCATGCAACCATACCAGGATTCTTCCACCATTGGGGAATGCTGAAGAGGACGATTCGCTTACGAAGGAACAAGCCAGACAGAAAGGGGCGCCCCGGCTCCTGGAAGATGCGCCTGACATGGGTAAAAGACCCGCGCCTTGTGGGAAAGCTCTACGAAGTAGGACTAGGCACCAGGGACGCGCAGGAGGCCTTCAGCATGGCGCGGGGCGTTCAAGCCCTGGTGCGTGCCTTGGAAGGGGAAACGCGCCTTATTCTGCTTTCTGAAAGCGAGTTTCAGGCACATAGGGAGGAATGAAGGTGCAACGCCTTTGTAATGCCTTCATGCGTACATGGGCGTTACGGAGGGGACAAACGTCCGCATGAGAAGCGGACAAAATGCGGACAGAAACCGGAAAAGAACCTACACTGGTTATTCTGGGAACCTATGTTGGTTCCAAGGCCGGTTCTGGAACGCCCCTTCCAGTCTCATTTCAATGTCCATTGCCGAATATTGCCCGAAAGGGATGCAGTGGCCCATGATGAAGGAATGAATGAAGCATCCTATTACTTGCAGCATAACGAGGCCGGAAAGTTTGAACTGAATGTTTCCCTGTTCATGGGAGTGTCCAGGCCCCGGAAGTGGGTGAAGGTTGACCTGGAAACCAAGGACCAGGAGAACGCCGAGGCCCGCACTCGTCTTATTCTTCGGCTCTCTTACCGTTTGGGGTTATTCCCTGCCGGGGAAGTGCCGTTGCCGAAGGTAAAAGACCCTCAGGGACGGGAAAAGCGAATAAGGGAAGGCCGTCAATCAGGAGGAAAGCCCTTGCCCCGCATCCTGACCTTGAATTGAGGCCGGTTCCGGGTGCCGGTGGGGTCGTGAAACGCCACCCCATTTCCATTTTGAGCTTGAACGAACGTCCCAGGCGGGAATGATGGAGAGCATGGAACAGTATTACATTGCCACGGAGGACGGGCGCACGGAAGGGCCTTATCTCTTTGAATCTTTGGAAACCTTTTACACAGACGGCAAGATGACTGAAGACACCCTCGTTTGCATTGTTGGCAGTCAAGAGTGGGTGGAATTTTGGACAATTTTAGAGCCAGAACAGAAGAAAGAAGTCCACCCCTGTGAGAAATCTAAAAAACAAGCTTTGGAAAGATTGATGAATGAATATGATCCCATTCCAAAGGAGCAGCCCCCGAAAGAGATGCAGAAGGACATTGATTCGTTGGGAATAACTATTGAACTGATTTTTCAGATTGTTGGCATAGCTTGCTTTGTTCTATCCGCTGTGTGTCTCATTCTCCTCGCTTCCACTCACAAGGGGGAGCCTATCGTTGATGCGGGGTTTGCTATTGCGGGGGCCGTGGTTCTCATCTTTTCCGGTCTTGGTTTCTTCTGGTGCGCCAAAGTTAGCGGTTTACTTTCCCGCGCCGTCGGCTTGCTTGAAACCCTCGCCAAGCGAAAATAGCCGCTTCGTTTGAACACAGAAACGCCCCAGACGTGCAATACGTTACGGGGCGTTTTCTTTTGGTTGCGGAAGGGTGACGAGGACTTATTCCAAGGCATCATTGATGACGTCCACGCACCACTGACGGAGAAGTTTTCCTTCCACTGTGGCGGCCTTATTCCAGGCGTCAAACGTGGCATCGTTCACCGTGAGCGTGATTGCATTGTCCGCCGCGCTGGGGGGAGTTTCTGGGGCGTTGGACGTGGCGGGGTACTGAACCATGAGGCGTTCAATAATTCTTCCCGCTGGTCCTGGAATGGGACGCGAAGTTGAAAGCCACGAATCAACAATTCTCTTTCCTACTCCGCATTGCGTTCCAAGCCACGTTCTATCTTTTCCAATTCTTTTCAACCAGTCTTTGACAGATTGCTTTTCCATGAAAGGAAGATGTATTTGATTCAACGATGTTGCAAGGATAAAATCGAATACGCTACATTGTTGAGTTGACATGTTTCAACAATGTTGTATTTATTGCATTGTTATGAATGCAACACCGTATCAAATCACTTTGGATATTGACCCCGACATCCTTGCCATTCTGAAGGCGAAAGCTGCCAAGGCCGGGAAGACCCCGGAAGAGTTCATTTCTGCCCTTCTCAACAGGGGAGCGCGCCTGTTATCGGAAAAACCCTTCCTTGGAAAGGAGACGACAAGATGAATTCCCTTCCATTGGATGATGCGACTATGGACAGACTAGCGGAAATGGAGGTGTTTACCGGGTTGCCCGCTTCCGACGTTGTGCGGATTATGGTTGAAGAAGGTCTTCCTTATAGATGCTGGAAGAATGGTGGAAATTGGAGAAAAGGAATGCCGAAGGCGAAAAAAGAACCAGCTCCACCGCATGTGAGGAGACTTGCGGAGCTTCTGGCGGCGTACAAACGCAAAGTGGCAGATTTATTGCCTCCTGGTGAAATGTTTATACCGGAAGTGAGAGAATAGAGAGGAACATTCAAATAAACCGCCCCGCCTGAAGCAGACAAGCAGAAGGCGGGGCGGTTTTTGTCTAAAGATTTCACTAGAAAAAGGTATATTTGGGGTATTTTTCAGGCATGAAGATAGGGTAAAAAATGTCTATCAGTGCATCATAAGTAATCATATTGCGTCAAAATATGTTCAAGAACTTTGCCACTAACACAATCAGAAAAAAGTGTATATTAAGAAGAAGTGTCCACGCATAAGGACAAGCAAAGAAACACTACACAACGTATGATTGCAAAAGAAAACACACAAGGAGTAGGAATCAAGCCGGTTCTCAACCGTCGAGAGCTGGCTTCATACCTTGGTATCAGCCTGAGCACCCTTGATGCACAAATCAAGGAAGGAATGCCCCATTTCACCATTGGCAATGGGAAGCGCGGAGGAATCAAGCGTTTTCGCGTGGAAGAGATAATGCTCTGGTTTCACACTCAAAAGGAGATGCGTAAATGAACCCACAAGAAAGAGTTGCCGCCCCTCATGCGCCAACATGGGGACGGCTTTGGAATGCTGAACTACCAAGTATCAATCAATTCCTTGCGGGCATTCTCTATGCGATTGCAGGGAATACAAGAACAAACCTGCATGAAATTTGAACTCTCCGACCTGAAGACGCCTGACGCCCTGAACGAATATTGCCGGCGCGTCCTGGGCCCACCCCAGCAGCGCGGGGGCGTCATGATTTATCCCTGCCCGTTTGGAACCCACACGCGCCCCAAATTGCAGGTAACAGAATACCAGGGGGAAGGTCGGTTCCGGTGCTGGGTTTGTGACCAGGGCGGCGACGTGTTCGACCTTCACGCCGGAATGAACAGCCAGGACACGCAACGGGACTTTCCCGACATTCTGCGGGGCGTATGTGACGTTTTAGGAGTGTGCCCGCCCGATGATGACGGAACGCCCCTTCCTGCCCGTAGAAGGCCCGTCAGGCCCCGCCCCGCGCCGTCACTCGCCGCCGCTCCTCCGGTGGCCCCCTCCTGTTTTGTTTCCGACCTGGACGCGGCGGAACTGGACGCATGCCGAGAACGCCTTGCCACGGACGAACAGCTTGCCGGAGAACTGGCCGCTGAACTGGGCCTTTCTCCGCTGATGATGCTGATTCACACGGACACAACGCAGGGCCGCGGGCTTCTGGGAGCCACGGAAGACCGGCGCCTTCTCTACCTGTACCAAGCCGAAGACGAGGACGGAAACACCCGCTACACCGGAGCAAAGCTTCGGAGACGGGACCACCATGCCAACCCCTGCTTGAAGCTCGTCAGCGGGCAATGGGAAGCCCACGGGACCATGAACCCCACCGAAGGCAATCCGCACGGAATCCGCTTCCTTTGGCCCATAGGGAAAGCCGCGGCTCCCTGGGGTATTGATTCCACCCACGGCAAGCGATTCGTCATCGTCACGGAAGGGGAAAGCGACTGTTTAGCCATAGGGCAAGCCCTTGAAGGCTTCCGGGAAGCCTACCAGCAAGACACGGATCCAGACACGCGCCGCCCCTACGAAGACCGGCGCGGGAGCCTGGAAGCCATGATTCCCGCCGTGGTGGCTATACCTGGTGCCAGCGGCATGAAAACAGGCTGGGACGCCTTGCTTGCCGGAAAGAACGTGATTCTTGCCCTGGACGCGGACCGGGCCGGACGTGAGGCCGCCGCCAAGCTGCGGGAACGGCTGGCCGTGGCCGGATGCGTTCTCCGTGACTGGACGCCCCCCTACAAGGACGCCCGGAACATGCTTCTGTGTGCCGGGGAACGCGCCCTGTATGAAAGTCTTTTTGAAGCCATGAACGCCCCGGCACTCATGGCATGAACCCCCTTTCAACTACCCAGCGAAACCACCAACATCAAACCAACATGATCATGAATCAAACACCAGAACAGAAAAATAATACTGTCGAAGAACCGGCACAATTCATTGCTGAATTCATTGCTGCAAATCCAATCACAGCCCACGCCATAGAAGGAATGGAAGAGACTATCATGAAAGCGGCAAAACTTTCCGATCTTCCCTCACGACTAGCCTTCGTCTTTGTTTGCCGGGAATTATTGACATGCGAAGCGTTCCGGAAGAAAGCCGAGCTTATTCGGAAATGTCTGACACATGGAAAACTGCCCGCATACATCATTGAAGAAATTCAGAAAATGGAACCCAAAACCACGGAGGAATAAAGCCATGTCAGACAAAGAACTAAACATCAATATCAGGACCACCGCCGACACCTCCGGAGCCGACCAGACGGCGGAGGCCATCAACAAGACCAAGGAAGCGGCCCAGGGAGCCGGAGAAGGTACGGAAGCCATCAACCAAGTGACCGATGCCCTGGGCCGTGTCAAAACGGCTGCCGAAGATGCCAGCGCCGCCGTGAGTGAGGGCATGGGACCGGGGCAGGAAAAGGCTCTGGAAAACGCCCGGAGCAAGCTTGACGAATACGCTGATGCTCTGACCGCTGCCGGTTCCCGGATGAAAGCCGATTTTAACGACAATCCGGGCCTGACCGGTTTTATCGACGAAGTCACCAATGCCGTTCTGACCTCCGAAGAGTTTCGGAAGAAACTGGAACAGGTGGATGACGTCTTTGAGGTTCTCAACGATAGAGCCTCCAACCTGGACCTTGGGGCGAAGTGGGGGGATGGCCTTGACGAAAACCTGCAAAAAATCATCGACGACTACAACAAGGAAATGGACGCCGCGGACAAGGCGGCAGACAAGGCAGAAGCGGCGGAGGCCCGGAAGCAGAAGGTCGCCGCGGCTACGGTGGAACGCCTGGAAGCCGGGAACCGCCGTGCCACCGCCACCTATGAGGAATTACAGGCCGAGCTTGAAACCTACATTGCCAAGCTGGAAGAGGCCCGGAAGGCCGGGGACAACGTGGCCCAGGCGGACGCCCTGAAGAATATCCAGGACTTGGGGCGGCGCATCAAGACGGCAGGGGATGCCGGAGAGCTCACAGCGGGACAGGTGAAGGGGCTGGCCGGACAAGTCACCCTTGCTGCAACGCGCATCCTTGGCATGTCCAGTTCCCTGCGGGGTGCCATCCCGTTCATCCGCCTCTTCGGTACGACGATCAAGACGGCCATGGGGCCGCTTGGTTGGGCCATACTGCTCATCGACGGACTCACCGCCGGCATTACTGCTCTGATTGACCATTTCAAGACCAAAAGCGACGAGCTGGCCCAGGAGGCGGAAAAGAAGGCTGAAAGGATAAAAAAAATAGCTGCGGGCACCGCCGAGGCCGTCAAAAAGAGCTATTCCCTGATGATGGAGGACAACCGGAATGACCGTACAAACGCCATAAACAAAGGGTTTGAAGACTTTGTGAAGGGCATTACGACGCAATACCGTTTGCAGACAGAGGAGATTGAGCGACAGATACAGCTACGCCGTGAGGAAGCCGCCCGCCAGAAGGGAATTGACACGCAGGAAGCCGAACTTGCTCGCGTGAATCTGGACAATGACTTTGAAGACGGAAAGATCACCAAGCGGCAACGGGACTACGGAATGATGATGATCAACCAGAATCTTGACGAAAAAATAAGGCTTCTGGATTTGAAGGTATCCCAGAAAGAGTTCATGGACCATGGGAAGAAATTAGATTCCGCCGTTCAAGCCCGTGATGAATGGCAGGGGAAGGATTTCGACATGAAGTTCATTCAAGGGCAAATGCCTTCCCTTCAGGAAGTTCGAGACCTGTTCAATCAACAGCAAAAGGCCCAGGAACGGATTGATGCGAGCAATAAGGAACTTCAAAAAACAGAAGAGCGAATAAGCAACTTGAGAGAGAAGCAAGAAGCCTTATAGGAAAGGAAATCGTGGAAAATGCTCAAAAGAAGCTTAAAGACCACTTTTACCCTAAGAGAGAAAGACTTATTTCTGCCCGTGACACCGCCCAGGATGAAGGAAACGCCGCCACTGTCAGAATAGACGAACTCCGGGAGTTGTTCCGCCAATCTGATGTGAACTTTGAACCATCCTACCAGAAGGGAACAGACGTGAACAGCCGCGCCGGGGAATATCAGAAAGCCCTGGAAGACCAAAACACTAAAGCGCAGGAAGTTGAAAAGAGTCTTGCCGCTGCTATCGAAAAAGCCGGGGAACTGGGAGACATCATGGCAAATTACGTGAACAGTATTGTTGACCAGGAACGGGGATTGAGAACGCAGGATCGTATTAATGTCGGGAACATCGACCTGTTCAACAAGAGAGAAGACAAAAAGGTGGCGAAAGAAGCCAAGAAGGCTCAGGAGAAGCTTGAGAAGGAGCAAGAACAGGAGTTGAAGAACCTTCAGCGGGAACAGCAGAAGGAAGCCAAAGAAGCATTTAAAACCTTTGTACAGGGGTTGATCATGAAGACTGGTGAAAACTCCTCGCCTCAGCAATCAGCTTTAGCCAACAAGGCCCTTGACGCCATACGTAAAAACATTGAAGCCGCCGCGGCTGATGGATTCATTGACCCTGAAGAAATGCGGGAAATAGGCAAACTCTACGTTGCTAAACTTCAGGAATTAGGTCTGGCAACGAAGCTCGCCGTTAATGGATTGAAAGAGGAATTAAATCAGGGGCTTAGGGGAATCAATACACAAATTGACGCAATAGGCAAATGGGCCAATACCACCGAGAGACAGAAACGCCCGGGAGGTGTTGTGAACCTTCCTTACCGCAAAAGATGATGAACCGAGACCTAGCACCCACGCCCCTGACCCCAGGGGCGCACTCCATGGACGAAGAAGCCGCCGCCCTGCAGAAAGCCAGGGAAGAGGCCGAAAAGCCCCCCTTCCTGGCCTTGGGAACCCAGGGAGCGCAATTCATCTACTACGCCCGCCGTTCCGAACTCCTGTTCCATTGGAGCCCCAGGGACCACACGCCGCTGAATATGCGCTTCCTTGCCCCAGTGGAATGGTGGGAACAAACACTGGACCCGGACGGCAAGCTGACAATCCGTCAGGTCATGGACCGGGCCATTGACTACTGTATTAACGCAACCGGCAACCGCAAATTTGACCCTGACGCCATACGGAAATGCGGCGTATGGGACGAAGACGGGGCCGCCGTGTACCATGCGGGCAATGCCGTCTATCTATTTTGCCCGGAAAACGCACAGAAACGCCCCTTCCTGCCCGTGGACCATGCCCGGACGGGAAAGCCTCTCTACCTGCCCGGAAAGCCCCTTCTGGCCCCGTCAGACGACATTCTGACGGATGAAGAAGGAAAAACCGTTGCGGCCTTCATCGGGGCGCACTCCTGGAAGCGCAAGGAAGACGCCTTCCTGTGCCTGGGCCTCGTCACGCAGGCCATTCTTTCCGGGTATCTGCACTTCCGCGCCCATGGCTGGATCAACGCCCCCGCGGGAACCGGTAAAACCACCTTGAGGAAAAGCATTGAATTACTGATTGGAGGCGTGGCCCGGTACTTCAAGGGACTGGAAACCACGGACGCCGGACTTCGTCAGAAGCTTGAAAGCGACTCCTGCCCGGTCATCTTTGATGAAGCGGACTCCGACAACCCCGCCAAAACCGCCAACATGGTCAGAATCCTTGCCCTATTGAGAACCGCCACGGATGGGGACGTAGGAATCACCAAGGGCGGCGCGGACGGGAAAAGCGTCACCTATCTCATGAGAAACGCCTTTCTCCTGTTCTCCGTGCGCTCCATGATCGAGAAAGCCAGCGAGCAATCACGCATTTTTGAACTGGAACTGGAAAAGAAAGACCCTGCCGAAGCCGCCCCCATTTTCCGGAAGCACGATGAACTGGCCGCGGTCATCCGTGCCGGGGACTTGGGGCGCAAATACGTCACCCGCATCATGCACCATGCGCCGGCCATCCGGCGCAACATCGAAGCATTGAGGAAATACCTGTCCAGCCAGGGAGAGGACGGCCGCCGCGCGGAAATGTTCTCCACCGTCTACACCGCCGCGCACTTTGTCACCAGCACCGAAGGCTTGACGCCCCAGGACATGCAGGAATGCGCCGCCATGGCCTCCGGGAGCGATTACGCCCGTGTGCTGGACGACGACGGGGAACGCTGCCTGGAATGGCTTCTGGGGTATTCTCCGCCCATGATGGGGAACCGCACCCTCAGGGAGTTCATCAAAGAGGCGTCCGCCGCGGAAGTTTCGGAAGATTCCACCGTTCTGGAACGCTACGGCTTGTACGTCCGGAAGGCGGCGGACGGGAAGAAATGCGTCTACTTTGCCGCCACCAGGAAGAACCGAAAGATCGGGGAGATATTCAAGGGTTCGGAATGGGAGGGGGTGAACGTGAAAAAGGTTCTCCTGAACGTGAAGGGAATGGAAGAGCAGCTTTTCCGCCCCAACACCCGAATTGACCGCAAGGAACGGGGAATCAGGATTGCAATTGATAGCATAATTCATTGAATATAAGAAATAAATAATGGGTACAAAATGAAAAACACGGGTACAATTCAACAAAAACAACTAACATTCAATACATTGCTTTCTTATGGGTACGCTATGGGTACAAATGAAAGTACCCATATTGACATTGAAAAATGAATGAGTTAACCCTTTGGGTACATTTTTCGAGAAAAAATATACACATGTGCGTACGCGTACGCGCGCACGCGAGAGAGACAAAAAATGAATCTGGAACACCCCGTCATCATCATCGACAACAGGGAGCAAATGCCCCTCACCTTTGAGCACTTCCCGTCTAGGTGCGGAACGCTGCAAAGCGGGGATTATTCCCTTGCCGGCCATGAGGGCCGGTTCACGGTGGAGAGGAAGAGCGTTGCCGACCTGATCGGAAGCCTGACGGCGGGACGTGGTACTTCTACCGGGAAACCAGATCAAACCTTGAACCACCTTCTTAATTCCTGAAGGATAGAGTCCCGATCATGTTCGTGCCAGAAACCTGATACGAAGTCAAAACCATCCTGGCCTGGGGTGCAGAAGTAATCCCGGATAATTTCCTGGCAATTCTGGTACAGGGGAGACTCTCCCACTTCCCGCAAAATGTCAGGGAACATCCGCTGGTCTTCCTCCGTTTCCATCGCTACGGCACGGAAGACGTCACGGGCGTGTTTTTCCGCTTGGAAGTAGTTGCCTTTGCGTACCACAGGCTCTTCTTGGTAAGAAAGAAGTCGTTCCTTGAATGCAACAAGTTTCATCATAACTGCTGTCAAGACATTCGGAACGGTTAGGCGAAGGCCGTCGTACTTAAAAGAAAGGTGGTGCGTAAAGCCTATAAGTTCTGGATTGGTACGCCCGTGGATACCGTAATTCCGACGGTGGAGAAGCGGATTTTTGACGCGCTTACTGTCCGTTTCCAACTTGTCTTTTAGGGACGGGGGAGGAACCGGAACGTGGAATTCCAATTCAATACCCGCTCCTCCATCCCAGGCCCATCGGCGGTTGTTGGGTTCCGGGTCCGGAACGAAGCCCTGGAGCGTCAATAGTTCCTGGATTTGACTCTGGGCCTCCATACTGACAATTAGACTTGGGCTGATGCCCATATCCATATCCTTGGTGGTACGGGGAATGCTTTCCCTGGTCCATGATGCCATGGGGATGAAATGGGGAACGGCACCTTCCTGGTCTCTCAGCCATTTTTGTTTGAGGAGGAGGCCATAACCCCCAAGGATCTGGACATCGGGATCAAGTTTTTGCATGGAGGGCCAGATTTGTTTGAGAGACCGGTCCAGAGGAGAGAGAGGTAAAGCATTCATGAGCGCGCGAAGTTGAGGAGCTTGGAGTAGCGGAAGTTAACGAGGTCTGTATAGAGTTGCTGAGCAGTTTCCTGCTGGCGGGCATCCCCCCGAGAAGCCTGAATCCAGGTCATGACGGGACCTGACCAGATGGAACCGTCAAACGCTTTCTCCGCCTGGAAGAAGGCCAGGGGAGAGGAAATAAAAGAGAGCTCCAACTGTGAGAAGGCCGGAGAGCTTACCGCCTCCATTTTACCATATTCCCAGAAGAAAGCAGGGTCTTCCGTCCAGAGGATCATGGGACCGCCTTCCCCGAAGGAGGCATAGCGGCGCAAGGAGTACTCCGGAGCATAGCACCATTTGACTCTGTGTTCATTGGCCTTGATAATGAGCTCCCTCCAATTCAATTCTGAGGGGAGCCGGTAATTGTATGGGCCTTCTCCTTCCGGTTGCTTCCATTCCTGATGCAGCCTGTCCAGAAGACGCCCAGGGTTATGGACAATAACATTAGACCTCCCCTCCCTGCGGATGGCGCCATCCTGTTCATAAGAGGTAATCAATCTGGAAAGCTGGCCTTTTGTCATCCTCCCACCCCGAAGCTCTATGCGTTCCAGAATTTGCTGCTGGGCTGGCCAGAGTTTTTCTTCCACAAGAACCATGGCTGCCTGGGCAGACGTGTTGCTATACGGACGCGGCACTCGTGTGGGAGACGGAAACTGATTGGGATTTCCGGAAAGGCGCATGTAGAAAGAAGGTTGCTTGATAAGGCCATTGCCGCACAGGTCTGCTGCCAGGATGCAGGGCTCCTGGTCCAGAAGATCCAGATGCGACTTTGATAAATAAGGAACAATCAAGAAGTGGGAAAAAGAGCCGCTATCTTTTCGGTGCCTTGCCATTTCTATAAATTTGTCTATATCCAGAGGAGTAAACTTGGATTTTATTTCCGGAATGGCCGTAAACACATAGGGAACAGACGGGACGGAGAACTTCATGGGTACTTCATCCAAGGATGAATCCCAGACAAGCTTACCTTCCATCAGCGAATTCTTATGCTGTAACTGATTCTGAAATGTCCATCCATTGAGCATGTATCTGAAGTATAAAAAGTTTCCGAATTAGATCAAGTTTCAAAAATAGAAAACTTCGTATAAAAAAGAAACTTTATTGATGACCAACATCTTTCAAATCATATTCATATGAATCCCGTGCAAATTGACAAAGTTGAACGGAGAGTATGTTTATCAAACCCTCCGCACCCCCTCCCGGCAGGAAGCATTCTTTTTCCCTTATCGTTTTCGTCATCGGCCCGAGAAAAAGGTGGTGCTAAAGTGGTGCAATTTTTCTAACGTTTTGGCATGTTTTTACACGCTTTTAGTGAATTTTGATTGAGGGAGTTTTGCAAAAGAAAAACCCCACAAGCAGTTAACTTACAGAGTTTTATAAGTGGCGTCCCCGGTAGGAATCGAACCTACATCTAGTCTTTAGGAGAGACCCGTTC
The DNA here is from genome assembly GCF_017566105.1 of Akkermansia sp. GGCC_0220. Classification (NCBI taxonomy): domain Bacteria; kingdom Pseudomonadati; phylum Verrucomicrobiota; class Verrucomicrobiia; order Verrucomicrobiales; family Akkermansiaceae; genus Akkermansia; species Akkermansia sp. GGCC_0220. The sequence goes on from NZ_JABFCI010000001.1 coordinate 305,912, forward strand.
TATCCATTGAACTACGGGGACCGGACATTGTCCGTGCAGGACAATAAACGGGAAGGTTTCCCCGCTCAAGCAAAAAGCAGGGCAATTACTCCATGAACCTTGATTTTGAAGCATTTTTTTCCTAGAACCGTTTTCGTGAGTTTTTTCCCAACTGCTTGTTTTCTCTCTGTTCTCTGCGTTTCCCTGACCGGATACGGCCATTGTCATGACAGCCTGCCGGACGCAAGGCCGGCCATACGCGCCATGTACCGGCCCGCCCCAACCCCGGATCAAACAGGATTGAGCCCGGAGGAGGTAAAGTATTACCCTCTCCGCCTTTACTGGGAATGGGAACGGTATACTCCCCGGGTCCTGTCTCTGCTTTTGCCGGAAGCGGCCCGGAATTATGAAATGGCCGCTGTGGATTGTCCCTCCTGGGAGCCGGAACGCGCAGTCGCCCTCATAGGAAACGAACTCCACTGGGCGGTAGCGGCAGAAGGCAACAAAACAGATTATTTTATCAACAGCGCTCCCCTGTGGAAGAGCTGGTGGGCCTCCCTTCTTGAAAAATATCTTCCGGATTATTTTCCGGAAGAAACATTCCCTGCATGGCTACACCCCTCTGCCGCTCTGCTGAATGCATGGAAGGATCAAAAAATCCGCCGTCTGCATTGGCAGGAGTACAGCAGGAATTACGTTCGCCGCGGCGTTGCCATCCTGCCGCATGCTCTGGCGCAGGAACTCAAAACCACCTGGAAGAAGTGCCTGGAAACCGCCGTGCTGGACATTCCTGCGGAGATGTTCGGGTGCTGTGACCAAGGATATTCCTTTTACTCCGCGGCTCCCGGCCTGATTGCCACGGAATTGCATTATTACCGCGGCCGTTTACCCCTGAAACGCCAGATGTTCCACATTTTCCATCTTCTTGTTGACGCGGCGAGCATGGATAATTTTACGCCTGAGACCCAGCTCATGATTCATGAGTTATGCGCCGACACCCGCAGAATTGCCGGGGAAATGAAGAAAGTTCCTCCGCGCGGTTTTTACTGGCGAGAGTTGGACGCAAAATTTTATTCTTCCTGTCCTGACTCGGCAAATAACTTTTGGGAAGGGAAAAAGCCCTCTTTGCGCCAGGGCAAGTCTGCTGAAGCATTCCTTCGGAAAGAGTGTATGACGCTGCCTCTTTCCACAAATCCGGTCTGGAAGGATCTGTTCCCCAATGCTCCGGAACACGCCACGGCCTGGATGAAAATTTATTCGGACGGCCAGTGCGGGGGCGCCTATATCCACCAGGGATTTCTCCACACAGCCACCACGTATTTGGGACGGCATTCCCGCTTTCTGTACGATTTCAGCCGGATGGACCATCCGCCCGCCATGACGCCCTATGATTTGTGGTGGAACGGGGAAGAAATGAGAGTCCGGCGTTCCTTTTTGAAACTGGAACCTGCTGCGGAACAGGAATTGAAGACTTATCTCCATTTGCTTTCCCGCTTCCGGGGCGGCAAGAATCATCACGGAGCCTTCTCTGGCATGCTGTTCAGTACGGACCTGGGCTGCAAAGACCTGATTCTGCAAGCTCTGAAAGAAGAATTCATGGAAGATGAGGATTCCTGCCCCCCTATTCAGTCATCCGTGCTGGACCACGTTTATTCGTTCTGGACTTCGGGAGACGTCAATTATCTTCAGGAAGGCTCCGGCCAATTGAATCAGCTCCGGAAAAACAGGGAGGAATTGGAACGGTATATGGAAAAACATCCTCCGGAACAATAAATCCGCCCTTCCGGAAGCGGAACGGAGCGCACAAAAGCCTTGAGCCGGGGACGGAAGAGCCGTAGTGTTAAAGGTACCGTCACCGCATCCCCGCCATGCTCAATTTCGTTTACGATAACAAGACCACGCTCATTTTCGGAAAAGGAACCCAGCATGAAGCGGGCGCCCTTCTCAAGCCGTTCGGCAAAAAAGTCCTCCTCCACTACGGAGGCGGCAGCATCAGGCGTTCCGGCCTTTACGACGCCGTCACGGCTTCCCTGAAAGCCGCCGGCGTGGAGTATGAGGAATTGGGCGGCGTCCAGCCGAACCCCACGCTTCCCCTGGTATATGAAGGCATCCGCCTCTGCCGGGAACACGGCCTGGGCCTCGTGCTGGCTGTGGGAGGCGGCAGCGTGATTGATTCCGCCAAGGCGATTGCGCTGGGCGTTCCCCATGAAGGGGACGTATGGGACCTGTATCTTTCCAAACAACAGCCGCAGGCGGACCCGCTGCCCGTCGCCACCGTGCTGACCATTCCCGCCGCAGGCAGCGAGAGCAGCCCGAACACGGTCATCACCAATGAAGAAACCAGGCGGAAGCTGAGGTACGGTTCTCCCAAATTGCGCCCCGTGTTCAGCATCATCAACCCGGAATTGTTTTTCACGCTCCCGCACCACCAGATGGCCAACGGCGTCAGCGACATGATGAGCCACATTTTTGAGCGCTATTTCACCAGAACCCTGCATACGGACCTTTCCGACGGCCTTTGCGAAACCACCCTGCGCACCATCATGAGAAACGCCCGCATCCTGAATGGGAACCTGCACGATTACGACGCCTGGGCGGAGATTGCGTTTTCCGGCAACCTCGCCCATAACAACCTGCTGGGCGTGGGCCGTGAACAGGACTGGGGCTGCCACGCCATGGAGCACGAACTGAGCGCCCTGTATCACGTGGACCACGGCGCGGGCCTGGCCGTCGTCACCCCGGCATGGATGAAGTATGTTTCCCCCAAACACCAAGGAATGTTCGCGCAGTTCGCCGTGAAGGTGATGGGTGTGGAGGGTTCCTTCCGGGAGCCGGATGCCCTCATCCGGGAAGGCATTTCCCGTCTGGAACGTTTTTACCGGGAATTGGGGCTTCCGACGACCATGGAAGAGTTGAACATCAAGTCCGGGGATTTTCCACTGATGGCGGAACAGGCCATCAGCGTGCGCGGCCCCATCGGGGGGCTGGAAAAACTGGACGCCCGGGACGTCCAGGCCATTTACCGCCTGGCATGCGAAGGCCCGCTGCCCGATTGACGGCATCCCCGTTTCTTCCTTCATCCTGCATTCCGGGACGGCCAGCCATGCAGGCCGTCTTTCCCTCCCGCAGAGACATGAACATGCATGCGGTTCGGCTCCCTCATCCGGCAGAGCTGATTCGGGACGAGGGGACGGCAGTGGAATATAAATATACCCAGGCAGTCCCTTTCCCTGGGAAGAAGAGAAGACGGCGGTTGCATATCCTCCGGAGGGGAACCTGAGGAAGCCGCCCTGAAAGCTCAAAAAGGACGCCGCGGCAGACGATCCGCACCGGAATACAGGCCGGAACGTAAAAGAAGTCCGGTTTGCTCGTTGAAAGTCAATCCTTCCAACGCTTCTGGCCATTGAACGGCATTAAGACAATCTCCCGCATGTTGTAACCTACTTGTAACTTGCCAAATATTTTACATGGAAGTAGTCTGGTTGAATGAACAGAATCTTTTCCCTGCTTTTTCTGGCGGGAGGCTTGCTGGCTTCCGGAATGCCGTGCCCGGCAGCCGCTTCCACTCCACCACAGCGTCAGGACGGCCCGTCCGCCCATGCCGATGACAAGGGAGGACTTCCGGAAGATTCCACTTCTTCATCCCAAAAAGGCGCCAAGGATGCGGACAAGGCAACTTCCATCTCCCAGCAGAGGAAGCAGTCCGTTGAGGCTATTGAAAAGCTTTTGGAAAAGAGGTTGTTCAAGAATGCGGCCAAACAGGCTTTAAAACAGCTTGACGAATACGACGACCAGTACAGCGGAGCGGACCTTCTTCTTTATTACCAGGCTTTGACCCGTCTCAATGCCCTGGACGATTCCACGAATCTGGATACCATCCTGCAAGAGCAGATGAAACGCCACGGCGGCAATCCCTATTTCCTGATGGACGCTGCCCATCTGTACCAGAACGCCAGCCATACGTTCAAACTGGTGGACGGCGCCTACATCCGCAGCGCCGAGCCATGGGACGGGGAATATTCCGGGGAAGCGAGGGACCGGGTGGAAGCCCTGCGGTGCCTTTCCAAGGCCATGCAACTGGCGGAGAAGGAAAAGAACATGAAGCTTCTGGGACAACTGCGCTTCATGACGGCTCAGGCGTTGCTGGTGAAAGGCAGCCGCTACAGTTCCCTTTCCCCCTTCCAGGCTTACGCCGCCCTGGGGAACCTCACCAGCCTGAAGGAACTGCCGGGGTACGTCGCCAGGGAGGAAGCCCCCCCGTTCCGGAACGTCGCCACCGTGCCCGTCACGGTCAATGCCAAAACGGGGAAGCCGGAAGTCGTCTTTTACCATGCCTCTTCCTCCTGGGAGACGGCTAAAAACGACGGGGAACGCATGCGCTGGCTGCTGGACGCCGCCATTCAGGCGAACCCGGAACTAGCCAACCAGGTCAACTATTTCACCGCCTCCTGGTGCCACCGGCTGTTCTCCTATTCCAATACGGCTCCGGACCAGGAGTTCGTGTACGGCCCCGGCAACGCGGGCATGGTGGCGGGCATCAACCCGGAGGAATTGAAAACGAACCAGACCGTCGTTAAAACCGACCGGACGGGCAACGGAAAATTCCTGCTCACCACCCTTCCTCCGGATTACGATTTCATCCGGATCGCCGCTGCGGTCCGAGTAACTCCGGAGCCGGATTATTACGTTAACGCCGGCAATCTGGCAGCCAATGAGTTCCTGGCCCGCAACCAGAGGCCCGCTGCCGCGGAGCTTTTAGGCAAAATCCTTCAGACCTGGAACGCACAATCCTGGAATCAAACGGACAAGGAGGATTTCCTGCACGTTGCGGACAACCTGAAGAAGCGCATTGCCTCCATCACGGAACCCAACGGAATGTTTGATGCGGATAAAAGAACGCTGCTGGCGGGGGAACCGGTGACGGTCGCCTTCTCCTACCGCAACGCCGCCCAGGCCAGCGTGACGGCCCGCTCCGTGGATATGAAGCGGTGGCAGGAGGAACGCATGGACAAGGTGCAGACCTCCAGCACGCTGGGCAACGCGTACAGGAAAAAGTATTCCAGCCTGGGGACCCTCCTTTTCAATCTGCTGCATGAGCCGTCCTACGCCCGCTATCTGGGTGAAGAAATCAAAGGGGAAAAGGTAGCTCTGGCTCCCGGGGAACGGCACCTGAACCGCATCGCCCAGATTCCCGTGCCCACCCGCAAGCCCGGCTGGTACCTGCTTACCGTCACGCTGGATAACGGCTACCGGTTCCACCGCTTCCTCACTCTGTCAGACATGGTATTGGTGCGCCGTTCCGTGCCGGAAGGCAACCTATGGTTCCTGGCGGATGCCGGAACGGGAATGCCCGTGGAAGGGGGCAGCCTGCGCCTCCTTCGCTACCAGGAGGATAAAACGCTCCAAAAACACCAGGTGAAGGGAACCACGGACAAGGACGGAGCCATGATAGAAACAATCCCTCCCCGCGGTTCCCGCACTCCTTCTTACAACATGTTCCTGGGCATCGCTTCCAAAGGGGACAGCTATGTGCTGGCGGGAGTATCGGATTACGGCTGGGAATCCGGCAATTATCTCATGGATACGGCAAACAAGGCCTCCGACCCCTATTCCTGCTTCTTCCTGGAAAGCCAGCCCGTATACCGCCCCGGACAGACGGCGCGGTTCAAGGGCGTCCTCTTCCGTCCGGACATCGCAAATCCCGGAACGAAGGACTGCGCCGGAAAAAAGCTGACGCTGACCATTACTTCCCCAACCGGGGATGAGAGCGTTTTTCCGCCAAAAACCGTCACGACGGATTCTACCGGCTGTTTTGAACTGGAACTGCTCATTCCTGCGGAAGCTCCGCTGGGCCAGTATGGAGCCAAGCTGAAGCTGCATGATTCCGCGGACCCGGATTTCCGGCTGTATGCCCCTCTCTTCCGTATGGAAGAGTACAAGAAGCCGGAATTCTCCGTCAGGATGGACGCCCCCTCCAGACCCATCCGCCTGGGCCGGCCCATTCCCGTCTCCATTCAGGCGGACTATTACGCGGGCGGTCCCGTAAGCGAGGGGAAGGCCACCATTACGATCACCCGGACACTGGGAGCGGATGTCTGGACGCCCTACTGGAAATGGAGCTGGCTGTACGACAGGTCTTTCAGCCCGTACTACATTCCCTTTTCTCCGGATGCACCCCTGACCGTCCTGGAAAAGACGGTGCCGCTGGATAAGGACGGAAAAGCGTCCGTGGAGCTTTCCACGGCGCAGGACGCCCGGGATTTCGCATCCCAGAATATCACCTACCGCGTCTCCGCCAGCGTGACGGATGCCTCCCTGCGGGAAGTTTCCGCTTCCGGGCAGGTCATCGCCACCTTCCGCCCGTTCAACATCTTCACCGCCCTGAACCGCGGCTACGCCCCCACCGGAACGCCGGTGCAGGCCTCCATCACCGCGGCCACGGCGGACGGCGCCAAGATTGCTCACGCCAAGGGAACCTCCGTTTTGCAGCATATCCGCGCGGACGGCAGCCGGGAGGCTCTGGAAACCTGGAATATCACCACCGGAAAGGAAGGGGAAGCCACCCTGTCCTTCCAGACCAGGGAATCCGGCCTGTATGCCCTTTCCTCTACCCTGAAGGACGAACACGGCAACAGGGTGGAAGAGTCTTTCCAGTTCCTTTCCTACGGCAAGGGCAAACAGAATCCTTTTAAAATCAATCCCCTTTCCATCACTCCGGACAAGAAGGAATACGCACCGGGAGATACGGCCAAACTGCTCCTCGCCTCTGATTATCCGGACGCCCGCGTCTGGACCTTCCTGCGCAATTCCTGGAAAGACGAGTCCCGCAGCCTGGTCCCTCTGGACCGGCAAACCGCCCTGGTGGAATGCCCCCTGACCCGGGAAGACATGCCCAACATGGGCGTGAACGCCTTCACCGTCAGAAACGGGGAACTTCACACGGCTTCCGCCGAACTGCTGATTCCGCCAGCCAGCCAGATTCTGGCTCCTTCCGTAACACCGGGCAAATCCCAATACCAGCCCGGTGAAGAAGGGCGAGTAACGGTTCAGGTCAAAGGGCCGGACGGCAAACCCGTCAGGAACGGCATCGTTACCCTGGCCGTCTATGACAAGGCTCTGGAATATATCGCACGCCCCAATATTACGGACATCGCCAAGACCGTCTGGGGGAGCCTGAACGAAACCGGCTTTCTCAGCCTGAAAAAAATGACGGCCGCCGGAACGCAGCAGGACCGCGGCCCGGACCAGCCCTACTTCCAATCCCTGCTCTACAGTGACTACGGCTATCTGTTGCGGAGGGAAAAAGGAGCCGTCAACGGCTTTGCTACCGCAGGAGTCAGATCCGGTAATTATGCTATCAGCGGAAAAGCCGCAAGCCGCGTATTGGCTGAAGGAGCGGCAGTCCCCGCCGCCGCACCGGTTCCGGCCATGCAGCAGATGGCTTCGGATGAAGAAAGCGCAGAAAGTGATTCCTTTGCAGCCGGACAGGGAGACGCAGACGTGCAGGAGAACAGTTCCCCGCACATTCAACTGCGCACCAATTTTGCGGACTGCATCAAGTGGTGCGGCACGCTCAGGACGGATGAGGAAGGGAACGTTACCGTTCCTGTGGAGATGCCGGACAACCTGACCACCTGGAAAGCCGCCGCCTGGGCCATCACCCCCGGATTGCAGGTAGGGCAGGCTTCCGCGGAATTCCTGACCACGAAGGACTTCATGGTCAGCATGCAGGCCCCGCGCTTCTTTGTGGAAAAAGACGTAGTGATGCTCAGCGCCCTGGTCCGCAACCGGACGGACAAGGCCGTCCGCGCCCGCGTTTCCATTTCCCTGAAAGACGGTTGCCTGGAACTTCTCCCGGCTGACGCTCCGGCCGTAAAGGGGCTCGCCGCAGATACGGACAATTCCGCCGTGCGGGAAGTGGACGTTCCCGCCCAGGGGCAGGCAGTCGTCAACTGGTGGACCGCCGCCATCAGGGAGGGAACCGCCGCCGTCGCCATGGAGGCGGCGTCCGGCTCCACCGGAGACGCCATGCAGATGAACTTCCCCGTGCTGGTGCACGGCATGAAGCAGCTCCATGCGGGGAGCGCCGTGGTGCTTCCCGGAGAACAGGAGCAGAAACTCTCCATTTCCCTGCCGCAGCAGCGGCGCAGGGAGGAAAGCGAGCTGGTCGTCAAGGTTTCCCCCAGCATCGCCCTCAGCATGGTGGAAGCCCTGCCCTACCTGGCGGAATACCCCTATGGCTGCGTGGAACAGACGCTCAACCGCTTCCTGCCCGCTCTCGTCGTGACGGACGCGCTCAAGCAGCTCGGTCTGAATCCTGGCGCGGCGCTGGAAAGCCACCGTAATCTGAATCCCCAGGCCATCAAGAACAAGGCCTTCCATGACAGCATCATGAAGAAGCTGGAACGCAACCCCGTTTATGATGAAGCCGCGCTGAAGAAGATGGCCGCCAAGGGAATCTCCTCCCTCCGGGAGAAGCAGCTCTCCAACGGTTCCTGGGGATGGTTCGGAGGAGCCAGCGAGGGAGACCCCGTCATGACGGCCCATGTGGCGCACGGCTTGAAGATTGCTTCAAACACGGTCAATGTCCCGGATGGGATGCTTTCCGGAGCCGTCCGCTGGCTGAAAAACTATCAGGAAAGCCAGGCCGCTCTTCTTGAGAAAGGAGACGAATACCGGAAACTGGAAAAACTGCCGGACGGCCCGAAGAAGAAGGAAGCCATCCGCAAGCTGGGGGATTACCGCCTGACGGTCTCCGCCACGGACACCCTCGTTTATTCCGTTCTGGCGGAATGCGGCGTCAAAAACCTGCCCATGGAACGCTACCTGTTCCGCGACAGGCTGGAACTTCCCGTCATCAGCCAGGTTCAACTGGCGGAAATCCTGCTGGACGCCCACCGCATGGACGACTTCAAGAAGGTAATGCCCATCATTTCCCAGTTCCTCCAGCAGGACGACTCCCTGCAAACCGCATGGCTGCGCCTTCCCAATGAAGGCTACTGGTGGCGGTGGTACGGCAGCGGCGTAGCCACGCAGGCCGCCTACCTGAAACTGATGGCCAAGAGCGACCCCGGCAATCCCGTCACGGCGCGCCTGGCCAAATGGCTGCTCAACAACCGCGCCAACGGTTCCTACTGGGACTCCACCAAGGATACGGCGGATTGTCTGGAAGCCCTGTCCGCCTACCTTCTCCAGACCAGGGAAGGCATGGAGGACATGGAAGCGGAAATCCTTTACGACGGCGTTCCGGTCAAAACGGTCGCCAGTACGAAGGAGACCCTGTTCACCTTTGACAACGCCTTCCGCATGAGCGGGAAAGACCTGGCGGACGGCAGCCACGTCATCACCATCCGCAGGAAGAAGGGCAGCGGAAACATTTATGCCAATTCCACCCTCAGCTACTTCTCCCTGGAAGACCCCATTCCCGCCGCGGGGAATGCCGTCACCGTGGAACGCTCCTACTACTGCATCCGGAAGGAAACGGTGAAGGACGACTCCGTGAAGGACACCCAGACGGATGCCGGAGAGCTCGTCTCCCAGGGCAAGGACCTGACCCGCCGCACGCTGTTGAAAGACGGAGACGTCATCGCCAGCGGCGACATCATTGAAGTGGTGATGACCGTGAAAACGAAGAACGACGTGGAATACCTCATGCTCCTGGACCCCAAGCCCGCGGGATGCGAATCACAGGAAACCACCAGCGGCTACGCCTGGATGGGGACCGTATCCGGCTACAAGGAAATAGGGGATGAAGAAATACGCGTCTTCCTTTCCTCCCTGCCCATGGGACAATACCAGATCAGCCACCGCCTGCGCGCGGAACGCCCGGGACGCTTCAGCGCCCTGCCGGCCGTCATTGAGGCCATGTACGCGCCGGAACTCCGCGGCAACAGCAAGGAACACAAAATCGGCATCTCCATGCCTGCCGAATAGAAGCCCGGCCACCCGCAGGGACCCCGATAAAAACGCCTGCATCAGCGTCCCCGTAAAGGAACAGGACTTCAGCCAGGGTCTTCTTATTCCTGTTCCGCCTCAAATCCTGCCGCATGGAGTTGAGGCGGAAAGCGGGCAATACCGCCACTCCCGCCCCATAGGAGCCGATGCAATTTTGGACGAACGGCGGGTCAATCATTTTCCCGTTAAAATCAAATGAAGACGGAAACCGGACCTGCCCGGCGTCAGGGGGAAAAAACCGGAGAGCCATACCTTCCCAATTCCCCGGATGAGCATGCCCCTCTCCCCGCCTGGCCGTTCTCTCCGGGGCTGCGGTTCCGCGCTAAAAACTCTTGCAATCCGTCCGCGGAAGCGGAGAATGCGTTGCCCGCTGCGCAGCGGGCCGTACCATGGAATCCGGAACCCTGAAGGGACATATCGCGATGGGAGCGGCGGCCATTATCTGGGGCCTCATGTCTCCGGTCAGCAAACTGGTCATGCAGCCGGGGGAAGTCAGCTCCGCTTCCCTGGCTACCTTCCGCCTGCTGGGAGCGGCCATCCTGTTCTGGCTGGCCTCCGCCTTCGTGCCCGGGGAAACCATTGCAAGGAAGGACCGGCTGACCCTGTTTTACGCCTCCCTGTTCGGCATCATTTTCAACCAGATGGCCTTCACGGTGGGCGTGGGATTCACCTCTCCGGCGGATGCGGCCATCATCACCACCATTACGCCGGTACTGACCATGATTCTGGCGGCCTTCGTCCTCCGGGAAATGATCACGGGAAAAAAAATCATCGGGGTCTGCGCCAGCGCCATCGGAGCCATTCTGCTGGTTTCCGGCAGCGGAGGGCGTGCGGCGGCCCTGCCGGGAGACAACAACCTGCTGGGGGACATCCTTTGCCTGGCCTCCCAGTGCAGCGTAGCCGTTTACTTCGTCTTCTTTAAAAACCTGATCGGCAGATACTCGCCCGTCACCCTGATGAAATGGATGTTCACCTACGCCGCCATCGCCTGCCTGCCCTTCACCTTCCGGGACGTGGTTTCCATCCGTTATTCCGCACTTCCCATGCAAACGTGGCTGGGCATTGCCTACGTGGTGGCATTCGCTACCTTTGTAAGCTACATCTGCCTGTCCTTCGCACAGCAGCGGCTGAAACCCACCGCGGTCAGCATGTACAACTACTGCCAGCCGGTGATTGCCTCTTCCGTAGCGGTGCTGTGGGGGATGGACCACTTCGGCTGGATGAAAACCCTTTCCGTCCTGCTGGTTTTCACGGGCGTGCTTCTGGTCACCAGAACCGGAAAAAAGACCGCCGTTCAGGAGCCGTAAATAATCGGGAACTTCAGAAAACGGCCTTCTACAGCCACGCAGGAATGAACACACTTGTTTAGGGAGGCGGGGCATTCCCGAAAAAGCCACTTGGTGAACTCCCTTCTGGGAAGAAGGTCCTCCCGGTCCCTACGGACGCCGGGCGGAACACAGCAAGAGAAAATTCCCCTCCACGAAGGGGCGGAAAAGCTCCCGTCCAAAAACCGGAAGCCTTCCTTCCCAGGCAAAAATCCGCGGATACAAAAAAAGGCATCCCTCCCTCAAAGCTAAAACGCCACTAAAGCCCCTGACACTCCGTGATCTCCCATCCCCCTCCCGGCAGCCCTGAAAAAATAGATGGGAAAATACGCCCCGGCAAGGTATAATACGCCCGTAGTCTCCGCCTTTTCCCCTTTCCGGGGAGTCCTGCTTCCCTGCCATGAACCGACTCTTTCTATCCTGGGACAAACCGGCCTGCCGGGCTGTAGCGGAGCGGCTGCTTTCCCTGGGAAACGACTTCCACCGGAATCTGGTGCTGGTCCCCACACGGGAATCCGGCAGGCAATTGAGGGAATACCTTGCCTCCATTTCCAGCGCACAGGCCATCTTCGCCCCCCAGGTTATTCCGGCGGACCAGTTCCCCCGGCTGGAGGAAAAGGAGGAAACGGCTTCCGTCCTGGAAGAGCTGGCCGGCTGGCTCCAGGCGCTGGGAACCTCTCCCCACCGTCTTTATCCGCGCCTGTTCCCCCGGCACATGCCGGAGGATTTTTCCAGCATGCTGGAAATGGCGGGCAGCCTGCAAAGCCTTAAACACGCCATGGCGAACCAGGGCATTTCCTGCGGCATGGCCCAGGATTCCTGCGCGGGCCGTGACGAACGCTGGACGGACATGGACAGGTTGTCGGAGTACTGCACGCAACAGTTGAAAGGCTGGCAGCTTGCGGACAGAACCGCCATGGAGGCGGAAGCACCGCCGCATCTGCTCCATTCCCTGCGGGAAACAGGAGGGCACGTCATCCTGGCCTGCGTAGCGGACGTTCCGCGCCCCCTGCGCCAGGCCCTCCAGCATGCGGAACGCAGCGGCGTGCCCGTCCAGATATGGATACACGCGCCGGAAGAGGAAGCCGGTTCCTTTGACTCCTGGGGATGCCCCCTTCCGGAAGTCTGGACCCAGTGCCCCATCCATATCAGCGACGCCCAGATCAGGATCACGGCCAACCCTGCCCGGCTGGCCGGGGAAACGTGCCGCATGGTCGCCCGCACAGCGGAGGGAACAACGCCGGACGTCGCCCTGGGCGTTTGTGATCCGGACATGAACGTAGCCCTGGATGCCGCCCTGCGGGAATACGGCTGGGGCCTCCACAATCCGGAAGGGAAACCCTTTGCCGGAACCGGCGTCATGGACCTGCTCCGCCACCTGCGGCAGGCGCTGGAAGAAAAGGGCGCGGCGCGGCCCGTCTTCTGCCTGGCGCGTTCCTCCCTGCTCTGCGCCTCCCTGGGAATAGGCAACCAGCAGTACTGCTGCGCCGCGCTGGATAAAATCCAGCAGAAGTTCCTTCCGGAATCGGAAGATTACCTGATTTCCAGGCTGAAGGAATTTTATCCGGCCGCCCTCCCTTCCATCCAGGCCATTCTGGCCTGGCGGAACCGGATGGCGGAACCCGGCACGCTGGGGGAAAGGCTGATGGAATGGTTCCCGGCTCTGGCGAACGCCTACGGTCCGGAAACGGAAGCCATGGAAATGCTCCATTCCTGCCTTTCCGGCCTCATACGCCTTCAGCAACGCTCCACCGCCTTCTCCAGACCGGAGACGGCCCTCCAGCTCCTGATGAAATGCCTTCAGCCGCTGCGCGTCAAAAACAGAAGGAAGGCCCACGCGGTACTGGATTCCCTGGGCTGGATGGAAGTCCACTTCCGCCCGGAGAAACACCTTATTCTGACGGGATTGAACGAGGGGACCGTACCGGAAGGCGGCGTTTCCGACCAGTTCATGCCGGAGGAACTGAGGGAAGCCCTAGGCATCGATTCCTTCAACCGGAAAAAAGCCCGGGACAGCTTCCTGCTGACCGCCCTGCTCCATTCACGGGAACGGGAGGGCAGCCTCACCATCATTCTCTCCCGGACCAGCAGCAAAAACGATCCGCTGACGCCTTCCTCCCTGCTCATGCGCTGCCCGGACGCGGAACTGCCGCACCGCGTGGAACAGCTTTTCCGGGAAATCAGCGATCCGCCCGCACCCCTCCCCTACCAGCGCGGAAGCTGGTACCTTCAGCCCGCAGAAGGCTGGAAGGCCGCCACGGACATCGGCGCGATGGCGCCCGGCTACAAAAACCCGTGGAAGGAAAAAGGGCTGGCCTTTTCCCCCTCCGTCCTCAAAAGGTTCCTGGCGTGCCCCATGCGCTTCTGGATGCGGGAAGCCCTGCACATGAATGAGGAGGAGTTCCTGCCGGACAAGGAGGACATGGCCGTCAACGAACTGGGCACCATGCTGCACGATGTTCTGGAATGCTTCTGCCGGGAACATGCCGTCCTGAAAGACGGCATGGAAGCCGCCGCCCTTCAGGACGCCATCACGGAAATACTGGAACAAACCTTCCGGAAACAATACGGCCCCACGCCCCTCATGCCCCTGCTGCTGCAAAAACGCTCCATGGAGCAGAGGCTTTCCGTTTACGCCGTCCAGCATTTGCAGGACCTTCAGGAAGGCTGGTCCTGCATCGCCTTTGAGCACCAGGTGGAAGACTGGTCCCTGGGCGGCTTCCCCATGAAATTCCGCATTGACCGCATCGACCGCCACGCGGACGGCCGCATACGGGTCATTGACTACAAAACGGGAGCAGCCGCATCCTGTGAAAGAAAGCATCTGGAAACGATCGGGCGCCCGGACGCCCTGTCCCTGCTTTCCCCGGCCCTGCGGCCCTACACCAAACGCCAGAAAAACGGAAGGCTGGCGCACGCGCGCTGGAAAGACCTGCAACTGCCCGTTTACGTGCTGTGGGCCGCGGAAGCCTATGGCGGCCACCCTTCGGCGGCGTATTACGCCCTTCCCGCCAATCCGCTGGACATCGGCATCTCCGCCTGGGACACGCTTCACGACCCCATGCCCGGCTATGAGGAATGCGCGCTGGACAGCGCGCGCGCCTGGACGGTGGAGCTGATGAAGCTCCTTCATGAAGGCCGCGGACTCATCACCGCGGAGGAACTGGGCTGGAACCCTCCCTCCTACGACGTGTTCAAGGACCTGATGGCCTCCCGGCGTGAAAGCCTGCAGGACCTGCTGGGCCTCAACCTCACCCCCCACCTGCCTTTCTGAGATGTTCTCCCTGACCAACATGCTGATCTCCGCATCCGCCGGAACGGGAAAAACCTACCAGCTTTCCCTGCGCTTCCTGGGGCTGCTGGCTCTGAACCACGGCAGCCACCCCGAACGGCTCATCGCCATCACCTTCACCCGGAAGGCGGCAGGGGAATTCAAGGACCGCATCCTGACGGACCTGGCTGCGGGGGCTACGGACGAGGAGGGGGCGCAACGCCTGAAAGAACAGCTCTGGACGGTCATCAAGGGAACGCCGGGGGAACCCGGCATCTGGCCCGGAGCAACGGAGGCATGGAAGGCGGAAAACCTGCACCGGGAGCGTTTCCGGCATCTGCTGCACATCCTGGTGCAGAACCTGGCGCGCCTCAACCTCTGCACCATTGACAGCCTTTTTGCCCAGATTGCCTCCACCAGCACCTTTGAGCTGGGCGTCAGCGGCTTCAGCATGATTGACACCACGGCGGAGAAGCTGGCGCGCCGCGAAGCCCTGCTTTCCCTGTACCGGGAATGCTCCGTGAACAGGGAGCGGAGGCGGAATTTTGAAGACGCCTTCCTCTCCGGAGCGGACTCCGATGCGGAAGCCGCGGATGCGGAGGATTCCATGATGCGGCGTCTCAACACCTACCACGAACTTTTTCTGGACGAACCGGACGCCGGAACATGGGGAAACCCCGTCGCGCTGGGCTTCACGCCGGAAGAACTGGCCCCCCCCGTTCCCCTGGAACAATTTGACGCCGTCCTGCATGCCGTGGCTTTCCAGGCACAGCAGGCGCCCGCTCCGGAAGGGAAAAACGGCTCCAAAAGCAAAGAACTGTTCCTGCGCTTCCTGAACGGTTTCTCCCAATACGCCAGGCTGGGCCGCGTGCGCTTCCGCACGGACGGAGGTTCTTCCTGGAACATCACCGTGGAAGAAGCGCGGGAAAAATTCAAGGACTTCTGGTCCCCTCCGCTGGAAGAACTCATCCAGAGCTGGCTGCGCATGGAGGTCCTGCAGGCGCTGCGCCGCACCCGCGCCACGCACGGACTGATGCTCCTTTTTGAAGGCAAATACTCCTCCCTGGTCCGCAACAAGGGAAGGTTCCTGTTTCACGACGTCACGCGCATGCTGGGAGGGGGAGCCGTCACGCCGGAGCTCAAGAGGGACCTGCAATACCGCATGTACTGCCGCTATGACCATTGGATGCTGGATGAATTCCAGGACACGTCCCAGTCCCAGTGGCGCGTCATCAAGCCTTTTCTGGACGACCTGACGGAATCCAAGGCCGGGAGCGAAGGCAGCATCTTCGTGGTGGGGGACATCAAGCAGAGCGTGTACCAGTGGCGCGGCGGGGATCCGGAGCTTTTCCGCTCCGTTTCCACCCAGCTTCAACTGGAAGAACGCGGCATGTCCACCTCCTACCGTTCCGTCCAGCCCGTGCTGGACCTGGTGAACGACATCTGCGACTACGCCCGGACGGCTCCGGACTGCGAACCCGCCGCCCTGGAACAATGGGGGGAATATCCGGAGCACCGGTGCGCCCCCCATCTGGAAGGCCGGTCCGGCGTCTCCCAAATCTGGCAGACGCCCAAGGCGGAATCCTCCACCGCCAACGACCTGGTGTGCCAGGCGGCAGCCGACATCCTGAAACGTACCGGAGCCCTGCGCCGCGGCCTGGAAACCGCCATTCTGGTCAGCACGAAAAACCAGGCGCTAGCCATCAAGACCTGGCTGACGGACCACGGCGTTCCCGCGGAGGTATGCGACGACGTTCCGGTGGGCGTGGATTCCCCCCTGGGAAAAAACCTGCTGTACTTCTTCCGCTGGCTGCTCATGCCGGGAGACCCCTTTGCCGCAGGCCTGCTCACCCATTCCCCCCTCCGGCCCCTCGTCACTCCGGAACGGCCTGAAGGCATGGACTGGAAGGCCTGGCGCCTCCTGCTGGAACGGGACGGCTACGCCGCCGTCATGGAGGAACTGGAGCGGAGGCTGGCCCGGACGGGAACGGAACTGACCGAATTCCACCGGGACCGCCTGGCCGTCTGGAAAAATGAGGCGGAACAGGTGGACGAGAAGGGCGTTTCCCTGGATGAATGGATCAGGCACATGGAAGACGTGACCCGCCGGGAGGATCCTGCCGGGGGCATCGTCCGGATCATGACCATCCACAAATCCAAGGGCCTGGGATTCGACATCGTCATCCTGCCCCAGATCGGCAGGGACGCCCCCTTTGCAGACGGAAGGCACCTGACCCACTTTGTCAAAAAGAACCGGGAGGGCAGCATAGAAGGAATCGTGCTGGTCCCTTCCAGGCACGTTTACACGAACGTTCCGCAACTCCAGGAGCTTTACCGGGAGTGGCGCGCCCAGCAGCAGTTTGACGGCTTCTGCAAGCTGTACGTGGCGCTCACCCGCGCCAAGCGGGCCACGTACGTCATTCTTCCCTACCGGGAAGAAAAAGGTGAAATGACCGCGGATTCCATGTGGAAGGTCGTCCGTTCCGCAGCCCGGTCCTGTGAAAAAGGAACGGAAGACACGCTTCCGGAATCCGGGGCGGAATGCCTGTATTCCTGCGGCCATGGCGGGTGGTACGGAGAATTCACGGAATCCGTACGGGAACGGGCGGAGGAAGACACGCCGGAATGGCCCCTCCAACGGCCGATGGTCAGGGAGCGGCTTTCCCCCTCCGGCCTGCCGGCGGCAGAAGACGCGGCCCACGAAGGAAGATATGCCGACGATGCGGAATCCGCCGCATTCGGTTCAGCCGTTCACGCCGTCTTTGAACGGATTACCCGCTGGGATGAATCGGACAAGCCGGAATGGGCTCTTCATCCCGCCACGGAGGCGGAACGCACGGTGGCCGCCTGCATGGAGATTCCCTCCATCCGCGAACTCTTCACCCCTCCCGGAACGGCACGCATCATGAAGGAACAGCGCATTGAAGCCATTGACGGGAACAGTTGGATCTCCGGCGTGATTGACAGGCTGCTCCTTCATGACGGAAGCGCCTGCATCGTGGACTTCAAGACGGACCATGCGGACTCTCCGGAGCAATTGCGGAAACGCCACTCCAACCAGTTGAACGCCTACGCCCGCATCGTGTCCAGAATCACCGGAATACCGCCGGAACGAATCGCGTGCATCATTGTTTCCACCCATTTGAAGGAAACCATCCGCATTTAAAGGAATTTTTTTCCTGAAGGACCGGCAGTTGTCTTTCCCCGCATTTTCCTTGCCGTTCCTCCCTGCGTTCCTGTTTTAACGACGGATAATGCCCCTATGGAAAAAACCGTTGCCGCGGCTGGAAAACATGCCGCCCCGAAGGCGCGGAAAGGGAAAGGCCGTTAAATAAAAAAGCCGTCCCGCGCGGACGCGGAACAGCTTTGAATAAGAACGGTTGGAACCTTCCTGGTCAGGCGCGGCGGCGGCGCAGGCACAGAGCGGCCAGGCCCAGCAGGCTCAAAGTAGCCGTAGCAGGTTCCGGAACCTGGGTCAGGGAAAGGTAATTGAGGGCCGTACGGCCAAAATTGCTGGAACCGTCCCCCTGAATCGTGAGAGTAAGCGTCCCGTCTTCTCCCACCACGATGTGCTCCACCGTGGAATAAAGGCCCTTGTTGGCGGAAGGATTGGAGCCGTCTGCGGCATTCCCGGGAGCCAGAACGCCGGAACTGTCGCCCGTCGTCGTGGAAAGCTCGTTCCAATCACCGCTGGCGTTTGTGCCAAAGTTTGTCCAGGTCGCGTTGGAAGCATCGGCGCCTCCGATCGTCCACGTCTGTCCGGCAAAGACGTCCTTACCCGTGAAACCGCCGAAAAGGGACAAGGTATATTCCCCGGCGGCAAGACCGCTGAAAGTGACGGTAAAAGAACCGGAACCGGTCGCCGTCTGCGTTAAAAGGCCGTCCCGGAAGCTGTCTCCCAGGGAGAAAGGCATGCTGCCGCCAAAAGCGTTCTTCCACCCGTTTTCTTCGCCCGGCGTCTTGGTCGTGGTATGGCCGTCATCCCCCACAGGGTATCCGGCCGTGCTCCATCCCAAAGTGACGTCGCCCGGCATCGTGCCCAGGGCTGCGGAGGAATGGTCGTAATTCATATTGAGGGCTCCGTCTGTCGCGGCGTCATCGCGCCCGAAGTCAATTTGCACAGTCGCCGCCTGCACTGCCAGCAGGGAACTTGAAATCAGAGCCAGAGAAAACAAGGACTTCTTCATGGTGACACAAAGTAAACCGGATCAATAATCCGATGTCAATGGAAAACACTAAAAATTAAATAATATATCTTTTTTGTTTTCCATGTATTGAGTGATTCATATCAAGACATAAATATATATAATGTATTTAATATAAATAGATTTAATATTAATTAAAGAATTTATGCAATCATCGGATTATTGACCCGCAAGAGCATTCCTGTTCCACCGGCATTCGAGTAAAGAAAAGATGGCCGGAGGGCGGTTTATAAAAACAGCCGGACTTTTACCGCGCCGCCGTTTCCACCGGAATACGGCCGCGCCGGGAAAACAGCTATTCGCCAAAAAAGACGGTCAATGTTCAGGCACAGCCACCCTGATGCTTTCAATTCCCAGATAACGGGCAATGGAACGGTTGATGAATTCATCCGGGTCTCCGCTGCTCATGCGCCACATCACGGAAACATAGGGAGCCAGAGGCACGGGCTCATAAGGAGGGACCGCAATGTTTCTCTCTCCCTTTTCCAGTTCATGGCGGATGAACATTTTCCGTTCCTCGCACTGGCGGTGGATGCGCGGGAAGGCATCCAGATACCCGGAGCATACCCACAGGGCCAGCCCGGCCGCCGCAAGCAGCACGCAGGAAGGAATCCAACGCCTCTGCGCGGCGTCCATCCATACCCCGTACAGCCCCAGGATGCCCGTCATCATCAGCACCGTGGCGGAAAACATGGCATGCCACGCGGGAATCACGCGCACAAAAAAGCTGATTGCCATGGCATGGGCCACCAGAATGAACAGAAGGGAAACGCACATGCGGCGGAGAGAAGCCCCCTTCCAAGTCTTCCAACCTCTTCTCCACGTCAGCAGGATCAGGGCCACGGCGACGGCTGCCAGCAGGATTTTAGGAAGCGGCATGAACTCGTAAAAAGCATTCATCAGTTCCGGAATGGCGCCGAAACGCTCCGCCCAGGAATGAAGGACGGCGGCGCCACCCGCCGTCTCCGAATGAAGACGCACGCCGTTTCCCGGAGCCAGCAGAAGACAGGCGCCACCCAGGGCATGAAAACCCCAGCCGACGAAGAACCAGCGGGGAAGAACCAGGCTCTTCCAGCGCGCATACAGCCAGTACAGGAACAGCATGCCCAGGGAAGCGGGAATCTGGTTCTCGTTGGTCATCCCGGCGGCAAAAGCCGCCACGCCTATCCAGAGCCAGGAAAAGGGCCTGTCCTTAATCCGGGAGGTCCCGGCCCATAAGCCGCGGTACAGGCACAGGAAGCCCAGCCAGACGGCGGCTGACCACGCATAGTTTGTCCCTCCGGACAGCCAGAACATCGTGATGCCCGGCCTGGATGAAGACGTGAGCAGAAGAAGGGCGCCCACGGAAAACAGCAGAACATCCCGCCAGTGCCCGGAATTCACCCTCCTTCCCCGCGCCAGGTAAAACATCATCAGGGCCAGGGAAAGAATCACAAAGGGATTGACGGCCAGGAAAAGCCACTTCCCCGCCGTGGCCGTAAAGACAGCCAGGAATTCCCCCAGGCGGGGATTCCAGTTCATGTACGACCACCAGCACCGTTCCAGCACGGGCTGGAAGGCAAGACGGTGGCCAGCCCCGAATACGGAATGCATGAAGCTGTCCCCGGTGAAGGGGGTCCACCAGGTGAGCAGCATGGCGTACACGAGAAGCGCCAGCACCACCGCCCGGAACAGGAAACGCGCCGCCAGTGACTGCTTCATGGAATCAAGCCGTATCAAGGGTCGCCGCCCGCGTTTAATCCGTCACGGCCTTGAATACCGGGGTGGGCAGCTTGTCCGGCTTCTTGCCAAAGAAATCCCCCACGTCCTTGAATGTCACGAACAGGAAGAAGCCCATCAGCAGGAAGACGAAGCCGAACTGCACGAATTCCAGCACTTTCACGTTCAGGGGGCGGCGGAAAACCAGCTCAATGGTGTTCATCACCACGTGGCCGCCGTCCACCACAGGAAGAGGCAGGATGTTCAGGATAGCCAGGTTCACGTTCAGCACCACGGAGAACCACAGGGCCAGCTTCCAGCCTTCCTCCAGGGAGAACATCTTGTAAAACTGGTTGGCAATTCCCACAGGGCCGGAGAGGTGCTCCACGCCCACGCTGCTGCCGGGGGCCGCCACCTTCGCCAGGGTATCTCCCATCCATTTCAAACTCTGCTTGATCTGCGCCCACGGAGTAGGATGCACGGTTACGTCACGGCCCACGGAGCTGAGGTCCCAGGTTACGCCCAGAATGGGCTGGGCGCCCTTGAGCAGGGAGCCGTTCGCGCCGTTGTGCCAGTTCTCCGGCAGCCTGCCCTGGATGTTCACCTGCCTCGCGGCGCCATCCTTGCCCGTCACGTCCAGCAGAAGCGGTTCATTCTTCTTCAACAGCCCATCCAGCGCCGCAGGGCTCCAGATGCGTTCCCCGTTGGCAGCCGTCACCACGTCGCCCGGCTTCAATCCGGCCTGGTCGGCAGGAGAATTGGGAAGCACTTCCCCGATGACGCAGGGCATCGCCTGCATCAGCCCTACCTGGCGCATGCCGGAGCGCTGCCACCAGGACGTTTCCGGAATCCGGAACCCGCAGGAAATTTCCATCTCTCCTTCATGCCCAGGCCTCTGCACCGTAAAAACTACCTGGTCATGCTCACCCAGCATAATCAGTTCCCGGACGCCTTCCATATTGCCCGCCCACTTGTCCACCGGGCGGCCGTCCACCTTCACAATCCTGTCGCCGGGCAGAATGCCGGACTGGGCCGCAGGGCTGTCCGGAGCAACAAAGCCGACCGTAGTCACCCCCATCTCCACATCAGGCTTGCCCACCATCCAGACGGCCACGGCAAAAAACACGGCCAGCAGGAAAGAGGCGATGGGGCCGGCGGCGGCCACGATGATCTTGTCCAAGGGGGTAACGGGCTTCAAATCCTTGGGAAGCTCCGCTCTCCCTTCAATAGCCTCCATCGGAGCCATCTGCGGCAGGGAAACGAAGCCGCCGGCCGGAATCCAGCCCACCCCCCATTGCACGCCGTTGACGGTCTTTTTCCAGATGGGGCGTCCAAACCAGATTTGGAACCTGTCCACGTACAGGCCGCGCCAGCGGGCGGCGAAAAAGTGACCCAGTTCATGAATGAAAATCATGAAGTTAAACAACATCACCACACCGAAGATAATGGCAATGGTGGTAAGAACGGAAAGAATGCTATCCATGGTAGTGCTTTGTGGGTCAGGCTATCATGACGCCTCCCGGCGGACAAGCTTCAAGGATGTCCTAATGACAGAGGGAACATTTAAATTCTGGACATGCGGCAGAAAACACCATAACAACGAAAGATGATTGTCTCCAAGTTTCTCATGACGGGCATTCCGGCAGCCGCATTGATAGCCTGTACGCCCTTTCTTCACGCCGCGCCTCAGGAAGAAGCGGACATCCCCTCCATGACCCGGACCTGGACGAACAAGGAAACGGGCGCCACCTTCCAGGCCAGGCTGGCCGGCTTGAACAGCGTCAACGCGATCATGCAGAACGTCTTCACGAAAAAGAAAATCCCCTTTCCCCTCAAAAAACTTTCCAGGGAGGACCTGGACTGGATTGACTTCCACAAGGAGCTGGTCGGCAAGACGGATGCGGAGCTGGCTAAAATGGTCATCCCGAAAGGAGTCCTGGGCAAACAGCTGAAAGGGCTGACCTACCGGGAAAAGGACGGCAAGTTCGTCAAAATGGACGGCAAATGGAACGCCAGGTATTTTATCCTGTATTATTCCGCGAGCTGGTGCGGCCCGTGCAGGGCCTCCCTTCCGCGCAACCTGGAGGTGTACCGGGATAAAATCGCTCCCCGCAAGGATCTGGAAGTAGTCCTGTGCAGCATGGACCATGCGCTGGAAGGCGCCCAGAAATGGGCCGTTTCCAATAAGATGCCGTGGCCGGTCTTCCTGTTCGGCTACCTGGACAACCTTTCCAAGGAAAGCCCCCTGATCCGCAAGAATTATCCCGGTCCCATCCCCTCCCTGGTGCTGGTGGACGCCAACGGGAACAAAATCGCTTCCGGCAGCATGGATGGACTGGTGCGGAAGGTGGAGGAGCTGGCCAGCGCGGAAAAGGAAAAGGAGGCAACGGCCGAATCCGAATAAACGAATCCTCCGCTGGCGGGATTTCACGTTTTTTTTCCGCACCCGGACATGAAGACGCAAAACAGCCCCGGAAGGCTAACCTCCGGGGCTGTTTGTTAATGTTTACTGAACAGATGGACTCTGCTGCGTCTTAGGCGCGGAGAGCGGCACCATCCTTGGCTTCAATGGCTTTCTTCGCTTGGGCGAAGATGGCGTCAAAAGCCTTTTCGTCGGAGACGGCCAGGTCGGCAAGAACCTTGCGGTCCAGATCAACGTTGGCGGCTTTCAGGCCTTCCATAAAGCGGGAATAGGTCAGACCGCGGTCGCGGACGGCAGCGGAAATACGGGCGATCCAGAGACGGCGGAATTGTCCCTTGCGTCTCTTGCGGTCGCGGTATTCATACTGCCAAGCCTTGTAAACAGCATCCTTGGCATAGCGGAAGAGTTTGCTGCGGAAACCGCGGAAACCCTTGGCACGCAAGAGAATGCGCTTACGGCGCTTGCGAGAGGCCGGTCCATTAGTGGCACGTGGCATAGCTTATTTCTATTTCTATCTTGAACAGACTGTTCTTCCTCACCTCCCTGCAGTCTCGCCTGTTCTTATCTTCTCATTGGAAGAAGGCTGCATGAAGGCCCCCCGTTCAGCGGGGGGAAAGCTCGGCGTTGGTCGAGCGTTTCCGCGGTTTAGGCGAAAGGCAGGTTCTGCTTGACTGCCCAGACTTGCGTTTCGTCCACCAGAGCCACCTTGCCAAGCTGACGCTTGCGCTTGCTGGATTTCTTCTGGAGGATGTGGCGCTTACCCTGTTTACGGCGCAGTACCTTGCCCGTGCCGGTAACCTTGAAACGCTTGGCGACTGCCTTGCGAGTTTTATTGATACCACCTTTGCGGGTCATGGTGGAAGGAGTATAGGCGCCAATCCGCTCTTGGCAAGTGGAAAATGACCCCGAAACATTTTTCCGGTTAAAATGGCACGCTTCCCCACCTGCCCGGTCCCCCTCCCGGACCAGTGCGGCACGCTCAAATTCCGGAGGAAAGGCGGCCTTCCTTTTTCTCTCCCTCCTTCGGGACATCCGCTCTTTTGGCGCAGGAGATGGAATAAAGCAGCAGGACGGGGAACAGCAATTCCAGAGGCAGCATATAGCGGACTTCATACGTAGTCGCCGCCGCGCCAATGGCCAGAACCACTCCGTAAAATGGCACAAAAGGGATCAGATACGCCTTTTTCTTCATCATTCCGTAAACGAGGAAGCTGAGCACGCAGCCGTAAAACAGGGAAAGCTGCGGCATATCCCTGACATTGCCCGCAGGCAGGTTCCAAACCATCTGGCTGTTCAGAAGAAGAATCTTCCCCGCCAGCAGGGGATTGTCCGCAGAAACGGAGAAAAACAGATTCCTGACAAGTTCCCCTTTGCCGGACAAGGTCCACGCAAACCCATACTTCATTCCCGTCTCCCAGGACTCAAACAGGCCCGTGTGGAGATACTTCTGCCCGTACCCGGCTGACACTGCGGGATGCAGGGAATCTTCATAAAGGCGGTACTGCCTCATGATGACGTCCCTAGGCATGATTTCCCGTTCAATCAGCTCCATGTCTCCGTCACTCACCTTCCCGCCCTCTGCAACAATATCACAGACCACATGAGCCATCTTGGCATACTTGGTGCCGGACGCGCCGCTTTCCGCATCCATCAGAAAGGGAAGGACGAGAAAAGCGAACAGCCAGCAGCAAATTCCCCCTATCACGGGAATCCCCAGGCGGCGGAATTCCGCACGGTGATGGAACATATGGACGGACAGGGCCGCGACAGTAAGAAAAAACGGAACGGCTCCGTCATAGCGCAGGCTCCCGGTTCCGGCCAGCCCAAGACCGATCAGCCACAGGGCGGAGGTGCGTTTTTCCAATAACCAGGAGCATAATCCCACCGTAAGCGCCATCAGGAAAATGGAATAGGGAACGTCCTTGATCACCGTCGTCACCATCTCAAACTGGAACAGGCACAGCAAGACGGCTCCCAGCACGATCAGCGCCCGCATCCGTTCACGCGCCGCCCAGGAAACGATCATGAAGCAAACGGACAACAGCAGCCCCAGTTGAACCAGAACGATGGCCTGAAATTCCGGCCAGACGCTTAAAACACCCTTGCACAGCAGGGTGTGGGCCAGCGTATGCATCAAATTATACTGTCCGCTGACGATCTGGGGATACTGGCGATATTGGAAATCAAAGGAACACCGTGAACCCGCATGCCACCACCACGCCAGCACAGCGATGGAAATAACGGCCATGACGCCCCATTTCCCCCAGGGGCTCCACTCCGTTTCATGGCGCGCGCCATACCATACCACGCCATTCAACGCCTGTACGGACAGGCATAAAGCCATTAAAAAAATTCCATACTGGACAATAGAGGATGCGGCGCCCTCCCAGGTTCCGAAACACAGGCCATCCGCACGGAACACGAGACCCAGGGGGAAAAGAATGACACTGCAAATTCCGCAGGCAGCCACCACCTTCTTCCACGGCAGCATGCAGTCATCCGCACGCCAGCGCCATAAAACAAGCAGAGAAGCTAGAATCACGAAGAAAAAGAATACGCCAAACATCATTCCGTCACAGTCAATGAACCCAGTGCCGCTCCGGCGCCTGGACGGATAAACTAACGGATTGCTAATCCGTTACGGATTAGCACGGAATGGACTCCATGCCACAGGGAGCGCCGCAAGCCTTGCGGCATCCGGACATCAACAGGAACGGCAGAAAACTTTTTTCCCTGAAAGTCAGGGAATCGTAGCGAGACACCTGCTTTTCAACGGCTGCAAAGGCTTGCGCCGCTCCAAAGGCCGGTCATGCAATTCCGGAAGGGTTCACCACAAGGGAACGTTTCTCAATAAGGACATGGCTATTCAGCATAAGTCCCTTGTTATAAAAAACAGGCCTTGACCCCGGATTAGCAATTCGTTTTTTGAAATGCGGCAACCTCCCATGCCTTCTCCGTAAAAGGGTTCCCCGTTTTTGGCAGCGATTGCCGCGGAACATTTCTCCCGGGAAAAACGCTTGAAAATCAATCATCGGCACGATGATCCCGGAAAAATGGCGTCATTGCCTCCGTCCCGGTCTGGAACATCCGGGCTTTCCCGTTCCGGAGGGGAAAAGAGGCATTCTTCAAGGAATGCCCTGCTCTTTTTTACCGCCTTCGCGCATTTGCCTGATTTCATCCCGGATCAGGGCGGCGCGTTCAAATTCCAGATGGGAGGCCGCCTCCTTCATTTCCGCCTCCAGCCTGGCAATGCGCTCTTCCAGCCCGTACCCGGCCTCGTCCTCCGCCACGCGGAAGGACTCTTCATCCTCTTCCGCATACAGTTTCAACTGCCCCTGTTCGGACCGGCTCACCGTCTGGGGAACAATGCCGTGCTCCAGGTTGTACTTCTCCTGAATGCCCCGGCGGTAATCCGTCAGCTCAATCAGCCGCTTGATGGAATCCGTCATTACATCCGCAAACAGGACGCACTCCCCGTTCAAATGGCGCGCGGCGCGGCCCGCCGTCTGCACCAGGGACGTTTCATTGCGCAGGAAACCTTCCTTGTCCGCATCCAGAATGCACACCAGGGAGACTTCCGGCAAATCCAGCCCCTCCCTGAGCAGGTTGATGCCCACCAGAACGTCTATCCTCCGGGCACGCAGGGCGCGCAGAATCTCCACGCGCTCAATCGCGTCCACATCCGCATGAATGTAGGAAACCTTCAGCCCCACCCCCTTCAGGTACTCCGTCAGGTCTTCCGCCGTCTTCTTGGTCAGCGTCGTGACCAGCACGCGTTCATTCTTGGCAACGCGCTCGTTGCACAGGGCAATCGTCTCGTCAATCTGCCCTTTCAGGGGACGGATGGTGATCTTCGGCTCCAGCAGGCCGGTGGGACGGATAATCTGCTCCACAATCAGGGGTGTGGAACGCTTCGTGGGATCAAACTTCTCCACCGGTTCCGTAGACGGGCTGGGAGTGACGCGGATATCCTTGGGGGAAGTGAACAGAATCCCCTTGAAGCCTTCCGGCGCCTTTTCCCCGGACCTGGCGGCACGGCGCACGGGAATATAAGTCTTGTTGTCCGCACGGCAGTTCACCAGCTCAAACGGCCCCGGCGTAGCGGAGGCGTACACGATCTGGTTCTGCCTCTCCATGAACTCATGGAATTTCAACGGCCTGTTGTCCAGCGCGCTGGGCAGGCGGAAGCCATGCTCCACCAGAATATTCTTGCGGCTGCGGTCCCCCTCGTACATGCCGCCCAGCTGGGGCACGGCCACATGGCTTTCATCAATCAGGGTCAGGGAATCCTTGGGGAAGAAATCCAGCAGCGTGGAGGGGGAACTGCCCGGCAGGCGGCCGGAAAGATGGCGGGAATAATTCTCAATCCCCTTGCAGAAGCCCAGTTCTTCAATCAGCTCCAGATCGTAATCCGTACGCAGTTTCAGGCGCTGCGCTTCCAAAAGACGCCCATGCTTCTCAAACCATCCCACGCGGTCCTCCAGCTCCGCCCGGATGGCCTTAAGCGCCGCGGCCCGTTTTTCCGGAGCGGCCACGTACTGCTTGGCCGGGAAAAAGGTGTAACTCCCCAGCCGTTCCCGCACGCGGCCGGAGGTGGAATCAATCAGGGAAACCCGTTCCACCTCGTCTCCGAAAAACTCCACGCGGATCGCCTCCCCTTCCGAATAGGCGGGAAACACCTCCACCACCTCCCCGCGCACGCGGAACGTGCCGCGGGTAAAATCAAAATCCTGCCGCTCAAACAGGCGTTCCACCAGCTGCCGGAGGAACACGTCCCGGTCCATGATGTCTCCCTCACGAATGCGCAGGGTCAGGTTACGGTAATCTTCCGGGGTGGACAGGCCGTAAATGCAGGAGACGGACGCCACCACAATCACGTCCCGGCGCGTCATCAGGGAATTCATGGCGTTCAGGCTCAGGCGGTCCAGCTCGTCATTGATGGCGGAATCCTTCTCGATATAAGTGTCGGAACTGGCGATGTACGCCTCCGGCTGGTAATAGTCGAAATAGGAAACGTAGTAATCCACCGCGTTATTCGGGAAAAAGCTTTTCAGCTCCGAGTGAAGCTGCGCGGCGAGCGTCTTGTTGTGGGAAATCACCAGCGTGGGCCTGTTCATCCGGGCGATCAGATTCGCCATCGTGAACGTCTTGCCGCTCCCGGTCACCCCCAGCAGGCCCTGGTGCTTGTTGCCCGCCTCCAGAGACTTGAGCAGCTTGCCGATGGCCTGCTCCTGGTCCCCGGAGGGCTTGAAGGAGGAATTTAATTCAAAAGACGACATACGCGAGGAAGCCAGTATAATCCCCCCGCCCCGCCGGGCTAGGACAATGTTTGACAATTCCCCCCTGCTGACCCAGTATATGCGGCATGTACATTCCCACGCAGGAAGAACGGTATGCAAAAAAAGGGTTCGTCTCCCTCATCCTGTGCGTCGTGGTCCCCTCCTGCCTGTACGTCTCCCTTCTATCCAAGCAACTGATGATGGTGCGCGGACATGAATGGGAAGCCATCATGAAAATCTTCCTGGCGTTCACCTATCCGCTGGCGGCGCTCTTTGCCATGACGGGCATTCCGTTCTTCTGGTGGTCCGTGGGCATCTCCCTGGCGGTCCACGCGGGAATCGTCATCTGGCTGAAGACGGCTCCCCGCCTGTCGCCCAAAAAGGCCATCTGCATCGCCCTGTGCGTGGGAATGCTGGATTTCCTGTTTGTGAAAATATTCCCCTTTCCGGCGCAAATCATGGGCTGAACTGCCCTGCGGAACGCCCGGAATGTTCCGTCCTCCGGTTCAGGACTGCTTTTTAGCCAGGGCAATAATCTGCCTCTTGATCTCGCGCGCCGCTTTTTTGGAATCCGCCTGGTAGGCCTCATACGTAAAGCACTGCGCCCCGGAGCCGTCGCTGGCAGTCAGCACCAGCTTGGGATAAAACTTGCCCTTTTCCAGGGCCTCCTTCACGGGAGCGGCCACCGTGGACTTGCCTCCCTTCACCGGGAGATAAACCAGCACGCACCGTTTTCCCACGGCTTCAAGAAATCCCTCCGTCACGCCGGCGGCCAGCGGGCAGGTCGTGGCCGTGTTCGTATAAAGATAGGCCACGGGCTTCTTTTGCTCTTTCGCTGTTTTCAGAGCCTCTTCCATTCGGTCCGTGGTGAAAGTGCTTTTGGGCAGCCTGACATCCGCCCGTGAATGGGGGGACGCGGCCAGAAGACAGACACTCAACAGGGTAATTAACATTTTCATAGGCCGCCACCATACGGGCTGCCCTGGGGCATGTCAAAGACAAAGCTCCCCCGTTTAATCTTGAACGCCAGGGCGCGGTATGGCAGAGTGCGCCCACGCATTCGTCGCGCCTGTGGCGAAATTGGTAGACGCGCCAGACTTAGGATCTGGTGCCGAAAGGCGTACAGGTTCGAGTCCTGCCAGGCGCACCATCAATAACACTCTTTAAGTAAACAACTTGAAGAGGGGGTTTTTTTATGGTGAAAAATTGGACCCTTTCAAGCCGCTTTCGCCCCTATTTGACAAGGTATTTCCGCCATGCCAACTACATCATGCACGGGTATTTGGCCGCCATGTAAAACAACAATCCAGTGCCTTATTCATCATTATCTACGCTTGTCACCATCAGGTAAGGCGATTGAATGAATTACTCCGCAGTAATGACAAGAAGTACCCGGCTGACGGCTCCCAACAGAAAAGCCGACGGCCGCCCTTCGCACTCGCCTGCCCTGTCCGTACATTTGGAAGTCAATTCGTGCCTCCGGCAAAGAGAATATTCTAAAATTCTGCTTAAAAATTAATTTAAAATCCTTATTATCAACACAAAAAAACAATCATGCATACCATACCCAAGAGAAAATAGAACCCGTTAATATCGGAAATTTCATACCACACCCCCAACAATACGGTCACAACTGTCTCCCGGCCGCTATCAGGGCCCGGCTCCATTTATTCCCAGAAGGCGGAGAGTAAAAACCAAACCGCTGATTACCAATTATAAAGGCTTGTTAACATTTGACGCCAATCCGGCAGTATTGTCCTCCGTCGGCCTGAGATCGTGCGTTTCGGTCATCTACACATCGACAGACATGCACACTCAAGCATGCGCCCATGTTCATCACGCCAATTGCGGAACCCTCACACCAACTGATATTTATCAAGCTATCCAGTCTCTTTACCCGGATAATCCAGACTATTCACCCGATCCCCGTAAAATCTATGTAGTCTATGCCCACCTCGGCAGCAACAATCTATATGAAGTGGAAATCAAAAAATTGCCGGAATGCGATATTCTCATAAACAACATCATAGAAATAGAAGAATTGCCTGTAGATAACTTTGGAATAGATAATAAGGGCTGCATAGGTTGCTCTTAATGACGTACCCGCATGCCCGCGCTCATTCCCTTTTCCGGAAGTTTACCTGAACTTTTTCAGGAAGGGGGCGATGAACGCCGTGCCCAGCCCCACCAGGGCAATGAGGGAGAAGGACCACCGGAGGGAGAAAGCATGGGCAATGTGGCCGATGACCGGAGGCCCCAGCAGGAAGCCCAGAAAGCCGATGGTGGAGACGGAGGCCAGGGCTACGCTTGGTATCATTTTTTTGGATTTTCCGGCCATGCTGTAGCAAAGGGGAACGATGGAGGAGGTTCCGAAGCCCACCAGCAGGAAGCCCAGCGTGGCGGACCACAGCATGGGGAACAGGACGGAGACCAGCAGCCCGGAGGCAATGAGAATGCCGCTGGCGCGCAGCACGCGCACGGGGCCGAAGCGCATCACCATGCGGTCCGCCGTAAAGCGTCCCAGGGCCATGGTGCTCATGAACGCCACGTAGCCCATCTGCACCAGTCCGGGACCGGGCTGCACCACGCTTTCAAAGTACACGCCGCTCCAGTCAAACATGGTTCCCTCGCTCACCATGCTTCCGAAGGCGATCAGTCCGATCACCAAGACATAGGCATCCATGCTCCGGAACATGCCTCCGCCCTGGGTGGAGGAGCGGCGTGCATCCCGCGGCAGGAGGGAGGGGGAAAAGACGGCCAGAATGACCATGCACATCAGGAAAATGGCGATGAAGTGCATTTCCGTGGATACCTTCCAGTCCACCATCACCGCCCCCAGCAGGGCGCCGAAGAATCCCGCCAGGCTCCACAAGCCATGGAACCGGGCCATGATGCTGCACTGGTACAGCCGCTCCACTCCCACGCCCTGCGTGTTGACGGAGATATTCGTCAAATTAGCGGCCACCCCGAAGAAAAACAGCCCCGCCGCCAGTTCCCAGAAGGAGGACGCCATGCCCAGATACACAAGCACGGCGGGATAAAAGATGGAAGCCGCTATCAGTATCCTCCGGCTGCCGCAACGGCCCACCAGATAGCCGGACAGCGCCATGGCGGACATTTGCCCCACCGGAACGGCAAAGAGCACGGAGCCAAGGTCGGCGTCATTCAGTCCCAGCGCATTCTTGATGTCCGGAATACGGCACGCCCAACTGGCGAATACCAGGCCCTGGAGAAAATAGAAGGTGCTGACCGACAGGCGGTAGACTCCCTGCGTCGTTTTGGGAAGAGGCAGATTCATGCTGGATTTCCTGGTCACGCAGACGCTATCCCCATTCCCTTTCCCTGGCAAGAGAAATCATCTTTCATACAATAAGAATTTATCCGCAAAAGAGACATAGAGGCAAGGAATAAGCCTTAAGGGGATTTTTCCCCGCCATAGGATTTCCCAGGGTTGTCCCCTCTCTTCCCCATGAAAAACGCCGCGTTCCCGACGGAGCACGGCGTTTGATGAAATGGAATAAGGAAGGGTCAGCGGGGATCGTGGTGCCAGTTCAGGGCCCCCTTGCCCAGCGCGTACAGGTAGGCCACCAGCAGAATGCCGATGAAGATGCACATGGCCGTGAAGGATTCCGGATTCATCATCACATAGTCCCGGAAGTTGACGGCCCAGGGATAGAGGAATACCACTTCCAGGTCAAAAATGACGAAGAGCATGGCCACCATGTAGAATTTCACGGAGAACATGGGAGCGCCTTCCCCCATGGGAATCATCCCGCATTCGTAGGGAATGTCCGCAGGCTTGCGCACGGAGGAGCGCTTGCCCATCAAGATACTGAGCAACAAGATAATGCCGGCCAGCCCCAGGGCTGCCACCACTTGCACAAGCACTGAAAAGAATTCCTGATTCATGACGTCTGGCACGGATGTACCATATACGCCCCGGAAAAGCAAAACTAAAAAGGGCGGCGGCTTTCATGCTGACGGGGGCGCCCGTTTCCTCCCGGAACCGGAACCGTTATGATGGACCGCGTTCCCCATGTCCCTGCATTCCTTCCTCCAGTCACGGCTCTGCCGCACATTTTCCTTAGAAAAACGGGCGGCGCAACGGTTCCACTCTCCGGAACCGATACCGCACCGCAGCCACTGGAGCATCGTCAAATGGATGCTCACGCGCCGTCCGCGCCCCTATCCGTCCGTGGCGGAAAACGCCCGTATTCCCTCCTTTCATGTTCCCGTGGAACGGGGGCAATGGGAGGCCGTCATGGTCAATCATGCCACCATCCTGATCCGGCTGCACGGCCTGAACGTGCTGACGGACCCCGTCTGGTCCGGCCGCGTGAGCCCCGTGGCATGGATGGGCCCCAAACGGAAGCGGCCCGCGGGTATCGCATGGGAGGATCTGCCGCAGGTGGACGCCGTACTGGTTTCACACGACCATTACGACCATTTTGACGCGCCCACCCTGAAAAGGCTGGAGGAACGCTTCCACCCCGTCTTTCTTGTTCCTCTGGGGCTGCGCCGCCTGCTTCTGCGCCCTTGCGGCGCACAGGCGCAGATCCGCGAGCTGGACTGGTGGCAGTCCGCCGCCCTGCCGTCCGGGGATGGGGAAACCACCGTCACCTTCACCCCCGCACGGCATTACAGCGGCCGCAGTCCATTCCACGGAGACGCCAACCGGTCCCTGTGGGGAGGCTTTTTCCTGCGCGCGGCGGACGGTCCGGGCATTTATTTTGCCGGAGATACGGCCCGGACACGCTTTTTCGCGGAAATACGGGACCGCCTCGGCTCTCCGGACCTGGCCCTTCTTTCCATCGGGTCCTATCTTCCGGAAGAACTCATGGCAGGCGTCCATCTGTCGCCGCGCGACGCAGTCCGGGCCTTTAAAACGCTGCGCGCCAGGCAGGGCATGGCCTTCCACTTCGGCACCTGGCAACTGGCGGACGACGGCTACCAGGAAACGCTGGACGATTTCCGGGAAGCCCTTCGCCGGGAAGGCGTGGAGGAAGCATCCTTCATTGCCGCGGACAACGGGTTTACGCTCCCATCAAATGGAGAACCCAGTCCCCAGCCGCTTCCATCAGAACCAGACACCCCGCCAGAATCCCAAGAAGGGGATCCTCCAGCTTGAACAGCAGAAAGCCAGTTCCCGGCAAAACGCCGCCCACGCAGGCGAACACGGCCATCACCGGCATGGAACATAAGCCTGCCAGCCACGCCAGGATGCCCCATGCCCTTGTTTTACCAGTTTCCCTGCTCCCGGCAATATGGACCGGACGGCTCAGCAGTCCCCGGCCCCACCCTGCGGAGCATGGACCTCCAGCAACTTTCCGAGCACCTGCATGACTCCGTTTTCCTGATTGGACGGGGCCTCAAACGCGGCCATGGCACGGATTTCCGGCACGGCGTTCGCCACGGCATAGCTGAACCGGGCCTGCCGCATCATTTCCGCATCATTCATCTGGTCCCCAAAGACCATCGTTTCCTCCGGAGAAATGCCCAGTTTCCGCTGAATCAGCTCCAGGGCGGCGCCCTTATCGGCCCCCTTCCGGCTGATGTCCATCCATTTTTCTCCGGAGACGGCCACCTGGAAGCCATGCTCCAAATGCTTCAGGCGGGGATAACTGTTTTCCTTCGCTCCCTTGAAGTCATATACGGCTATTTTCAGCAGCTTGTCCCCCTGCACGTCCAGCAGGTCATCCACCTCCTTGCAGCGGGTGTAATACCGGCGGGCCTCCCGGACGAATTCCGGCTGTTTATCTTCAATATATGCGGAGTCCAGGCCCGCAAGGACAATGCACGTCCCTTCAATGCGCCTGATCATGGCAATCAGCCCGGCCACCGTTTCACGGTCCATGTCCAGCACCAGCCATTCTCTGGAACCAGACGCCACATAGGCGCCGTTTTCGGCAATGAACAGCATCCGGTCCGCCACGGGGGCAAAGGTCCGGCGCAGTCCGTCATACTGGCGCCCGCTGGCCGCCGCAAAGCGGATGCCCCGGTGTTCAAGTTTTTTAAAGAGGGAGAAAAACGCAGGGTCCAGTTCTCCCTTTCCATTGAGCAGCGTTCCATCCATATCGGACGCAATAAGTTTGACGGAGTCCATAACGTTGCCTGAATCATCATGCGCCGTTTCTTCCAAGGCAAGAGCGGCTTCAGACAGCACGGGCCAGGCGGCGGAAGAGACGTTTCAGCACACAGTAACGGAAATGCCGCCTTTTTTCCGGCTGTTTTTACGGAAAACTGGTGCTCCCTGCATTTTTTAACTTCAATGGCAACAACAGCAAATGAAAGAAATTTTAAGACAGACGTCACAACCGCAACGCCTAACGCATCATACCGGATTGTAATCCGGACATAATTCAAATAATTGGAATTAAATGAACCACATCATAAGACCCATGTCCAATATGACGTCCGGGGCATGACACCATATTTTCCGCCACCCTCGCAAATGACTTTATCCACGGGCTTCTTTTCCATGTCAGGCAGGAAAAAATCTCCCTCCGGATTACAATCCGCCGTTTAAATTTCCATATAATTCGCTCCGGGCATTCCTTGCGCGTACCATTTTTTCATTGCCCGAAGTTACGGATTCCTGCATCATGGCTTTTTGCAGTTCCCCTGCTTATGATACACACGACCTTAAGAAAGAAAACCCTCTGGTTTCTTGGAGCTTTGAGCGTTTTTGCGGCTCTTGTCGCAGGCTCCACCATTTTCTGGTTCCTCAGGAATGACCCTTCCCCCGCGGAATGGAAATTCAACCCTATCTGGACAAAAGCGGAAAGGGAGCAAATTCTTACCGCAGCGGATTTCACGGCGCACCGCAGCCCGGAGCGTTTCATTTTCCGCGGGCTTTCCCCCAATTCCCGCCATATTGACTGGCACATGTTTTCCGAGGTTTCCATGCGCCAGTACATGCAGGACGAAATCAGGGAAAGGCTCCAGATGATCCGGAATACGGCGGAGAGCGCGGACGGCCGCTGCAGCACCTCGTCCCACGAAACCCTGCTGCACCTGGCTGCGGGGCTCGGAGAGGTGCAATTGCTGGGCCGCCTTCTGCAGCGCAACGCGGACCCGAACCTCCAGATCATCCTGCCGCACCAGGCCCTTCCCTCCATCCCGGGGTCCGAACAGGGGGATACACCCCTGACTTATGCCTGCCAGCCCGGAATGGACGATACCAGACCCCTGCCGGTGCACAACAGGCTTTCCTGCCTTAACCTGCTGATCCAGAACGGCGCGGATGTGGATAAACCGGGCCCGATGGGCTGGCCTCCCCTCGTCATGACCTGCGTAGCCGGCATCGGAGGGGCGCCCTATGAGGAAACGGCTCTGTTTCTTCTGAAATGCGGGGCGGATATTTCCCTCCAGCCGGAATTGAGGGGTAAAAAAACCAGTCTGCTGACCTGGGCCGCCGCTGCCGGATACCCTCTTCTGGTCCGCAAGCTTTGCGAAGCCGGGTATGATCCCAATTTCCGCGGAGAGATGACCCCTCCCCTTCTTTCCCTGAACCTGAACACCCCGAAAACCGCGCTGCAAATCGCGCATACCCTGCTGGAGTACGGGGCGGACGTCAACGCGGCCATGCCCATGAACACGGCT
The DNA here is from genome assembly GCF_017566105.1 of Akkermansia sp. GGCC_0220. Classification (NCBI taxonomy): domain Bacteria; kingdom Pseudomonadati; phylum Verrucomicrobiota; class Verrucomicrobiia; order Verrucomicrobiales; family Akkermansiaceae; genus Akkermansia; species Akkermansia sp. GGCC_0220. Next base: position 341,647 of record NZ_JABFCI010000001.1, read on the forward strand.
CCGCCGGATTCCGGGGGAGACACGGCCCTGCTGAACCTGTGCCGCCAATTGGCTTTCATTGATATATCCCATCTCCCCCAAATCAGGGAACTGGTCAATCTTTTCATCAGCGAGGGGGCGGACGTCAACCATCAAAACGCAGCCGGGGAAACGGCCCTCATGCTGTGCTGCCGTGACATGCTGCTGGGGGACGATTCCCTTGACCGCCTGAAACTGGGCATTGCACGCCTGCTGCTGGACCACCAGGCAGACCCTTCCCTGCGTGACAAGTACGGGCGCACGGTCCTCCAGCAGATAGGCAACCGGTCAAACGACCATCTGCACATGGTCCTGAAGAACCTGCCGGAGTTAAACGCTTCACCGCTTCCGAAAAAGAGAGGCCGCTGAGTTCCTGCCGCCCCCCTGCGGCAGGACGCCTTTTATTTCACCCGGGCGTTCACCGTATCCAGCAGGATGCCGGCATCCGGTTTGGAACCGGTGCTGATGAAATGGATGTAACTGGCTCCGTTGGGAGATTGATTGGCCATTTTCAGCGTTCCGGCCTTCTTCCCGTCCAGGGAGACCACAGCCTGCGGCCCCTGCCACAGAATGGAAATTTCATGCCACGCGCCGGGCGCAAAAGGAACTTTTTTCATGCCCAGCAGCAGATGGGGCGCGGGCTTCAGCTTGATGGGGAAGGTGAACAGGGCGTAATCCTTCGTGGTGGTATCACAGGCATTGAACAGGCGGTCCGTCAGGGAAACCTGAAGGCCGGAATCGTCCGCCTGGTCCCCGTCCGCCACACGGAAGCGGAACTTGACCAGCCCCGTGGTCCCGTTCGGGAAGTTCCAGGTGGCGCCCCCGTTCTGGTAATCCACATTGGATTTCTCATTAACCAGTTCTGGATCATTCAGGCGTTTGATTTGCAGCACTTTTTTTCCACCTCCAGAGGGGTCGGGCACCAGTTCAGCGGAGGGTTTGCGGTTATAGCTGCAATGGCCTTTTTTCTGGGGGATATAGGTATGGATGGTCCACTGGCCGTCCAGGTCCCTGCCCGTCTGCGTGGAACGCGTTTTGGCAGCCACCCAGCGGCGGTCCACAATGACCAGGCGGCGGTGGTTTTTGTGCTGCCCCAGGGAAATCAGGATGCGGTTCTTGTCAAGCTGCACCATTTCACTCTGGTGCTTGCCGCGGTCCTCCGGACCGTCCAGGGTGGCATAGCCGGGATGGTTGCGGTGTTCGTCCAGAATGATTTCCCGGAATCCGTACCAGGTCTTGCCCTCGTCATTGGAAAGGGCAATGTGGTGGGAATCACGGTTGGTGAACACGTCCTCCCACGTGCCGTTGCCTGCCGTGGCGTTTTCAGGCAGGGCCATCGTGTTCGTCCACAGGGAGACGATGGTTCCGTCATCCAGGCGGCCCAGCGTATTCATGGTCAGGGTTCCGAAGAAACGGGACGGCTCCGGCTTGCTCCATGTTTCACCGAAATCCTTGGAGAAAGCCTGCCACGCCTGGTCCTGGGAGGTGCGGGCCAGCGCCCACAGGGTGCCGTCCTTCATTTCCAGCACTGTGGCTTCCACGGCATTGTTGAACCACCTGACGCCCTGGTGGGGCGGCCTGGCTTCATGCTTGGGAGAGGTAACGCCATTTTTGGACACGCGCCAGGTCAGGCCTCCGTCGTCGGAAATATGGAACTTGGTGCCGCCGCCCATGTTATGGAACGGCACGATCACCCTCCTGCCCTTGTTGACAAAGGTGGGCGTGCGCATGATGCCGCCCAGTTTTTTCAGATTTTTCTGCTTCTCCGGATTTTTCCAGTCTTCCTCCAGCTTGCCGTCGTTCGTGACCGCAAACCACTTGCCGTCCAGGCCTCCCTTGGAGAGGAAGATGAACCCTCCGATGGGCTGCACGCGGATGAATTCCCTGGTCACGGGGTTGCGCGCAATCGCCGGGGATTCCTTGGGAATGCCACCGTAGTTGGGCGGGTAACCGCTCGGAGCCGCCTTCATTTCCCAGGTCTTTCCGTTGTCCTTGCTGACCAGGTAGTCCGGTTCCTTGCGGGTGCCGGAGTAATGGCGGATTTCACGGGAGTTCACGCGGATGAGGCCGCGTCCGGCATCGGACGGCGGCGTAGCGACAATTTCAGGCTCCGGAGCGGGAGCGGCGTTCTGCTGGGCATAACAGCAGCAGACGGAACCGGCAAACAACGCAAACAACAGGTTTTTCATAAATCAAATACTAAAGGCGGTACATTTTCCTCAAACAGGACTTCCCCTTCAAGCACAATTCCCTCCTTCCGCAAAAAGACCACCGTCAGGAATGCTTGTCCGCGGATTTCCCGCCGCGGTATTTCGCATCCAGCTTTTTCAGAAGTACGGACAGTTCCTTCTCCAGCACCTCATACCCTTTGGCATTGGGATGCACTACATCCTTCATCAATTCATTGCGCGGAGAAACGCCGTCCGCGGAAAGGAGAGCCTTCCCCGGATCGGCAAAAAAGACGTTTTTTCCATTCTGCAGCTTTGCGAGCAGCTTGTTCGTCTGCTTCACCGGCTCCGCCAGGTTTTTCTCCCTCCTGGGCAGAATGCCCAGCAGCAGGATTTTGGAAGAGGGGCATTTCTGATGCACCAGGCGGACAAATGCCTTGATATTGTCCGCACAGGCCTGCGGCGCATCCTTGCGGTGCCCCAGATTGTTGGTTCCCAGCAGAATAATGATGACCCGCGGGGAGATGCCGGCCAGTTCCCCGTCCTGCACGCGGTAATAGGCATTGTCCACGTAATCAAAGCCAAAGCCCATGTTGGTCACCGCATGGGGACCGAACAATTTCTCCCAGGAGGCCTCCCCCGCCTTCCTGCTGTCTCCGGAGGGTTCCCCTCCCCAATGATGGGTGATGCTGTCCCCTATCATCACGTATTCCGGCTTCACGGCCCGGTTCCGCTTCTTGACGGCTTCATGCCGCGCATTCCAGTCATACGGATCCCGCTGGTGGGGTTCTGGCTTCAGGGTGGCGGGCAGCGCGGCCGCAGGAGCGGAAAATGCGGGGAGCGCCAGGCAGGCGGCGCCCAGCAGCGCAGTGAACGTATACAGCAGGGAATTCATGACGGAAAAACGGAATTGAAAAGCAGTTTAAAGAAATACTTCCGCGCATCAAGACCACATGCTGAAGCGGCCTTTCCCGGAAGAAAAAGACCACTGCCCCGACAGCCGGCCATGCCGCGCCGGAACATCAGGACGCGCATCCTCCCATTCCTGTCTTACCGAACTACGGAACCTCCCTTGTATCTGCCGTCTATTTTCTCCAGAATCGAACTCAATTCCTTCCCCAGCACGTCATATCCCGTAGCACTGGGATGCAAGCCATCCACCAGCAGGCCGCTCTTTGGCGACACGCCATCTTCTGCCAGAAACGCCGTGCCCGGATTGGCAAAAAACACCCTCTTTCCATCAGCAAGAACGGATATCATTTTATTGGTTTCTACAATCAAGGGCGCCACCGCCTTTTCCTTTCTGGGCAGAATGCCCAGGAGCAGGATTTTAGAGGCCGGGCACTTCCGGCCCACCAGGCTCACAAAAGCCTTGAGGTTGTCCGCGCATGACTGGGGGGTATCCTTCCTGCCGCCAAGATTATTGGTTCCCAAAAGCACGATGATCACGCGCGGAGAGATTCCGTCCAGTTCCCCAAGCTGCACACGGTAGTAGGCATTGTCCACGTAATCTGAGCCAAACCCCATATTGGTCACCGTATGAGGGGAGAAAAGATTTTTCCATGCCTCCTTTCCCGTCCCCAGGGCCCTGTTGTCTCCGGAAGGCTCCCCTCCCCAGCGGTGGGTAATGCTGTCGCCAAAGACGGCATATTCCGGATTAACGCTCCGGTTCCTCTCCATCACGGCCTTATGACGGCCATTCCAGTCATAAACGGCGCGCTCGTTCACCTGAGGCTTTAGCGTAGACGGCAGCTCATTGGCGCACGGCCGGAGAAAAAGGCTGCGCAAGAAACTCCCGCCAGCAACAAACAGAGGAATGAATGGGATTTCATCAAAATGATAGTTAAAATATTGTTGGCGGCAATTTGGAGAGTAAAGAAAAAACTATCCCCCATAACCGTAAATTTCCCTCATTTTTTATTCCGGAACAGCCAGATGCCTGAAACAGACCAGCGCAACCGTTCCAGTTCCCCCGCCTGGAAGAATTGGCCTTGTTGACCGCTAACATTCCCGGTATAATCAGGCGGTGTGGAGTTTCGCCGCTTCCGGGCTTTCAGCGGGCGCGGAGCGTCTTTCTCCGGTCTTCTTCACTACATCCTATTTATGATCAGCATAGTAAAAGACTTGAAGGAGTCCCCCGCCCTTCCGCAGGAATGGCAGGGATTCAAGCCGGGAGCATGGACGGAGTCCATTGACGTACGGGATTTCATCCAGAACAACTACACGCCCTATTCCGGCAATGAAGAGTTTCTTTCCGGCCCTTCCCAACGCACGCTCCGGCTCTGGGAGGAACTGAAGGTCCTGCTGAAACGGGAAATAGACAACGGCGGCGTGCTGGATGCGGACCAGGAAGTGGTCTCCTCCATCGTCTCCCACAAGCCCGGCTATATTGACAAGGAGCTGGAAGTGGTGGTGGGCCTCCAGACGGACGCTCCCCTGAAACGCGCCCTGATGCCCTTCGGCGGCCTGCGCATGGCCCAGCAGGCCCTGGAATCCTACGGGTTCAAGATGTGCGAAAAAACGGCGGATATTTTCAACAAGATACGCAAGACGCATAACGAGGGCGTTTTCGACGCCTACACCTCCGACATCCGCGCCGCCCGCTCCGCCGGCATCATCACCGGACTTCCGGACGCCTACGGCCGCGGCCGCATCATCGGGGACTACCGCCGCGTGGCCCTGTACGGCACGGACAAGCTGATTGCCGAACGCCGCAAGGATCTCAAAAACCGTGAAAATTCCCCCCTTACGGATGAGCTGATCCGCCTGCGCGAGGAAATGAGCGAACAAATCCGCGCCCTGGAGGAACTCGCCCGGATGGGCGCCTCCTACGGCTGCGACCTCAGCCGCCCCGCCGGGAACGCCCGCGAAGCCGTGCAATGGACCTACCTGGGCTACCTGGCCGCCGTGAAGGAACAGAACGGCGCGGCCATGTCCCTGGGCCGCGTCTCCACCTTCTTTGACATTTACTTTACCCGCGACCTGGAACAGGGCCTCATCACGGAAGAGGGAGTGCAGGAAATCATTGACCAGTTCGTGATGAAGCTGCGCATCGTCCGCTTCATCCGCACGCCGGACTACAACAACCTGTTCTCCGGGGACCCCACCTGGGTGACGGAATCCATCGGCGGCATGGGGGAAGACGGGCGCACCCTCGTCACCCGCAGCTCCTTCCGCATGCTCCAGACGCTGTACAACCTGGGTCCGGCTCCGGAGCCGAACCTGACGGTGCTGTGGTCCGGGAACCTGCCGGAAGCCTTCAAGAATTTCTGCGCCAGGGTTTCCATTGAAACGTCCTCCGTCCAGTACGAGAACGACGACCTGATGCGCCCGCACTGGGGCGACGACTACGGCATCGCCTGCTGCGTGTCCGCCATGCGCATCGGCAAGCAGATGCAATTCTTCGGTGCGCGCGCCAACCTCGCCAAGTGCCTGCTGTACGCCCTGAACGGCGGCGTGGACGAACTCAAGGGGAAACAGGTGGCCCCGCCCTCCCCGCGCTATACGGAGGAAGTGCTCAAGTACGACGAAGTGATGGCCCTGTACGACAAGATGCAGGACTGGCTTGCCAAAACCTACGTTGACGCGCTGAACATCATCCACTACATGCACGACAAGTACTGCTATGAACGCATTGAAATGGCGCTGCATGATCCGGAAATCCTGCGCACCATGGCCACGGGCATCGCCGGGCTCTCCGTGGCCGCGGACTCCCTGTCCGCCATCAAGTACGCCACCGTGAAGGCCGTCCGCAATGAAGAGGGCCTGATTGTGGATTTCAAGACGGAAGGGGAATTCCCGTGCTACGGGAACAACGACCCGCGCGTGGACGAAATCGCATGCAGCCTGGTCAGCAACTTCATGGAAAAGCTGCGCAAGCTCCACACCTACCGCAACTCCCTGCCCACCCAGTCCATCCTGACCATCACCTCCAACGTGGTGTACGGCAAGAAGACGGGCAACACGCCGGACGGCCGCCGCGCCGGGGAACCGTTCGCGCCCGGCGCCAACCCCATGCACGGAAGGGACAGGAACGGAGCCGTGGCCTCTATGCTCTCCGTAGCCAAACTGTCCTATGGCGACTCCCTGGACGGCATCTCCTACACCTTCTCCATCGTGCCGCAGGCCCTGGGCAAGGAAGAAGGGGAACGCCGCACGAAGCTCGTCTCCCTGCTGGACGCCTACTTTGCCGCCACCGGGCACCACATCAACGTGAACGTGCTGGAGCGGGAAACCCTCCTTGATGCGATGGACCACCCGGAAAAATACCCTCAGCTCACCATCCGCGTTTCCGGCTATGCCGTGAACTTCATCAAGCTGACCCGGGAACAGCAGCAGGAGGTCATCAACCGCACCTTCCATACCCGTTAACCCAGCCAGGAAGCGGATGCCGCAGGCTTTCTCCCAGAATCCGGCCCCGGACGGTGAAACTGCCGTCACCGGACTGGTCCATTCCGTGGAATCCTGCGGCACCGTGGACGGTCCAGGCATCCGCTTTGTCCTCTTCCTGTCCGGGTGCAGCCTGCGCTGCCGCTACTGCCACAATCCGGACACCTCCTACGTGCGGAGGGGACGCCGCAGAAGCGCGGCCGACGTCCTTGAAGAAATAGCCCGCTACCGGGATTTCCTGCTGGCGGCGGGCGGAGGCGTCACCCTTTCCGGGGGAGATCCCCTTTTCCAGCCGGATTTTGCGAGAACCGTACTGAAAGGATGCAAGAAACTGGGGCTGCACACCTGCCTGGACACCTCCGGCCATCTGGGCGCGAACGCGGATGAAGAACTGCTGGCGAATACGGACCTCGTCCTGCTGGACATCAAGGCGTGGAACCCGGAACGGTACCGGGCCCTGGCAGGCGGGGAATTGCGCCCCACCCTGGAATTCGCGGAACGCCTGGCCGCCCTCCGCAAACCCGTCTGGCTGCGCTACGTCCTGGTTCCGGGCCTCACGGACAACATGGAAGACATCACAGAGCTCTCCCGCCATGCGGCGCGCCTGGGCAACGTGGAGCGCGTGGACGTGCTCCCCTTCCACCAGATGGGGCGCTTCAAGTGGGATGAACTGAAGCTGGACTACACCTTGAAGGACGTTCCGGAACCTTCCGAGGAACTGACGGAACAGGTCCGCAACATCTTCCGCCAGGAAGAAAATTTAAAAAGTTCCGTGCATTGAAGGCAGGAAAAATTCTTTTCAACCATGAGGCGTTTATAAAACATCCATTCCTCCTTTTACCATTCCAAGTAAAATCTCTACCTTATATTCAGCTTTTAAAGCACGTTCACGCCATATTCTGACATCCAAAGCCAGACCCTCCTCCCGTGCTTGTAACAGCAACGCAAGAATACATTCCCGTATGCAGGGAGGAATTTTTTCTCCCTGTTCCAAACGAACTATATCGGTCACGTCATATCCAGACAATTCAGCAAGATGTGCCAGCGTTAAACCGGCATCATTTCTCAACTTTTTAAAATTAATGCCTTTAGACATGACTTCCTGTTTAACACAGGCGTTTCTTCATCATAAGAAAAAGGACTAAGCTCTTTTCTTGGTAGAGAAACCCGTTAAATTTCAGAGGTTGTTATTTCCCTCAGAGCATCCAATACCTCCTGCACGGCAATATGGCGGTTGCAGGGAACATCACGGTCGCACTCCTTCAGGAAGCAGGGGGAACAGCACTGGTGGCTGTACAGGGAGCGGTTGAAGGGGCCCATGGGCCGGCAAACGTCCGGGAGGCGGGTGGAAAACAGGGTCACCACCGGAAGACCGCGGAAGGAGCAGAGGGACGGAATGTCACCATCCACAGCCACGGCCGCCACGGCGGCATCCATCACGGGGAACAAGGCTTCCGGAGTTCCCACCGCCAGCTCCACATTCAGGCGTTCCGCCAGAGCGGACGCGCGTTCCCGGTCTTCTTCCAGAGCGGCCAGTACGGCCCTCCCCGGCAGAAGGGAAACCAGCTCCGCCCATTGTTCCTCACTCCATTCACTGGCGCTGCCCAAGCTGGAGAACGGAGCCAGCAGGATGGGGGCGTTTTCCGCCGCAGCCGCCTTTTTCACCGGGAACAGGGACGGATTCCAGGCATCCAGCCCGTGCAGCCCCCCCAGTTGCAGATAAAGTTGAACCCGGTGCATGGGGGGAGCGGCGCGCAGCACGGGAGCCTTCACCCGGAATTTGTATTTCCGTGCGCCGGGATGCGTGTCCAGCCCGGAGAACATCATGGGCCCGTACGGTTCCAGCGCCTTGAGCGTTTCCATGTCCTGGTCCAGCATGACGCCCAGGTCCAGCGGACCGTCATTGTAAAATTCATCCGCGGCCAGCGCCTCCCGGAGCTGATTCAGGGAATCGTGCGGCAGAACATGGGTGACTTCCGGCACCGCCTTCCATACCCCCGCCTGCGCGGACGGGCAGATGACGTTCACCTGCATGTCGCGCCGGACGGCTTTCAGCGCACGGACCAGGGGAACGGTCACCAGGGCTTCATCCAGCGCCCTGGGAACAGCCACCAGAATGCGGTACGGCTGCAGCTCCATGTTTTCCAGAAGGCCGTCCGTTTTTTTATCCTGCGGAGCAAAGCGGTCGATGGACTTCCAGCGGTGGTGCATCCAGAACACGTCCAGAACGGACTTGCGGATCAACGTTTCCAGGCTCCGGTTCACTTCAATGGTGTCCCCCGCCAGGGAACCGTCCGAGTTGGAAAAATCCACCACGTTCCCCATGTCCGCTATCCAGTGTCCGGGAGAATCCGTGCGTACTGCGATGGCTACCATATCCGCTCCCGTCCTCTTCCGCAGCAAAGCGGGCAACGGCGTCGTGCCGGTCACCTTGCCGAAGAAGGGGACATACACCCCCTCCCAGACGAACTGGTCGCTCAGCACACCCAGGGCGCCGCCCTCCTTGACCATCTTCATGGGAGCCTTGATGCCGCCTTCCTTGGAAAACATCCGCGTGCCCCGCTCCGTGCGCCGCTTGTATACGTATTCCTCCATCAGCGGGTTGTCAAACTGGCGGTACATGGACCCGTAACGTTCCACTTCTGGAAAGAACACGCGTATCCTCGCCAGCGCCTCCCAGTTGCCGGAATGGGCTATGGCGCATACCTGCCCGCGCCTTTCCGCCGCAGGAGCGGCAAATTCTTCATGCCCCGCGATGGTGACGCATTTTTTCAACTGCTCATCCGTCAGGGTGGCCGTCTTCGCGGAGCACAGGAAATTGGCTATCGTCCTTTTGAAATTTTCCCTGCTCAATTTTTGCAGTTCCCTGCCGCGCAGGGCCGGATCCAGCACAATGCGCAGGTTTCTTTCCACAATTTTCCGGCGTTGCGGCAGCAAGTACCACGCCACGCCGCCCGCCACGCGTCCCAGGCGGTAAAGCGTTTTCATGCCCACGAGCTTCAGCAGCCCTTCCATGATCAGGAATCCTTTCATTCCCAGCTGATGGGCAAATGCAGGGCGGGAAGGAGAGGATGAAGGGGAGCTCGTCATAAGAAAACCGGAGAACATTTTATACGAATCCCTTCCGGTCCACAAACCCTTTATTCTCCCGCATGCGGCTTCCTTCCCGCGTTCCGGCGGCCTGCCGTCCCGGGAAGCCCCGTTCCATGCTTCCTTCCCACGGCGGAAAAGAACCGCTGCCGGAACGGAAACTGCACCGCCCTCCCGTCCCGTTCCGGATTTCACCATGAACTGTTACTCCTCCAAATGCAGGAAAAAGCTTCCGGAAGGCTGCAACTGCCGCAAGCTGCAGCCCGGGGCCATACAGGGACCCGGACCGCAGCAGGTCATGGAAAAGATGTATCCCGTCCGGACAGCGGATACCGTTTACATGACATCCGCACGTCCGAAGGAAGGGCCGGGAAAAACAGAAACTCCACCAGTCATGGCGCCCCAGAGCCGCCATCGGAAAAAGAAGAGCCTTCTTTCTGCAACAGTTCCGTGAAACAATAAAAAAGCGGACATTCCCACCGGAAATGTCCGCCCTGCTGCCTGCCGTTTAAAATGTATTTTTTCCGCCTCTCTCACTTCCGGCGGCGCACCAGCAGCGCCATCAGTCCCAGAACGCTCAAGGAGGCGGCCGCTGGTTCGGGAACCATGTTCCACGCCTCCTTGATTTCCTGTCCCGTCAATGCGGTACCATAAGCCTTGAAATCCGCGATGCTGAAGGAATGTTCATCCGTCGTGCCTCCGCCGACGGTCACGGTTCCGTTCTGGCCGCCGTTGAGCCCCGCGGACAACTGGGGGGTATCCACGATGTTTTCCCCGTTCAGGAAAATCTGGAAATCCGTTTTCCGGGTGGTGGTATCCGTACTGAGGGACATGGAGAGGTTGAACCATCCTCCGTCAATGACGTCCTGCCCAATGGTGAAGGTCTGGCCCGCTTCTCCCGTTCTCCTGGAAGTAAACGTGCCGTCCCCGTTGTAAACAAGCTGGAGGCCGCGGAGAAAACCCGTCTCTCCAAAGCTGTAAATAGTGGCGGCAGACCCCAGGGAGGACAAATCCAGCCACATGCCCACCGTCTGCGTAGAAATGTTGCGGTCCCCGCCCGTCACCGTCGCCCAGTCCGTATAGGAAGCCGCTGAATTGACCGGGGAGGAAATGCTCCATCCTTCCAGATTGATGCCGCTTCCCGTCATGAATTGTTCCGAGGGAGTGCCGGAAGAAAATTCCCAGGCGGCGGCAGTTGCGGCGCAGGCGGAACCAATGCCGGCAGCCAGCATGATGGTTAAGAATGTCTTTTTCATTATCTTAAACAGAGTTGATCGTCAGTTGGTTGAAGGGAATATCCAGAACCTTCCCTTCCATGCAAAACCAATACCGGATTTGTAATCCGGTATTGATTCTACAGTCGGGAAAAGCTGTCCTTCGCGAAACTCCGGCATCGTGGGTACGAACCTTAATTGATATTACCCAGCTCCTTTCCCCAGCCAGGCGGTATGCGGCAACGGTTATTGAACGGAAGCTTCCGCTGCGCTACAGAACGGGTTTCAACCACGAAAGGCGGGAGCCTTCCGCTCCCAGGCGACGGAGCCGCAAAATCACCGGGCACCGGCAAGCGAAATTTGCCCAAACCTTTTTTCTTTCAATTTTGTAGGCTTGACTTCGGATTACAAATCCGTCCATGCGTACTATCTTCTCTTCCGCAAGCCGCAGAAGCAGTTCGTCCGGAACTGCAATTTTACTTTTGGTAAAGAAATGACTTTACAATTCTTAACCAAACGGTATATTCCGTCTCCCGAACCGAACACCAAACCGGAGTTACACACCATGAAAGTTCTTTCTTCCTTAGCCTCTATGAAGCGCCGCCACGCAGACTGCCAAATCGTGAAGCGCAAGGGCACGCTGTATGTGATTTGCAAGAGCAATCCCAAGTTTAAAGCCCGCCAGGGCGCCACGGCAGGTACGCGTCTTTCCAAGAAGGGCGTCAAGTAAACCCTGGCCCAGCACAGATTTCAAGAAGACCGCCGCCCGCCGGGTGCCGGTCTTTTTTTGCTGACAAAGCCCCTTCCCGCACATCCATGCAGCTTCCCACCGTCCAAACCAGATTTCTGGACCTGCCCGGCTCCTTTTCCCTGCGGAACGGCGCCGTGCTGGACAAGGTGCGCGTGGCCTACGAGCAGTACGGCGCCCTGACGCCGGAGAAGGACAACGTAATCCTGCTGTTCCACGCTCTTTCCGGCAGCCAGCACGCCTACGGTTACAATCCGGAAGTTCCGGGCACCGGGTCCCTCTGGAAGCCGGAAAACCACGAGGGCTGGTGGAACAGCATCATCGGCCCCGGCAAGCCGCTGGATACGGACCGCTTCTGCATCATCTGCGCCAATTACCTGGGGGGCTGCTACGGCACCACCGGACCGGCCAGCCCATCCCCCGCGGACGGCCTGCCCTACGGCTCCCGTTTCCCGCATGTGGAGGCGGCGGACCAGGCGCGCCTCCAGGCTCTTCTGCTGGACAGCCTGGGAATAGAACGCATCCATCTGGCAGGACCGTCCGTAGGCGGCCTGATCGCCCTCAGCTTCGCGTGCCAGTTCCCGGAACGGGTCCGGAGCTTCATTTCCATCGGCTCCGGCTACCGGGCTTCCATTGAACACCGTTTGTCCCTGTTTGAACAAATCCTGGCCATCGAGCTTGATCCGGATTTCCGCGGGGGCGACTATTACCAGGGACCGGCCCCCAAAAAGGGGCTGGCGTTCGCGCGCATCATCGGCCACAAGTCGTTCGTATACCAGGAAGGCCTGGAACAGCGCGCCAGAAAGGAAGTGGGGGGCAAGTCCGGACTGCTCACATGGATGACGCCCACCCGTAGCACACAGAGCTACATGCTGCACCAGGGGACCAAGTTTGCGGAACGTTTTGACGCGAACGCCTACATCCGCATTGCGGACATGTGGGCGGAGTTCGACATCCGCGACCACGCTCCGGACGGAACGTTTAAAACCGCTCTGGAAGGCTTCCGCCGCGCAGGAATTCCCGCGCTCGTCTTTTCCATTGATACGGATTGCTGCTTCCGCCCGGCGGAACAGCAGGATTTTGTGGCGCAGCTGGAATCCGCGCGCATTCCCGTGGAGTTCCATACCATCGTTTCCACCAAGGGGCACGATTCCTTCCTGCTGGAGCCGGAGCTTTACGCGGAACCCATCCGGCGCATTCTGGCGGAAGGGCACCCGGAACACACTCCGTAAGCTTTTCCGTTCAAGCCGGGGAAACCTCCCTCCCCATCCGTTCTCCTGATAACCGCATCCCCGGAAACAAGGGCCCCCGCCCTTGTAAAGCGATTCCCACAAACAAGGAGGCGCCACGGGTCCGGGCAAGCCCGGAAGACGGATTGACAGCAAAGCCCTCCGGCTTTAGTCTCCCTGTCAAGGCACCGGACGCTTCCGGCGAATCATGAAAACTGCGAATTCCCCACGGAGCATTTCATGGCAGCCGCACAGGGGCCGGCCACCAGGGAAAGGAAGGATATGAGCTATTATTTTATCGTAACGGTTTCTTTAAGCTCCGATGCAGACACTCCATACGATTCCTACATCCGGGAAGTGAAGCCCATTGTTGAAAAACACGGCGGCGAATACCTGGTCAGGACCAATGAGGTCATTCCGCTGAGCTCCGGGTGGAAGCCGGACCGCGTGATCGTCATCCGTTTTCCCTCCAGGGAAAGCCTGGAACGCTGCTTTTCTTCGGAAGAATACCGGCAGATCAAGTCACTGCGTGAAGATTCCGTTGACAGCCACGCCATCATCGTGAAAGGAACGGATGGTGATGAAGCTCGGTGAAGGGCTGCATCAGATCAGGATTGATTTCCTGGCAAGCACAGGAGAACGGGGATAAGGGGAGGCTTTGCCGCGCATGCCGGAATGGACCGGCACCCCTGCAAATCGGATTTCCGCGACGGCCCAACTAAAAAAATAACCAAATTCAGGTGAACCCGATCCAGGGTTCCGCTGTCACACTCCTATGACTGATACTCATTACACCTCCGAGACGGAGAACGTCGGGCAATTCCGCTGTGAAACCACCTACATTCCCTCCAACATCACTTTTGCCACGGACCTGCCCGCCTCTTTTGAAGGCCGCGCAGAGTTTCCCTCCCCCGGCGTGATGCTCGGTTCCACGCTCGCCTCCTGCATGATGAGCCTGGTTTCCGTGGTCGCGGCCAGAAAGGGCGTGGACCTGAAAGGCATGCGCGTTCTGGCGCGCGCGGTGGAATCCTCCAAGGGGATTGAAAAGATTGAGCTGAAGGCCGTAATGCCCCTGGAAAGCAGCCATCCCCTCCGTTCCATGCTGGAAAAAACGGCCATGAGCTGCCCGGTCCGCCAGGCGCTGAGGCCGGACATGGAAACGCCCGTTGAATGGGAATGGAAGTAAGCCGCCCATGAGAGGGCGGAAATCACTCTTCACGTTATCCTATAAAGAAATCCCGCCCATTCACGAAGAAGGCCGCTGCGGATTATTCCGCAGCGGCCTTCTGATTAACTGACGTTTTCTTCCTTTAGAAGTTGTAGCGGTAGCCGATGCTTCCGTTGATGGAGCTGGAACCGCTGCGAATGTCCGCATTGCCGTCCACGAAGATGACGCCCTGGGTGCCTACGGGGACGCTCAGCCCCACACCGGCCTGGAAGGCCGTGCTTCCCACCTTGGCGCCGTACACCGGACGCGTGTAGGAGGGGTCCGCCAGGAAGCCCACATTGGCCTGCCCGCGGCGGTCGCCCATGTCCTGGGAGACGTTCACCCGGATTTCACCCAGCGCTTCACGCCCGAAGACGTTGGAGCCCATGAGGCCGGAGAGCCTGGCGCCCACGGCGACTGCGGCCGTGGTCAGTTCCTGGTCCTCCACCCTCAGCCCGACATTTCCGGCGGAGCCGCTTTCACTGTAGCCGTCCATGCGCGTCGTCACGATGGAGGCGTTGAACAGGGGCTGGAGAATCACGCTCTTGTCTTCATTGAGGGCGATGTCGTACGCCAGCTCGTACATGGCGCCGAAGCCGGACCCGGTGGTACTGCCGTGGGCCTGGTAGGAACCCGTGCCGTAATCCACCGTGCGCGTGAGTTTGGCATCATTCCAGCCGCCCGTCAGGATAAGCAGGTGGGACCATTTGCGGGACTGGTACCGGGCGAACAAGTTGACGTAGTAGCTGTCCAGGTCACCGTCCGCGGTATCCGCCGCATTCGCCGTGAGGCTTCCGTAGTTGGCCGTGAAGGCCGCGCCAGCGGTGAAGTTGTCGTTGATGTCCACGTCCATTCCTACCGTTCCGCCCCAGGTGGTGAGCTCATAGCCGCTTTCATCCCCCTTGGTGTCCAGCTTGGCATAAGACCCGGTGCCCTGCATCCACATGTGGAAGTACGGCATGTCCTCATGGACGTACGCGGGGTTCACGCCCATCTGCGCCACGCGGTTGCGGATCCAGCCCATCTGGTCGCGCAGGGAGTCGCGCTGGGCGATGCCCAGGCTGGTGACCGTGCTGCCCGCGGCGGCGGCCAGCTTGCGGGCCGCGCCGGAGTAGTCGCCCGCGTTCTGGGAGAGCAGAACGGAGGTGTAGAAGTCGCGCAGGGTGGTGCCTTCCTCCATATGGTAGCGGGAGTTCCACAGCAGGTCCGCCCCGGTGGCCGCGTTCCGCGTCAGGGAGGAGTCACGGAAGATGTTTTCCGTGCGCGCCGTGCCGGTGAGGATGATGGCCGTCATGCTGTCATTCGTGGTCAGAGACAGGTTTTCATACAGGGAGCTGAGGATCATGTCCTGGAGGGTGACGTTGTCGCCCAGGGATACCAGCGCGCCGTCCGTCGTCTTGAACAGTTCCATGTTCAGCGTTTCCGTGCTCCCCGTCACCAGGGTGTCCAGGTTGCTCATGACGAGCGTGACTTCCCCCGTTCCGTCGCCCAGCGTAATGTTTCCGCTGGAGGTGACGAAGGGGTTCCCCAGGCCATCCACCGTGGTGGAGGACGTGGTGATGGTAACCGTGCTGTTCCCCGTCACGCTCAAGCCGTCCGTGCCAAGAGTCAACTGGGTCTTGGGAGCGTCCGCACTGCCGATGTTGAGCGTGCCTCCGTTCACTGTAATGCCCTTGTAGGCAGCCTGGGCGGGATTGCCGCCTTCCGCAGCCGCGCCGGCCAGGGTCAGCGCGCCGCCGTCGCTCACGTTCAGGTTGTAGCCGGCATTGCCCGCACCCTTGATGGTCTGCACGCTGCCGTTGCCGGATTTGACGTTGAGCGTTCCGGATGCGCCGTCCAGCGTACCGGTGAAGGTATGGGAGGCGGAGGAGTCCACCGTCATTTCCGCACCGCTCAGCTTCAGGGCGCCCCCGCCCGTCAGGCCGGAGACCGTGTTCACGGAGCCGGCCGCGGTGGAAAGCGCGGAACCTTCCCGGATGTCCAGCAGAACGCCGTCCAGGGAGGAGCCGTTGCCCAGCGTCAGGGAGGAGTCCGTTCCCGTTCCTCCGAGAGTCAGCGTGCCGTCACCGGAAATGGTCACATCAGTCACATGGCTGCCGGCCTGCTGGCCGGTGAGGACCAGCTGGGCGCCGCGGCCCAGGTCCAGGGTTCCTCCACCCGTGCCGGAGGCCAGGTTTTCCACCGTCGTCACGCGGGAGGCGCCGTCATTCCTGCCGCCCAGCGTGATGTCTCCCCCGGCGAGCTCCAGCGTAGTGAGGCTGTTGCCCGTACCGTTCAGGACAATGTTCCCTTCCGTGGAGCTCAGCATGGAGTCATTTCCGGTGAAGCTGCCTTCCACGGTGAGGGTTTCCGCTCCTTTCTTGATAAAGTCCACATGGTCCCCGCTGATGGTGCCGCCGTAGCTGTTGCCTCCGGCGTCAACGTTCTGGATCAGGTCTACCACGGCATGGTTGGCGGCAGCGTCCGCCGCCGTATTCGTCACCACCAGAGCGCCATTGCTGCCGATCAGGTTGCTGACTTTCAGGCCGTCTCCGTTCCGGGAGGCTTCAGGAGCACCGTTCAGGCTTACATTGAGCGTGGTTCCGTTGATGCCCACGGCCTTGTAGGGATCCAGGGCGGCGTAGTCGCTGATGTTGGGGTTGTCCGAGTTGGGCGTGGTGTCCACGAGGTAGACGAGGTCCGTATTGCCGCTGACCATCAGCGTTCCGTCCGCACCCAGGACTTCCGTCACGGCATAACCGAGGGAGGCCAGAAGCGGTGAGAAGGCTATCTGCTTGTAGTTGTCCACCGTCAGCGTTCCCGTCGTCAGCACCAGCCCTACGCCGTCGGCGGAATCCCGGTTGGCGGAGAGCAGGTCCAGGACGCCCTGGTTGCTGAGGTTGATGGTCGTGTTGGCGGCGGAGAGCGTCAGGCTGTCCGCATCAATGACGCCCTGCCCGGTTGTTCCGCCCGCGGTAAGGCTGCCGGAATCCAGTTTCAGCGTCACCGTCTTTCCCGTCATGTCCAGGCCGCCGGAGATGCCGGTGAGCCGGGAGTATTCTTCCATGACGATGGAGCCGACCATGGAGCCGGACAGACCGCCCAGATTGATGGTGTTCAGGGCGCCCTGCGTTCCGGCGGAAGCGGCCACTTCCACGTTTCCGGTGGTTTTAGCTCCCGCGTTTGCCAGGCTTCCCTTCGTGATCAGGATGGCGTTGGCCGCATTCTGGGAGGCCAGGTCAAGAATCCCGTTGTTGACGGTGACCCGCCCGGACCCCAGGGAGTCGGCCCCCGCGAGGGTGACGGTGCCCGTTCCGGAGAGCGTAGTGGAACCGGTGAACCCGGTGTTGCCGGCCGCCAGCGTTATATTCCCCGTGGTGTCGACGACCAGGGAACCGGCTCCGGAGAGGGCCCCGGCCCAGGCGCTCCCGTCACCCAGCCGCGCCGTAGCGCCGCCCGCAATGGAGAGGGTGCCCAGGAAGGTGTTCGCTCCGGTGAGCTCCAGCGTTCCGGCGTTTACGGATACCGTGCTGCCGGCCGTGCCGCTGATGACGCCGCCGTAGGAGAAGTCGCGGGCAAAGGCCAGCGTGGAGTTGTTCTGGATGTCAATGCTGTCCCCCAGCTTGGTCACATTGGCGGAGTTCACCGTAACCGTGCCGCGGTGCACCTTGAGCTGTCCGTCCAGGTTGACGCCGCCCGTCAGGGTGATGTTGCCCGCACCCTGGGTGGAAAACGCCGTGCCGCTCAGATCGCCGCTGAGGGTGAAGTCCTTGGTGGCGAATATCTGGTTGCCCGTAAAGATGATGTCATTGGCAAAGGCGCCCCCGACCGTGCCGTTCCATTCCGCACGGACATTGGAGTCCGCCAGGTTCACGGTGCCGTCTGCTCCCATGGTCACGTTGTTCAATTGGAAGTACCCGGATGTCACGGACAGGGTTCCCTGGAATGCCGTGCTCATGTTCAGGACATTGGCTCCGTAGCTGGTTCCCAGGCCCACGGAAATGGTGCCGGTGCCGGAGGCATCCAGGTTCAGCGCCGTGTTGTCATTGGCGCCGCTGACCGTCAGCATGGAGCCGGCGGCCAGTTCCACGGTTTTTCCGTTGGCCAGGGCCTTGGCGGCGGTAGCCGTCACATTTTCACCCAGGATCAGGGAGCCGTCCGTCCACGTCATGTTGTCTGCGGTGAACGCCGTGGCAAAGGTGCCGGACGCCAGATTGAGGCTCCCGCCCTGAAGGTTGATCATGCCCATGCCCGGCTGGACGTCAGCCGTAGCCAGCGTGAGCGTGCCGCCCGTAATGGTGACAGCCCCGGAACCGAGGGAGTTGGCCACCTGGGCCACCAGCTCGCCCTGCTGGAGGGAGATGGCTCCCGCCCAGCCCGTATTGTCCAGGTTCAGGGTCAGCTTGCCTTCGCCGCGCTTGGTCAGCGTGCCCTGCGCAATTTTTCCGGTGCCGTCTGAGGCGAATACATAGTCGCTGCCCGCGGCGTTGTTCACCGTGATGGAGGCCGGATTCACCGCGCCGGACAGGGTGACGGTTCCCGCTCCGGAGCTGTTGAAGACCAAGTTCTGGCCGGCGGCCGTATCCGCAGAGCCGTCAATGCCCCACTGGGCTCCCGTGTTCGTGTCGCTCCAGGTCATGCCTTCCGTTCCCTGCCAGATCCAAACGTCCCCGGCGGAAGTCACCACCAACTTGAGGGTGGTGCCCGTCTGTTCGAGCGTGTAAATCAGCGTTTCGTCTCCGGTATAGCCGGCCCAGTTGAAGATGGCGCTGGCGGCATCAAGTCCGCTGGCAGCAGAAATCAGGGTGTATTCCCCGGCTTCCGTAATGCCTTCAAGGCCATTCAGGGTGAGGTTGAACGTACCGGCCCCGAAGGCCCCACCCACGCCGATGGAAGAGCTTATATCCAGGGTCAGCGTGGAACTGGCCGCCAGATTCAGGGCCCCGGCGGTCGTCATCCGCGTATTGGCCGCCATGGTGATGTTCCCCAGGGACGTGGCCCCTGCGGCAGTAAGGGCAAGGGTTCCACCCTGGATGTTCGTCAGCCCCGTGTAGCTGACCGTTCCGCCCAGCGTCAGGGTTTCATCGCTGACCTTGGTCAGGGAGAGGACTCCGGTGGTGTCATAGGAGATGGTGGTGGCTCCGTAGGCGATGGCAACGCCGTGGTCCGTGATGGTGCCGTTATACGTGCCGGAACCCACCGTCAGCGTACGCGCTCCCCCCACGGCGCCCACCTGGGAGTTGGCCGTGCCGTCCAGGGAGGCGATTTCAATATCCCCCAGCACGCGCATGAAGGCGAATCCCGTGGTGTCCGTGCCGGACGTGAGGGTGACCCCGCCCTGCGCCATGGAGGTGCGCATGTCAAGCCCCGTGCTGTACCCGTTGGCGGCGTTCATGGTGATCATGCCGGTAAATCCGGAGGCGTCACCGCCGATGATGAGCTTGCCGTTGGAGTTGTACCTGCCGTCGCCCCCTCCGCGGCTGTAGGTCAGGGAGCCTGCGCCTGTAAGCGTTCCGGTGAAGCCCATTTCCTTGGCCCAGTTGTCCCGGCCCACCAGGGTGGCCGCCCCGTTGACGGTAACGGTTCCCGTAAAGTTATGCTGGTAATTGGTGGCGTTTGCCTGGGAGGCGTCCACCCATTTCAGGGAGACCGCGTCAGATGCGGCCGTGCCCAGAATCAGATCGGAACCGATGGTGTGGTGGGCGCTGTTGCCCGCAATGATCAGGGACGTGCCGTTCTGCAGGGTGACGGAGGAACCGGCGCTGCCCCAATTGATGGCAGTGGAGCCGCCCCCTATCTGGACGTTGCCTTCCTGCACGATCAGGTGGCCGGAGTTGGCCCCCGTCAATTTCAGCAGCCCCGTACCGGTTTTCCGGACGGAGCCGGCTCCCGTGATGTTATTGCCGAAGGTAAGGTCTGAAGGCGTTACCAGATTAATGAATGAGTTGGTATCCGCGGCAAGGGAGAACGCCGGGTTGGTCACGGTTCCCAGATTCACCGTGACCGTCGCGCCGTTGGCCGCTCCCAGGGAGGAACCCGCGCCCCAGGTGATGCCCGTGGCCGGCAGGTCCGTATCATACCCGAACGCCAGAACGCCCTGGTTCACGGCTACGGTGGTTCCCGTACCGAGGATGGAAGCGGAGCCCAGCACCAGGGTTCCCGTGCCTTCCTTGGTAACGGCGGTATTGGCAATTACTCCGGTTCCCGCCAGCTCATAGCGGGTGGTGGTGTTGCGGACCAGCATGGAGCCGGGGGAAACCTCGGAATCAAGCTGCACCGCGGAGGTGGCGACTCCGGCCTGGTCTGCAAAGGAAACCGCCAGGCCGTCCGCATACGTGGCGGGCGTGCCGCCGTCCGTCCAGATGTTTTCCGCGCTCCAGACCCCGTTTTCACCGCCCGCCCACAGCAGGAGGGTTTCCGCCGTGTAAACCAGGTCCCTGCCATTGTTGGAAAGGGTGATGGTTCCCGCCACGCCGTCCGCAAAGACGGCCTTGATGGAAGAGATGTTGGTCAGTCCGGTGGTGGAGAGCACGGACATGCCGTCCGTCAAGGCGCCAAACCCGGTAAGGTCCAGATTCAATTCCCCTTCCGCGGAAAGGGCGAACGTGCCATTCACGTTGATTCCCGTTCCGGCGCCTCCCGCCAGGGCCAGCGTGCTGGAGCCGTCCACGTTCAGGTTCCCCGTAAAGAAGGAGTTCTGGAACATGGTCACAATGTCGAAGCCGGTAATGACCGTATTGGAGAAGGAGATGGCCTGGTCCGCCGTATTGCCGTAACCGCCCAGAAGCAGGGAGGAGGTGCCCCCTACCGTGCCTTCCGACACATTCAGCGTGCTGCCCGCTCGGAACACGGCTTTTTTAACGGTGAGGGTGGCGTTCCCGTTCACGGCGGACCTTGCTCCGCCGCCGCCCGCATAAAGGGCTCCCGTATAGGCGCCGCCATCCAGCGTCAGGCTGGAATTGCCTCTGACCGTGGAAGTTCCGGCAGTGCCGTAGCCGCCGCCGTAAATGGCCCCGGTAAAGACGGCGTCACTGGCGGCAGTGATGCTGACGTTGGAGTCCCCGTTGATCGTATATGTTCCGGAGCTGCCCGAGTAGGAACCGCCCACGATGCTCTTGACGAAGGTGCCGGAGGCAGTCCCCAGGTCAATCGTCACATTGGTGCTTCCGGTGATGGCGGCGCTGGAAGTGGAGTTGGCTTCATAGGCGCTGCCGCCGATGATGAAGCCCCTGGCTACGGAATTGAGCGAGACGGTTTCATCCGTCACGCTCTGCATGCTGCGCACCACGACAAAGGTGCTGCCGTCAATGTTGTTGGTGGAGTTGTGGGCCGCGGTGCCGCCGCCTATCACGCTCCCCTTGACCACGGCATTTCCGTCCACGGACACGTAAACGTTCCCCGTAATGCCGGCAGCCTGGCCGTCCTTGTAGTTGCCGCCCACCACCCAGTTGACGGAGGTATCCCCCTGAATCTGGGTATGGACGTCACCCGTGATGTTCCACTTGCCGGTGCCGCTCCAGTTGTTGGCATAACTGCCGCCGATGATCAGGCCGTAATTGCCCCCGAGCACATCCGTCCAGATGCCGGTAGTGATCTCCGTGGCCGTTGCATTGGTTGCAGTGTTGTAATAGCCGCCTGCCAGGGTCACTCCCGTCAGGTCACCCGTTCCGGTCACGACGTTCACGGAGCCGAAGCCCTCCTGCATGGACGCGGCGCGAATGTTGTACAGGGCCAGCGTCTGCTGGTCCGCCAGTGTTCCGGCGCCGGAGGTGGGGGCGTTTTCCAGCTCCCAGGCGGAATCCCATGCGGTATCATACGCGCCGGATCCCGTGAAGGTAATAACCGTTTTCCCGTCAACGGTGGTGATGGTGTACAGGGACTCGTCAATATCCGCCAGCGTGAACCCCGTCCCCAGGTCAACGCCCAGGTTGTAGGAGGTATTCACCAGGGCTTCGGAACCGAACAGATCCTGGAATTCCTGGAAACCGGAAAAATCAATCAGGCCGGAAGTCAGCGTCACGTTCTGAAGCACGCTGCCCACATTGTCCATGGAGGTGTAGTACAGGCGTCCGCCGTCCACCGTTACATTGCCCGTAATGGTTCCGGAACCGTTGGCGAGGATGCCCATCGTTTCCCCCACTGTGAAGGCGTCCTGGAAATTCATGGTGCCCGCGGAGGCGGAGATGGTTCCATTCCCCGTCAGTCCCGTCACATTCATGGTTCCATTGCCTGCATCCAGCCTGCCTCCCGCAAGCGCGGCGGTGATGGCGCCGGTCTTGGAAAGTACGGCGCCGGAATTGACGGTGTAGGTGCCTGTAAGCGCTACGTTCTCGGACAGGTGCACCCAGCCTGACTGGGCTACAAAGTTGCCTGCCCCGGTGATGGAGTTGTCAATGACGTCCGCCGCTTCTCCCGCCGTACCGTAATAAGTGAGGTACTGGCTGCCGGAGGAAGTGGTTACGGCGGCAGTGCCGAGGGAACCGGAAGCGTTGATGCCCAGGGAAGTGGAGTTGCGGGTGATGGCGATGGTCCCGCCAATCTGGTTTTCCGTGCCGGTCAGGGTGTAATAAGTGTATTCGCTATCGGCCCCGCTGATGGAAAAGCCGGAGGCGGCCGTAAGCACGCCCGTGAATTTGATGTTCTTGCCGTACTGGGTAGTGAGGTTCACTCCGGTGCCGAACGTGGCTGCCCCGGAGAAGGTAAAGCCATCCCCATTGATGGAAGTGGCGTCATAGTTATAATATCCGGAAACGGCGGGGCCGTCCTGCACGGTGAGCGTTGTGCCGTCCCCCATGACCAGCTTCTGTGACCAGTTGACATTGCCGGAAAACAGGGAAAGCGTTCCGCTGCTGATTTTAAGAGTGGCATCCGCGGAAGCGGCAGGGGTCAGAGCCACGGTCTTGTCGGAATTGCCCAGGGTGAACGTGCCGCCCCCCGTGTAATCAACCGTCACGGTGCCGCCGAAGCTTCCGCCGTAGGAGGAAGAATCCCCGGTGATGGTCAGCGTGGTTCCCTCCCCGGTAATCAGGGCGGCGGCGTTGTTGTGCTCCAGCTTGCTGATGGAGGTGTTCACGCCCGCTTGCAGGACGGAAGCTCCGGTCGTATACCCGTAGCCGCCCAGCTTGATGGTGGCGTTCTGGGCTGCCAGCGCGTGGTTGAGGTTCAGGATGTTGTTCTGCGTCCCCCCCGTCGTGTTGGAATAGAGGGAAATAATGCCGTTGAAGGTGCCCGCCCCGTTCAGGGTCAGGGTGGAGAGGGCCGTTCTTCCGTTGGCGACGCGGTTTACCGTCAGCACGGCTTCCGGAGCGTCTCCATTCAAATTGGTGATGGTGGCCGTGCCGGCTCCGGCAAAATTCAAGGTGGTGGAAGCCGTGACAGTGCCCACTTCATAGGCGGAAGTACCCCCCGCCGCTACGTTAACCTGCGTTCCGTTAAAAGCAACGTCCGCCGCATAAGCCTGTGATACAGTTATTAAAAGACCAGAGACTCCTGCAAAAGTGGCAGTTCCAAGTGTTACTCCTGAGAAGGAAGTCATCAGGGCAGCCAGCAGATTCAAGGGAAGGTGCAATTTCATGTAACGTTTGACAATTAAGGGTTTATAAATCATAAAAGAACCTTTCCCACAACACGGCAAGGGGAATATGATTGTGAATATAAATAAGGAATTCGCAATCCGCTGTCAAAGGAAAAGAGTCAGTTGCAACGGTTTTCTAACAGTACAGAAATATTCCCATTGACAAAATTTTCCAAGTTCGCTCTGAATGGATTATTTTGGAAATAGATAATTCATTGCTCGTTAAACGTTATTCAATAATTGAATTTTGAATAATAGGTGAATATGGAGACAGCGGATTGCGAATCCGCATTTGCCCTTTTAATGGCAGGATAAAATAAAAAGATGCCCTGCAACAGGTTATGAAGGAATCTGCTTGGAGATTGAGGAAGAATGACTGGATATGCCTCTGGTCCATTTTCCAAAATTTCCCACTCTCGCAGTTTTGTAAAGCGTCTGAGCAGAACTCCGGGGCACGGCTCCGCACGAACGGACCGCTGAACCGGCGTCCGTTGAAACACAGGAAGAGTGAACGGATCCGGAAGAGAAACGGACTTGCAAGGCCGAGCCCCCTTGTTCCCGGGAGAACGGCCATCAGATAGCTTGGAGGACTCCATGGCTTGAACGCGTTTTCCCGGCTTTATCAATCAATCTCCTCCAAGCACAACAGAGGAATTCCATCTGTTTATTCCTTCCGGGGTCCTATGATTATTTTCTCCTTTTCCGGCATGTGACGGATTTCTAATCCGATGTCAATCCTACTACAATGATAGGGAATTATTTTAAGACAAATTCCTCTTCTGAAATAGAGCGCTGAGCGAAACCCCTTCATCTTTCAGAACCCCATGCTTCATTCTTTTCTTTTTTGCCGCGGCAAATTTCTTAATGCCCCAAAAATACTTAATCACATAGAAATACATAGTTTTCCAACAATCAATCCTGTTACCCGATATTTCTCAAATGGTACCTGCTTGAGTTTCTTCCTGCGGCTGAAGAAAAATACGGATTAGAAATCCGCTATTTAGTTCTGCTCTTTGCCATAAGGCTATATTTATTCTTATTATTGATCATGAAACCCATCCTTCCTTTGTTGCTGCGCCGCAGCCTCCTGGCCTCTCTGCTGGTTCCCATTATTTCCCTGTCCTTCTCCGCCTCCGCGGCGGACTTCATGGTAGACGCATCTCAATATTCCGATCCAAACAATAACATATACTCCACCCTGGAGGAACTGGTCTCCTCCGTCGCCCTAGTTGCCGGGGATACGGTGATTCTGAACAACGATGACGCCTCCCTGACTACCGGTCTAACCGTTCCTGTCAACTTCCGCTCCGCTGATCCGGCTGCACTCTGTGCCGTAGACTTATCCGGCCTGGGTAAGAATCCCTTGTACAACCTGGGAGCGGGAGAGTACACGCTGGAGATGGACTCCGTCATCTGGAGCAATGGCGCCGCAGGAGTGATACGCACAGCAGATGATAACGTATCTCTGGAAATCACCGGAGAGGTTCAATTTCTCAATAACCATGTTGATAATTCAAACAATAGTGCTTACGGAGGAGCTATTGATATGGAGGGAGACCATGCAACGCTGACCCTGGGGAACAACGCTACCTTCTCCAGGAATTATGCTTTCTCCTCCTCCAACTACTCCTCTTCCTCCTCCTCTGGCGGAGCGATTGCTATGAGTGGAGATTATACAACGGTGACTCTGGAGGACAACGCTACCTTCTCCGGGAATTATACTTTCTCCGACTCCACCTCCCACTTATCCAACTACCCCTCCACCTCCTTTGGCGGAGCAATTTACATGGAGGGAGACCATGCAACGCTGACCCTGGGGAGCAACGCTACCTTCTCCGGGAATTATACTTTCTCCAAGTCCGGCACCTACTCCACCGCCACCACCGCCACCTCCTCTGGCGGAGCGATTTATATGCGTGGAGACCATGCAATGCTGACGCTGGGGGACAACGCTACCTTCTCCGGGAATTATGCTTACTCAGACTCCTCCTCCAACTACTCCACCAACTACTCCAACTCCTCTGGCGGAGCGATTTATATGCAGGGTGTTAACTCTTTCCTCACGATCTGTAACGGCGCCATCTTCACCAATAACTATTCCTCTACCTACGGTGGAGCCATTTACCTGCAAGGGATCACTACCGACAATTCCAGCCGCTTTCTGGCATTCACGCATGACGTGCTCTTCAGCGGCAACATGACCGGGGGAACGTTCACTCAACACAATGACGGCTCCTTCTCCGTGGTAAACGGCGTTGCCAACGCCATTCATGTAGACGGAACCAACCATCTCCAACTGGCCGCCGCCCAAGGAAAGGAGGTTCGCTTTAATGATCCGATCACCAGTGCGGCTTATTTTAGTTCTACGGAAAACGTCACCCTCTCTCTCAACCAGTACACGGATGACGACGGCATCTCCCACACTACGGATGGCACTGTCATCTTCAGCGGGGAACTCTACCAGGGAGACGACGCCCACCTCGTGGCCAGCCGCTACAGCGATTTCAAGGGACAAACCACCCTCTACGGCGGCTCCCTCATCCTGGAACACAATGTCGTCTTCGGCAATGCCGGCCTGCGGGACGATACCTCCATGACTCTGGAACACGGCACTCTGGAAATCACCGGGGGCAGCGTCATCAATGCCGCCTCCTTCTCCATCACCAACAATGACGTCGTCCTGCGCCCCGGAACCAGCGCCTTCATCAATGCCAAAAACGTGGATCTTTCCCGCGGCTTCGTCTTTGACATGCAGAAGCAGGCGCAGGAAGCCGCCTCCCTGGCAAACGCCACCGGACTTTCCATCTCCGCCACCGGTTCCTTCATCCTGGGCGGATCCATAGGCATCATGGACACGGGCACTACCGCGGACTACTTCTATGCAGACAATTCCTGGGCGCAGCAGCGCGCCTTCATTGTCCTGACGGATGCCAACCAGACCCACACGGATGACTTCTCCGGCGCCCATTCTCTGGCTACCGGGTCCGACCGGGTGGACAGCCCCTATGCCTACACGGGCTCCTGGAGCCACCAGTGGGTAGATGCGGATGGTGACGGCTTCCCGGAACAACTCCAACTGGTCTGGACTCCCGCCGAGGACTCCGCCATCCGGGACATCCTTCCGGAACTGGCAGGTACCCTGGCCATGAACTCCATGTGGTCCAGCGCCGCCAACGCGCTTGGGATGTCCCGGGCCGCCTTGGGCAACCTGGATGCCCAGCGCTTCATCACCGGGCCGGAAAACAACTACTGGGTCAAGGGCATGGGGGATTTCCTCAACCACGCCTCCGAGGGAGTACGGGACGGATTTGACTACCACGGCGGCGGCTATTCCGTGGGAGCGGACAGGAGAATCACTTCCCACGCTATCCTGGGCCTGGGCTTCGGAGACCTGTACGGCAAGATGCGCGGGCGCAGCTTTGCGGGAGATATTGACCAGCAGACGCGCATCGGCATGCTCTACGGCGGCTGGCACAAGGTTCTCAACAGGAAGAATACGTTGCTGGTGACGGGAACGGCAGGCTATGGCTGGACGGACAACAAGATGAATTCCTTCCACACGGGCGGCCGGTCCCACGGCAAGTGGACCAATGAAACCCTGTTTGGAACATTCACCGGGAAGTGGAGCCGCCGGGTAAACGAGACCGTTGCAATGGAGGTCATGCTGGGGCTGGAGTATACGGACGTGACGCAGGAGGCGTTTACGGAAACGGGCTGGGACGCGAGGCGCTTTGAAAAGGGGCGCCTGAAGAACCTGAGCGTACCGGTGGGAGTGGGCTTGACGCACCGCAGTGAGCTGAAAGACCGGGAATGGATCAACAGCGCGATGGTGAGCTACGTGCCGGACGTGTACCGCAGGAACCCAAGTGCGCAGGCGGAGCGGCTGCTCAACGGGTACCGCTGGGAAGCGGAAGGAACGTCTCCTGACCGGAACGGGGTGAGAGTGAACGTGAACAGCGCCCTGCAGTTGAACGCGCGCTGGAGGATGTATGCAGGGTACGAGTTTGAGGGAAGGAGCAAGGCCACGGCGCACCGGTTTAACGCCGGCGTCAGTTATGCCTATTGACAGAGCCTGATTGCAGGCGCCGGAAAACCGTCAAAATTACTTTATCTTTGACGGGCGGCCAGCAGCAAAGAGGCTGTGCAGTTATT
Organism: Akkermansia sp. GGCC_0220; assembly: GCF_017566105.1. Taxonomy (NCBI): domain Bacteria; kingdom Pseudomonadati; phylum Verrucomicrobiota; class Verrucomicrobiia; order Verrucomicrobiales; family Akkermansiaceae; genus Akkermansia; species Akkermansia sp. GGCC_0220. Next base: position 369,415 of record NZ_JABFCI010000001.1, read on the forward strand.
CTGCACAGCCTCTTTTTAACGTTAACAGAAATGTTATTTTATTTTCCGGTCCATTTGCCCAGGAATTCCGCCGCATCCTTCCCTTCCGCAATGTGCCTGAGCAGGGCGCTGCCGAGGACGGCGGCGTCCGGACGGGCGTCTTCCGGCAGGGCGTCAAGCTGGTCCGGCGTCTGGAGGCCGAAGCCCAGTGCCAGAGGCACGTCAAATACGGCCCGGGCGCGGCGCATGGTTTCCGTGACGCTCTGCGTCAGGTCCACCTTTCCACCCGTGGTCCCCAGCACGGAAACCACGTAAACGAAGCCGGAGGTATGGGGCTTGTATTCCCGCATTCGTTCCACGGAGGTGTTGGGAGCCACCAGCGTGACGAGCGTCAGTCCGTGGGGGTCAAAGGCATCCCTGAAGATGCCGGATTCTTCCAGCGGCATGTCCGGAACGATGAAGCCGCTGACTCCGGCTTCCGCCGCATCCAGGGCAAGCCGTTCCAGCCCGTACTGGTAAAAGGGGTTCACGTACCCCATCAGCGCCAGTTTGGCGAAAAAGCGGCCCTTGCGGGCTTTCAGACCGTCCAGAATCCATTTCAGGCTTACGCCGCGGGCCAGCGCGTCCCGTGAGGCCTGTTCAATGAGAGGACCGTCCGCAACGGGGTCCGAGAAGGGAACGCCTATTTCAATGATGTCCGCCCCTGCTCCGTCAATCCGCTCCAGATGGGTCCAGAAGGATTCCTTGTCCGGAAATCCGGCGGTGATGAAGGGGATGACGGCGCGCCTGCCGAGGGAATGGGCGTGCTCCACGGCTTCCTGCAACGGTGATTTCTGCATGTTGTTCATGGAAAGATGCTGCTTAAAGGTTCAGATATTTTTTAACGATGCCCAGGTCCTTGTCTCCGCGGCCGGAGAGGTTCACCAGCACGTCACCCCCCGCGGGCAGCTCGTCCGCATGGTCCAGCACCCATGCCACGGCATGGGAGGATTCCAGGGCGGGGATGATGCCTTCCTCCTGCGTCAGGGTCTGGAAGGCGTTCAGCGCGGAGGCGTCACAGATGACGCCGTAATGCACCCGGCCGATTTCCGCCAGGTGGGAGTGCTCCGGCCCCACGCCGGGGTAGTCCAGCCCGGCGGAGATGGAGTGGGACGGCTGTATCTGCCCGTCTTGATCCTGTAAAAGCATGGTCACGTGGCCGTGCAGCACGCCGGGGCTGCCCAGGTTGATGGGTGCGGAGTTGTAACATCCGGGCTCCCCGGTGCCTCCGGCCTCCACGCCCACCAGGCGCACGCCTTCATCTTCCACAAAGGGGTGGAGCATGCCGATGGCGTTGGAACCGCCGCCCACGCATGCCACTACCACGTCCGGAAGCCTTCTGGCGCGTTCCAGCATCTGGGCCCGGGCCTCCGTGCCGATGACGGACTGGAGCTGCCTGACCAGCGTGGGGAACGGGTGGGGCCCCGCCGCCGTGCCGAAGCAGTACAGGGTGTCCTCCTGATGGGAAATCCAGTAGCGCAGGGCCTCGTTAATGGCGTCCTTCAGGGTGCGGGAACCGCTTTCTATCGGGAACACGCGGGCGCCAAGCAGTTTCATGCGCATGACGTTCATGGACTGGCGCTCCACGTCCTCCGCGCCCATGAAGATGGTGCAGTCCATCTTGAGCCGGGCCGCCGCCGTAGCCGTAGCCACGCCGTGCTGCCCCGCCCCGGTCTCCGCAATGAGGTGGGTTTTCCCCATCATCCTGGCCAGCAGGGCCTGCCCCAGCGCGTTATTGATCTTGTGCGCTCCGGTGTGCAGCAGGTCCTCCCGCTTCAGCCACAGGCGGAAGCCCAGCTTTTCCGAGAGATGGGGGCAGAACGTGAGGGGCGTTTCACGGCCCGCGTAGTTGACCAGCAGGTCCTGGAGCGCGTCCCGGTACTCGCGGGACGGCATGATGGTGGCCATGGCTTCCTCCAGCTCCATGAGCGGGGGGCGCAGCGCTTCCGGTACGAAGCGGCCGCCGAAGTTGCCGAAATATCCTTCTTTGTTCATGCGATATGGTAAGGGGTGTAGGAGATGAGTGATTTAAGGGCTGCCAGCAGCTTTTGCGGGCTTTTCTGGCCGGGGATGGCTTCCACGCCGGAGTTCAGGTCAATGCCGTTCGGGGTGCACTGCTCCAGCGCCTTGTTCAGGGAGGCGGAGGAAAGGCCGCCCGCCAGGAACCAGGGCCGGGGGGATTTGAGAGCCGCCAGGGCGTTCCAGTCCAGGGAGACGCCGTGGCCGCCGCCGTGGCTGCCCGCATCCAGCAGGAACCAGGCGCAGCTGTCCGCCCAGAGTTCCATTTCCTTCTGAAGGGCCGCCAGGGATTCATACCGGTCCGGCCACAGCACGCGGATCACCTTTTCCGGGCCTATGCGGCGGGCGCAGTCCAGGGACTGGGCGCCATGGAGCTGGGCGAATTCCAGCCGGGCCGTTTTCATGACGTCCATGATTTCCTCCGCGTTCTGGTTCACGAAGACTCCCACGCGGCGGATCAGCGCGGAGTCCAGGGCCGCGGCGCGTGACGGAGCAATATAACGCGGGCTTTTGGGATGAAAGATGAATCCGCAGAAATGGGCTCCCATCCCCATGGCGGTTGACAAATCGCTCTGGCGGGTAATCCCGCACACCTTGATTGCGAATGAATGCTTCTTCATGTTGTTTCTTCTAAAATTGCAGCCAGTTTTTCACCCGGCTTTCCGCCGTCCATCAGGGCAGTCCCCATCAGTACGGCCTGGAAGCCCGCTTCCGCGGCTTCCCTGAGATGCGCCCCGGCGCTCATGGCGCTGGCGGCGATCCACACCTCCCCCTCACGGCGGAGTTTCCCCATGTCCAGGCAGGCAGTCCTGTCCGTTTCAAGCGTATCCAGGTCACGGGCATTCACCTGGATGATGCGAGCGCCGGATTCCCTGGCAATTGCCAGGTCCGACTCGTCAAAAACCTCCACCACGGCATGCATGCCGTAGGCTTCCGCCTGTTCCCTCAGGATGCGGAGCGTCCGCGCGTCCGGCGTCAGGCGCACGATGAGCAGCAGGGCGGAAGCCGGGGTGGAGGCCGTCTCCATCACCTGGAGCTGGTGGAAGATGAAGTCCTTGCGGAGCAGCGGAAGCCCGGCGCGGCTCATGCGCTCCAGATACCCGATGCGGCCGCCAAAAAATTGTTCCTCCGTCAGCACGGAGATGCAGGAGGCGCCCGCCGCGGCATACTGTTCCGCCACTTCCTCCGGTTTCAGCCCGGTGGCGATGACGCCGCGCGACGGGGAGGACTGCTTGAACTCCGCAATGACGGCCACGGACTGCCCGGCGGGCGGCTCCGCGATGGCTTTCAGGAAGTCCGGCCTGTGCCCCTTCCACGGGTGCGGCAGCTCCCGGCGGGAGGCCATGTCCGTGAGCAGGGCTATTTCCTCCGCCTTGGCTTCCCTGAACCGGTCAAGCAGCATGAAGCGTTCTCCTTCCTACTCCGGCGCAGACGGCCTCACGGGCCTTCGCCATGCAGACGGCCAGGTCCATGTGGTCCTCCAGCAGGAACATGGCCACCCCCACATTGAGAATCACCATGTCCATCATGGCGCGCGGGCCTTTCCCCGCCAGAATGTCCTTCAGCACGGCCACGGCTTCCGATTTGGACCGAACGGCCAGGTCCTCCGGTTCGCAGGGCTGGATGCCGTAGTCCGCGGGGTCCAGGGTCATGGGCGTCAGCCTGCCGTTATGGACGATCATCATCTTGGTGGGTCCCAGCGGCGTCACCTCGTCATACCCTCCTGCGCCGTACACCACGGCGGCCCTGCGGATGTGGGACTGGCTGAGCGTCTCCGCCAGCAGTTCCACCAGCTCCGGACGGGCCACGCCCAGCAGGATGTGCGTGGGACGCGCCGGATTAATGAGGGGCCCCAGCAGGTTGAACAGGGTACGTATGCCCAGCTCCCTGCGGATGGGGCCCACATTGCGGAAGGCGGGATGGAAATTGGGCGCGAACAGGAAGGCGAAGTTCCGCTCGTCCAGCAGGCGCTGCACGTCCTCCGGAGCCACGTCCAGCGGGAAGCCCAGGCCTTCCAGGGCGTCCGCGGAGCCGCAGGAGGAGGACACGGCGCGGTTGCCGTGCTTCACCACCTTGTACCCCATTCCGGCCAGCGTCAGGGACGTGGCGGTGGAGCAGTTGAAAGAGCTGCGGCCGTCGCCGCCCGTGCCAACCACGTCTATGCAGTCCCCTTCCAGCCCTTCCACACGGTTGGCGCGGCCCAGGGCGATGCCGACGGCATGGGCCATCTCCAGCGGGGTCTCTCCCTTCATGCGCAGGCCCATCAGGAAGCAGCCCGCCTGGGCCGGGGTCATGCGGCCGTCCATGATGTCCGCAAAGCCCGCGGCGGCCATGTCCGCCGTCAGGTCCTGCCCGGCGGCCAGCGTGTCCAGAATGCGGTTGATGCGCTTTTCCTTCTGCCCTGCCGGAACGATGTTGTCCGGGAAGTTGCCCAGGAGCTGGAGGCCGTCCGGCGTCAGGATGGATTCCGGATGGAACTGGATGCCCACCCAGGGGCGGTCATTATAGCGCAGGGCCATGACTTCCCCTTCCGGCCCGCGGGAGGTGACGGTAAAACGGGGATTGGGCTCGTCCTCCTTGGACTGGACCACCAGGGAATGGTAACGGCCCACGGTCATGGGGTTGGGAAGGCCGGTGAACAGCCCCGAACCGTCATGGATGATGTCCGAGCTCTTTCCGTGCATCACGTACGGAGCGCGGGAAACCTCCGCTCCGGCGAAGTAGCCCAGGAGCTGGTGTCCCAGGCATACGCCCAGCACGGGAACGGCGGCGGGGAGGCGTTTCAGGAACTCCAGGCACAGCCCGGCGTTGCGCGGATGGCTGGGGCCGGGGGAAATGCACACGGCCTCCAGCTCCGGGCTGGCCGCCAGGTCCAGAATGCGCGGATCGTCATTCGCGTACACCACGGGCTTGCGGCCCAGGGCGTAAAACGCCTGCACCAGATTCCACGAGAAGGAATCGTAATTATCAATGAACAGAAACATGGTCTTCTCCTTTCAAAATAACGTCAATAATCTTGCCTTTGTTCATGCACTCCTGCCATTCGGCGGCCGGGTCTGAATCGTACACGATGCCGGCGCCCGCCTGCCAGTGGATGCGGCCGTCCTTCACCCACATGCTGCGGATGGTGATGCCGGAATCCATGTGGACGCCGTTCCTGTCCAGCCCCAGCCAGCCGATGCAGCCGGCGTACGGCCCGCGCGGCAGGGGTTCCTCCTCCGCCAGGATTTCCATGGCCCGCACCTTGGGAGCGCCGCTGACCGTTCCGGCGGGGAAGGCCGCGCCGAGGATGTCCAGGGCGTCCAATCCGTCGTTCACCTGGGCGGTCACGCGGGAAGTCATGTGCATCACATGGGAAAAACGTTCAATCTCCATCAGGCGTTCCAGCTTCACGGAGCCGGGCTTGGCGACGCGGCCCAGGTCGTTGCGGCCCAGGTCCACCAGCATCACGTGTTCAGAGCACTCCTTCGGGTCCTTCAGCAGGTCGGCGGCCAGGGCGGAGTCTTCCTCATCATCCCTGCCCCGCTTGCGCGTCCCGGCGATGGGGGAGAGCTGGAGCTTGCCGTCCGTGCAGCGCACCATCAGTTCCGGGGAGGAACCAAACAGCGTCACCTCCGGCAGACGCATGAAGAACATGTACGGGGAGGGATTGATGCTGCGCATGCGGCGGTACAGCGTGAAGGCGTCTCCGTGGAACTCCGCGGAGGCCTGGGAGGAAAGCACCACCTGGATGGCCTCCCCGTCGTGCAGCAGCTCCTTGATATGCTCCACGCCCTTCATGTAGCCCGCCTGGTCCGGCGTGCGGGAAACCTCCCCGACGGAAGGTTCTTCCGTCTCCTGAAGGGGCGCGTGGGACAGGTCCCGGTGTTCGCCCAGGCTGATCTGGGTGAGGCGGTTGTACAAATGGTCAAACACGATCACCGTGCCCGCCAATACCAGGCAGGATTCCGCGGAAGAGGGACTGATGGCCTGCGCCAGCCTGGGCTGGAACAGGGCGGCGGTTTCATACCCGAAGTAGCCGTACAGAGCCCGCGTGATGGGAGCCTGCCTCATGTCGTCCCCCACCAGTTCCAGACGCTGCATCAGGGAGCGCAGGCCGTCCAGGTAAGGCATGCCTTCCAGCTCCTTCAGGGAAGCGAGCCGGTCATCGCTGATGGAAAGGGAAAGCCTGGCGTCCACGCAGGAAACGGTCATCAGGTAATCGCAGGCGATGACGCTGTAGCGGCCCCATCTGCCATCCACCTCCGCGCTCTCCAGCAGAAGGCCGGGAGTTTGGTTCTGGGTCAGGCTCAGGAACAGGCTGATGGGCGTTTCCAAATCGGCGCTCAGCCGCCGGCTGCGCTGTTGGAGGGTGATGATGGATGGTGGTTGCATGGATGGATGATGGTGTAAGTTGAAAATAAAAAAACTGCTTTGACTCTCGGAGGAATCAAAGCAGTTCTTGAAAAACGGTCATAGCTGGATGCTACTACTGCACATCGGGATTCCCCCGTCCGGACATGGGTATACGCCACCAATAGCCGTTGCCATAATAACGGGTCGTGCTAAAAAAGGGCTGTCCAGTGCTGAATTGCATCTGCGCGTTTATTACTCCTCCCGCCCGGCGTTGTCAAAAAAACTTTCCGTCAATGGCGAAAAAAATCCACGGCGTCCTTCCTGCCGCCGGAAAAAAAGCCCGTGGATTCCACTGAACCCACGGGCCTTGAACATAATGACTGTCAACCTTTAGAACAGCGTCACGGCAATATTGACGCCGGCGGTGACGATGGCCACCATGCTCATGAGCTTGATCAGGATGTTCAGGGAGGGGCCGGACGTATCCTTGAAGGGGTCGCCCACGGTGTCGCCGATGACGGCGGCCTTATGGCTTTCCGATCCCTTGCCGCCCACGTGGCCCTGCTCAATGTACTTCTTGGCATTGTCCCATGCGCCGCCGGAGTTCGCCATGAACACGGCCAGCACGAAGCCGGAGGCCAGGCCGCCGGCCAGCAGTCCGAACACGCCGGGAACGCCGAACACGAGGCCCATGCAGATGGGGGTGATGACCGCCAGCACGGACGGCCAGATCATTTCATGCTGCGCGCCCGCCGTGGAGATTTCCACACAGCGCACGTAATCCGGTTCCGCTTCCCCGGTCAGGATGCCCTTGATTTCCTTGAACTGGCGGCGCACTTCCTTCACCATCTTCTCCGCGGCGCGGCCCACGGCGTTCATGGTCAGGCCGCAGAACAGGAAGGACATCATGGCGCCCACGAAGAGGCCCATGAGCACCTTCGGGTTCATCAGGGTCACCTGGAAGTAATTCATGAATTCAGGCAGCGTGCAGGAAGCTATCTTGGACACTTCCACGCTCACCGCGTCATTAATCTTGTACATGGTGTTTCCGGTGGCGTCCCCCCAATGCTGGATGGAAATCTTCAGCTCTTCAATGTAGGAGGCCAGCAGGGCCAGCGCGGTCAGCGCGGCGGAACCGATGGCGAAGCCCTTGCCCGTGGCGGCGGTCGTGTTGCCCAGGGCGTCCAGGGCGTCCGTGCGGCGGCGCACTTCCGGGTCCAGCTTGCTCATCTCCGCATTGCCCCCGGCGTTGTCGGAAATGGGGCCGTAGGCGTCCGTCGCCAGGGTCAGGCCCAGGGTGGAAAGCATGCCGACAGCGGCAATGCCGATGCCGTACAGGCCCTTGCTCATTTCAGCGCCGGTGAAATGCCAGTCCCCGGAGGCCATGCCGTAGGCCAGCACGGTGCCCACGACGATGGTGATCACGGGAATGCAGGTGGAAATCATGCCGATGCCGATGCCGGAGATGATGACGGTGGCGGGCCCCGTCTTCGCGCTGTGGGCGATCTTGCGGCAGGGATAGGAGTCATGGGAGGTGTAATGCTCCGTGCTCTTCCCGATGATGATGCCCACCGCCAGGCCGGTGACGATGGCGCCCCAGATGCCCGCCCAGTTGTCCAGGCCGATGAGCTGGAGCAGGAAGGCTGAGGCGATGGCGATCAGGAAGGAGCTCAGGTTGATGCCGCGGTTCAGGGCGGCCATCAGCTCCGTCTGGGAAGCGCCGCGCTTTACGCGCACCGCATACACGCCCAGCAGGGAGAGAATGGTGCCGAGGGCGGCGATCAGCATGGGTGTGAGAACGGCCTTGATCGCCATTTCCGGCACGGCCATGTAAGCCGCGGCGCCAAGGGCCGCGGATGCCAGAATGGAACCGCAGTAGGACTCGTAAAGGTCCGCGCCCATGCCGGCCACGTCCCCCACGTTGTCGCCCACGTTATCCGCGATGGTGGCGGGATTGCGGGGGTCGTCCTCCGGAATGCCTGCTTCCACCTTCCCCACCAGGTCGGCCCCTACGTCCGCGGCCTTCGTGAAAATGCCGCCGCCCACGCGGGCGAACAGGGCCTGGAGGGAGGCCCCCATGCCGAAGGTCAGCATGGTGGTGGTGATGACGACCAGGCGCATGGAAAGCTCCATGTCTTCATAAAACCAGTCCAGCACCCAGTACCAGACGCCAATGTCAAGCATGGCAAGGCCCACGACGGTCAGGCCGAGCACGGCGCCCGAACGGAAGGCGATCTGCAGGCCGGCGTCCAGGGAATGGCGGCAGGCGTTCGCCACGCGGCCGGAAGCGTATGTGGCCGTCTTCATGCCGATGTAGCCGGCCAGGCCGGAGAAAAAGCCGCCGGAAATGAACGCGAACGGCACCCAGGGATTCTGGATATGGAGGCAGTACGCCAGAAAAGCGAATACGACGGTAATCAGCACAAAGAAGATCGTGACGATCTTGTATTGCTGCCGCAGATAGGCCATGGCGCCGCTGCGAACGTGCTTGGCGATCATTTTCATGACCTCGTTCCCCTCATCCTGGGCTTTCATGCGGTAAAAAAAGACGGCCGCAAAAATGAGGGCCAGCACGGAAGCCGATGGGATGAGCCAAAATAAATCCTGGATGGTTATCATTGTCAGTACACTTTAAATTAAAGTGGTAGGAACATAACACCTGGTCCACTTTACTCCAAGAAAAAACCTCCGTTCGGAACGGAAAATTCACCTTCCTGCGGAAAGACCAGCACCGCAGGAAAATCCGGCGGATTCACGGAAGAAGCAAGTACCGCACCGATTAATCCAAATTGACTCCGGTGGTTCCGGAAGCGGCTGGGCCGCACCTCTTTCCCACTGCCTACTTCTTGTTACGGTTTTCTGCTGCCGGAAGCCCTGGAAAACGGCAAAAAACCGTGGTATTCCGCGCAATGTGCTCTCCTTGGCCAGCTATCTCCGGCAATTCTTGAAGCTGCCCTGATTCCGGGAAAACTGGATAAAAAGAAAAAGCAAACGCTCCCATTGGAAAAAACAGCGCCTACCTGTCCGCCATTCCGTCAATGATGGAAAGCTCCTCCGCGGTGAACCGCGTATTTTCCAGGGCTTTCAGGCAATCCATGACTTGCTGGGGGCGGCTGGCGCCTATCAGGGCCGTGGTCACCACGGGGTCTCTCAACACCCAGGCCAGCGCCATCTGGGCGAGGCTCTGGCCGCGGCTCCGGGCCAGGGCAGCCAGGCTGCGAATTTTCTCCCCATGCTCCCGGACCCGTTCTTCCGTTAAAAAGACGGAGGAACCTGCCGCACGGGAATCCGCTGGAATTCCCTCCAGATAACGGTCCGTCAGCATTCCCTGGGCCAGGGGGGAAAAGGCGACGCACCCGGTGCCCGTTTCACGGATGGCCTGAAAAACGGACTCTTCCGGCTCCCGGTTGAACATGTTGTAACGGAGCTGGTGGACCAGGCACGGCACGCCGGCCTCCCTGAGCATGGCGCATATCTGCCTGGTTTGCTCTGCCGGGAATTTGGAAATACCGGCATACAAGGCCTTTCCGGACCGGACCGCCGTGACGAGGGCCCCCGCCGTCTCTTCCAGCGGAGTCTCCGGGTCATGCCGGTGCGCATAAAAAATATCCACGTAATCCAGCTTCATGCGGGAAAGGGACTGGTCCAGGCTGGAAAGCATATGCTTGCGGGAACCCCAGTCCCCGTACGGTCCGGCCCACATCAGGTGCCCCGCCTTGGTAGCGATGACAAGCTCGTCACGGAAACGGGACAAATCCTGCATGAAAATGCGGCCGAAGCATTCTTCCGCCGCGCCGGGAGGCGGCCCGTAATTGTTCGCCAGGTCAAAATACGTGATGCCGGCGTCAAAAGCGCCATGGATAAGCTGCCGCGCATTCTCGAAATCGTCGGCAGCGCCGAAATTGTGCCAAAGCCCCAGGGAAACGGGAGGAAGCAGCAGCCCGCTGCGCCCGCAACGGCGATAGTCCAGATGACTGTAACGGCCGGGATCGGGGAGGTAACTCATCGGAAGGAAAAACGGGAAGGGTTACCGGGCATGGGACGTACGCTCATGCCGCACGCCGGAGCGCCATGCCTCCGTGCGGTATTTGGATGCCAGCAGCTCCGCCACCCTAGCGTTCATGCCGGGAAACAGCTCCGCTTCCACGCACAGGGAATGTCCGTCCGCCAGACGGGCGGCCAGCATTTCATCCCATCCGGCGGGAAGAAGGCAATTCTGGATGCTCCCCTGATGGAGAACGCCGCCGCGTATTCTTCTCTGGCCGCCACCGGCCAGCTTTTCCCCGCCGGGAAGTACTAAATCACTCGTCACGGGGCTGGCAAAACAGGCGCGGCCACCGTCCGGGGCGTCTCCGTCCAGCATCACGCACTCCACGCCGCAATCTCTCAAAACACGGGCCAAAGCCCCGTGAATCCATCGGTACAGGGTGGCGCTGGAAGGCCGTTCCTTCTCTCCCCGGCGGTGCATGGCCAGGGTAAAGGGGATATCCTGCCGGTGGTCCACAATTCCCCCGCCCGTCCAGCGGCGGACAAAATGGAGTTCCTCTCCCGGAAAAATGGCGCGTGCCGTGGCTTCCTCGTCAAAATAACCGTAGGTCACGGTCGGCTCCGCCCAGCGGTATGCACGCAGCACGGGCTTCTCTCCCCATTCCAGCAGGGCTTCATCCACGGCCATGGCTTCCTCCCCGCTTCTGGCGACCGGGTCGCGCCACAGCACCAGCTCCGGCAGAGGGGACAAATTGCCGACGACATTTGCGAAACCAGACATTTTGCAACTACAGTGTAAATAACGGCAGGACGCTCCGGGCGGGAAACGGCAGCGGAAAAACCCGCTCCCATCAGCCCTCATACTACAGGCCTAACGGTTCATGGGCAATGCTACGCGCTGGGTGAAGGACCGGGTATAGCGCTCAAAGAATTCCTCCGGAGAGGGGGCGGGACGCTTCTTCTGCCGGATCTGGTCCACCAGGGCCATGCCTTCATCCGTCACCACCGTCATGGAAATCGTCACGGCAGTGACGCGTCCGGACTTCAAATCGTCAATATTCACGCTGCTGCCGATGATGTCCAGACGGTTGCCGTACACATCCATCTGGGTGCAGGAACCGAGCCGGTTGGCCCCCGTCGTCATGACGGGCACCAGCACGGACGCCCGCTGCGTGGCATCCTTGTCCGACTTGTTGCTGCCGGAATTGCCGATCTTCTTCTGGTAGTCCACTTCAAAAATCAGCGTCATTTCCACCACGTTTTCCACCAGGAAATTGGCGGGAATGGTCTCATCCTGCTGGTAGCGGGTATAAGCGGACCAAAGGTCCTGCTGGCCCAGGAGATTCTGCACGGTATCCTCCGCGCTGATCAAATTGCGGTACAGGGAATAAACCGGAAAGCCGTCAGACTCCGCCGTAGCGTCCTGGTCCAGAATCTGGTCACGGTAAAGCAGCTTGTACCCCACGCAATTCACGTCACCGATGATGCGGTCGTTCCGCATGTCCATGCTGGACTTGGCAGGATTGCGGTCCGTAGCCGTGGTAAAGAAAATCAACTGGGAGGCATTCGTGATCTTGGCGCCTTCCGGCCCCATGGTCATCAGGTTCACGCGGGCTTCATTCAGAGCGGAAGAACCGCCCTTCTTCCTGGACGCCGTGGTCTTGGTCGCGCGGGAAACCAGATCGCTGTCCCGCTGCACCAGCATCCATTCAAAGGGATTACCGGCACGGAACTGCATGCTCTCAAAATCCTTGGTCATGGTATCCATGGCCGTGCGGGCAAGCGTGGTGGTCCGCACATCCTGCAGCACCCATCTCCAGATATCCACCCCGCGGGAGGTCAGGGCCACAATCACCAGCACCAGCACGGTGGTGATGGTCATGGCTGCCAGGAGCTCAATCAGGGTGAACGCGCCGGATTTGATTTTGGCAAATGTCTTCATGATTTTTCAGAGGTCTTCAGATAATGCCCGTTAGCGGCGGAAAGCGAGATTGCGCGTAAAGATGGGAGTCTTCAAATTCTCCCACGTCAGGTGCTGCAAACGTTCAGGGTCCGTATTCAACAGCTGGAAAAACTCCGCCTGGTACAGGACTTCCGCCCCCCACGGCAAATTCAGGCCGCCGCCCTTCTCCGGCGTATAAACGTACAGGGAAGGCTCCGTAATCACCTTGCCGCGGTTGTAGGGATTATAAATAGTCCCGTACTTGGGAGCCAGCTTGTACCCGTAAGCGTTGGAATCCATGCGCTCCACCACCAGCTGGGTCATGCGCACGGCGAAGACGGGGCCGACAAGCGCCTTGAAATCATCCCAGCGGTCCTTGTTGTTCGCCAGGCAAACTCCCGTCACCACCGCCGTATTCTGCCCGGGGATGCTCCCGCCTTCCTCCAGCCAGGGCTGGGGGGTGCCGTCCTTGCGGGCGCCCTTGGTCAGATCCGCCCTGTAATTGTAAACAAGAATGGTCGTAGCGGGCTTGGACGTAAACTGCATCCAGTAAAACGCCTTGTCGAAAGCGGAAATATATCTGGTGGTGGAAGACTTTCTGGCATTGGGAGCGGCACGCTCGGAATTGCGAAGCTCTCCAAGTTCCGCCGTCAGGGCGTGGACAATGCGGTCCGCTTCGCGGATGGTCAGAGCGGACTGAACCGTCCTTCTGGCTGGAATGAACATGGCCATGAACACCACGATCAGCACGGCAACCACGCCGATCGCAAGCACCACTTCCGTCAGGGTGAACCCCTTGGCACGAGACTGTTTCATACACTTGGTCAACATAAAATGGGAAATCCGGTAAAATATGAATTAGTTGGGAATCACCTGCTCCGTCGTCCTCAGCCGGCTGATATTGCCTTTGGGATAAATCACGATGCCGCCTGCCAGGCCCGGCTTGCCGTCCACCATCGGAGTCGGTTTCTCCTCCTTGCCGTTTCCGGCGGAACCGGAAACCACCACCAGGCGGGTGGGGGCGTTCGGCTGGGACATGCGGCCTTCCTCGTCAAACTCAATGAAATAAATATCCGTCATCCGGTTGCCCGGAAGATTGACGGTATCCTGCCCGTCACGGCTGGCAAAGCTGCGGGCTGCGGACTTGCCCTTGGTCTTCTTGGAGCCTTCCAGCAGGGTGCTGTAGGTGGGGCTGATGTAAAACCCGGCGGGAAGAGTCTGCAAACGGTTGACCAGATGCCACTTTCCGGTGCGCGTATTTTTGGACATCACGCCCAGGGTGCGCATGTTGCGGGCTTCGTCCTCAGGAGTGCTCACGATAATCAGGCGGCTCCACGTTCCCTTGCCCATGGCGTCCAGGCGGGCTTCCTGCACCATGCCGTCCACCATCTCCACGGCGGACTGGAGGCCCTGCCCCCTGCCCCCGCCTCTTAACATGCTGGCGGCCAAGGCCATCATGGCAACCATAATGGTGATGACGACAATCAGTTCCACCAGGGTAAACCCCTTGCTCCCTGACGAGGAACAGTGCGAAGCCGTTCCGGAATGCTTGGAAAAATATCTCATACAGATGATGCAGGATTGAACAACGATTTTTGGCATGCTACCCGTTTCACACGGGCACGGCAATCATTTTTTGAGAAACGGGAAGGCCGGATATGCTCCGGTCCGAATAAAAATCCGGCTGGGTTTCACCACCCGATCATTCCCGGCACCATGAACCATCCGGAAGAAAGGAATTTCCGGCTGATTCAATCCACACATTTCAAGAAGCATAGGAAGGAAAAAGCTCTTGAAACGCCTCTGGAAGGCCGCTTTTCCAGAGTTCCCGACCACTCCTCCTGCAGCCGAGGGCAGGCAATGCCCCATAATGATCCAAGCAGTTTAAACGGTTCATCCTTTCTCCGGGCCTGAAAGCCTATCTAACCCTTTACTCGTTGGAGAACGAAATTCCCGGTTAATGTACAAAGGAACAATTCCGAAAGCGCATGGAATGGAACTAGCATTCCATCATTCTCCGGAAAAGGAACTTCATTCTTATAATAAGAATAGAGGACCGTCACTCTTCCCCTTCATCCCGGGCCCCGTTCCCTCCATGCCGGACGATACTCCTGCACCGCAGAAGATTCCATGCTCCCGGCATTCCTGGTGATAGAGGCACAAAAAGGACCTTGCACCCATGGGACACTCTTATTATTCCGTTCCGCCATGCCAAATACATCAACATCACACCCATCCCTATTGGAAAAAACCATCGAACGATTCCTGTTTCATTCCCAATATGAAAAAAACCTTAGTGAAAAGACCCTGAAAGCCTATGCAACCGACTTGAGGCAATTCGCCGGCTTCATGATGAATCAAAGGAACATCTGCCATTTGCCCGCTATTTCCGCAGAAGATTTGAAGCAATACGTTAAATCATTGTCGGGATTTCAGCCCAGAACCATGAAAAGAAAAATGGCTACACTCAAAGCCATGCTGAACTTCATTGAAATGGAAGACGATGACTTCATCAACCCCATGCGGAAGCTTAAAATCAACATCAAGGTTCCCTTCCTGCTCCCTCCCGTCATGGACTCCATGGAAGTGTCCTCCATCCTGACTACCCTGTACCGGGAGAAAAACGCCTGTTCAAGCAAAACAGGGTATCGTTATCAGGAAATCGTCCGCAACATTGCCGTGGTGGAACTCCTGTTCGGCACGGGCATCCGGGTATCCGAACTATGCGCTCTGCGCCTTGCGTCCGTAAACCTCCATAACGGCTTCATCAAAGTCTATGGCAAAGGGAGAAAGGAACGCGTCATCCAAATATGCCAGGACGCCATTCTGGAAGCCCTGCACGAATACCAGCGCTTCTGTCTGCCTTCTTCCCGTCAGAACACGTTCTTCTTCATCAACCGTCTGGGTCGCAACCTCTCTTCCCAGTCAGTAAGAATCATGATCAAAAAACTGGCCTTGAAATCCGGCATCCTCAAACCCGTCACCCCTCACACATTCCGCCACACCTTCGCCACCCTCCTTCTGGAAGAAGGCGTAGACATAAAATACATCCAAACCATCCTCGGCCACAGTTCCCTCGCCACTACTCAGATATACACCCACGTCAGCACCACCAAACAAAGAGTCATCCTTCAGAATTTTCACCCAAGAAAAAATATGCAGATAATTCTACAATAAAGAGTGATAACTATTTATTATCTGTTTTTTATTAGCATATGAATAATACCATTTTATTTGATTTTCCATTTGTCAATCGTAATAATGAGAGAAATCTGATCAAAAACTATCGAGATGCGAGTCAGAGAGGAGATATCTTATGGTTATGTGGAGCTTCTGGATGTGGTAAGACTACTCTTTTAAAAGAGGTTCTGGATAATAAAATTGATGATACATTTTGTATTTATATCAACCAGGATCCTTCTGATTCTTCGGGGAACTATATAAAAAATTTATTAAAGGTTCTTCAAAAAGTGGCTAATATCAAGTTGCGCGATTTTATTAAAATTCATTATACTTCTATTTTTAAAGGATCAAAAATATTAATAATTTATTTTTTTAAAAGAAAAGGCATCGATATTTCGGATTTCGCAGACTATCTGTACGATCAAACAACATACATAATTGATTTGAATCAGAAAAAGCAAACGGCAGATAAAGTATTAGATAGCTATATTCAGTATATAATCGAACATCATAATAAAAAACTGATTATTGTGCTAGATGATATATCAAAACTTGATATAAATACTCAAGATATACTTATTAACTTAATTCAAAGACATGTTGAAAATAAGCATGTTCGTTTTATTCTTGTAACATCAAAGGAAGATAAGGGAGATAATGATAATTTGGAAAAAATTATCTATGAAAGAATTCCTGTAAATAGATTAGAACTATTCCCTTTTTGCGATATAACTTATTTTTACAATATATTGAATAAATCTTTTGATATAAAAAAAGAAGATTATAAATTCATTGAATTAATTTTCAAAATATGTGATGGAAATCCAGAAAAATTGAAAGAAATTTTGAGATACTTGCTCAATGCAGGAGCTATTCAATACGATATATCTGATAATAAAGCACAGTTTGAATGGACATCTATTGATACTTCGATGTTAGAACAGTTTGTAGAATTTTCCTTAGAATCATATAGATTAGAAGAAAGAATAATTTTAATAATTTTGTCTGTTTTTGGAATTTCGATACCTCTTCCTCTATTATGTGAATTGAATTCCTTTGTAATTCAAAAGTTATTTAAATGGCTCCCTGCGAATGCGTTAAATCCAGAAGTCACGATTATGAAATTAAAGGAAATAGATTTGATAGAAATCAATCCATTCAATGAATTGGTAAGTATTCGTCATGATCTTATCTCTTTTTCTATTAATCAGAAAATAGATAAAAAGTTAATAGAAATACCTAAATCTATGTGGAGCGGCACGTTTTTACACTTTATAAAAACGCATAATTTAAAAAACTCCATCAGTATAGATGACTATGCATATCTTTATTGTCTACATGCATATCAGTCTTCCGAATCAAATTGGGAAAAAATTAATTTTGGATTTGGTTCCTACTTATGTCGAAAGAAAAAATTCGCAAATGCGTATAAATTTTTTAATCAATTACTTTCTTCAAAATCATTTTGTTCCTCGAAACAGAATATTATAATAGCTCATTGTTGCTACGAACTCGGATATTATGATCAAGCTGCGCAGTTGATTGATTCAGTTGATATACAAGAAATATCTATTGAAAATCGATATTTTGCTTACTATATCATGGCAAAAATTTATAATATGGTTTTTAGAAAAGAAGATGCTCTTCTTGCCATAAATAATTCAATATCATTAACAGAACCTTACTCCGAGGCAAATATTTCTGCTGTCAATATCAAGCATTTCCTTTTGTGGGAAATGGGAGGACAAAAATCTCGATCAGAAGCCCACAAAATTTACTACAAATATGTCAATTATTTCCGCAATAATGATCAACCATGTGCATCAGTAGCAAAATTGTATCGCACTTGTTCAGATTATTATAGAGGCAATGATGTGATAGAACTCTTGAATAAGGCAACGATAATTGCACGAACTTATGATGATGAATATGAATATGCCTGCTGTAATAACAATTTAGGTTTTGAATATTTTCGACAAGGAAATATTACGCAAGCTATTAAATTGTTTGATTTGGCAATAGAAATTCTGACAAGAATTAAACCTCATGAAGTTTCTTATGCACAAAATAATCGAGCTGTAATAGACATGTTGTGCGAGGATTATTATGTTGCTCTTGATAAATTATTATCTGCTTCTATCATTAATTGTTCCCCCTATGCAGGCTTAACTATTGCTGTAAATTTATCGATTTGCTATGCATTGCTAGGAAAGAAAAAAGAAGCCTATACACAGCTTCATTTACTTCAAGAAAATGAGTATTTTATACAAAATACTGACCCAACTGTGATTCGTAAATGCCACAATGCTATGGCATTTGTTTATGATAGATTTTCAGATGAAGAGGCATGCCGTTATCACTGTTGTGTAGGACTTCATTATTCGAAAAATACATTTTCTATTGATAAAATAAGCAAAATTGCTTCTAAATATTTACCTGATGTGTCTGTTTTGAAAAAATCCGAGAATCTATATACACAATATTGTTCCAGCACTCCTTATGATCATTGGCTTTTAACTTATTCTCATGATTGATGTAAACGTCGCATGACGCATTTAAGATAAAGATTGACAAGTGATTCATATGATGTTTGATATTGATTGGCAATAAAACCAAGTTCTGTTGTTTTGCTGAGTCGAGGAGCTGAATTAATTTCCAGTAAAATGATAGTATTGTCTTGTGTAATTCTATAATCAAATCTAGAGACATCCCATATATTTAATTCTTTCATTAATAATGCACTTGTTTGTTTTATCTTCTTGATAATGTCATCATTGAGAATTTGAGTGGCTGGCAGCAGCTGTCTTTTTTTAAGTATTTTTTCTTTGAACCCTAAAATTTCTTTTTCAAAAAAAAGACTATTGTTAACAGAAAATGCTATTACTTCATTCATTATCAAGTTGTTTTTATTTCCAAAAATTAAATTAGTTACTTCATAACCAGGAATATATTCTTCTATTAAAATTTCCTGAAATTCTTCCCTCATTTTTCTGATTTGCTGTTCTACCTTTTCTGGTGAATTGCAAACTGATTGTTGAGTGATTCCCACAGATGAACCTTCCGTATTTGGTTTTACAATGACAGGAAACGTTAATTTTTCTATTCTCCGATGCGGTATTGGAAGATCATTGTAAAATAGTATTCCGTAAGGAGTTTTTACATATTCTTGCACAGCAAGTTTTGTGTAATGTTTATTACTCAATAATGCAGAAACAAATGGATTTGAATTTGTATATTTGACATTTAGTAATTCTAAAAGTATTGGGGCCTGTACTCGACTATAATGTTGATCTAAGCCATCTCCTATGTTAATAAATATAGAATCATTATTTTGGTATTTATGGTTGCAGGCCTTAATCAATTCATAAATACCTCCAAAATATTCGCAATCATAGCCTAAATATTGGATACATTCTTGAAATTCCTGTATAGTTTTCAATCTAGGATGGTCACTATATAGTATCCCATCATACTGTTTGTGAGGAAAACTTTCGCGACTGTCACATACGATTTTAAATTTTATTTTTCTTTTTTCTACCATAATAAATAGTTATCA
>NZ_JABFCI010000196.1:0-216 GCF_017566105.1 Akkermansia sp. GGCC_0220
GTACCATTGCCGACTCCTATGTTGCCCGGACACCGAGTTTAACCGTGATTGACCCGCATTTTGCGACTGACAAAGCCCCAACCGCCATCGCCGTCAGCAAGCAATCGCCTGCCTTGTTAAAACAAGTCAATAAGACGATCAGCAAGGTTAAAGGTGCCAAATACAAGAGTTATCTGCAAGCCGCCTACAAACTACAGGATCAGGATCAAGGCTTCT
>NZ_JABFCI010000197.1:0-216 GCF_017566105.1 Akkermansia sp. GGCC_0220
CCAGAGTTATAGCCCATATTCCCAAAGGTAAACATGCGTATAGTATATTTCTTATCTTCATTGTTTTATACTTTATATGTCCTACTATTATTACTTCGTTTTTGTCCATCCCGGGTTTTGTTTCAACTGCTTATTCAGTTCAAGTTCATCCGGCGGTATAGGCAATAAATAATCACGGTCCGGCTGGAATTGATATCCTTGTGGCAAATAATCTTT
>NZ_JABFCI010000198.1:0-216 GCF_017566105.1 Akkermansia sp. GGCC_0220
TTACATTTTCAACTTCATGTTTTACAACTGTATCTTTAGGAAGTCTGAATTCTGGAATTCCATACACCAAAACTCCACCAGCTTCATGAAGTGCTTCAAATATAGTAACATCATATCCAAGTTTTGCTAAATCACCTGCACAAGTAAGACCTGAAGGGCCACTTCCCACAACTGCTACTTTTTTGCCGTTACTTGGCTTTCTTTGTGAAAGATCCA
>NZ_JABFCI010000199.1:0-216 GCF_017566105.1 Akkermansia sp. GGCC_0220
TGTCTTAAGGTCATGGAATGCCGGCAGGCAGTGCAGGAAGATCGCGTCTTCCCCTGCATTCTCCATCACCTTCTTCGTCACCTTATAAGGGGACAGTTCCCGGATTCTCTCTTCCCATACCTCGTCCGGCTCTCCCATGGATACCCACACGTCCGTGTAGATTACGTCAGCATTCTTGGTCCCCTCATCAACATCTTCAGTAAGAGTGACCGTGCC
>NZ_JABFCI010000200.1:0-216 GCF_017566105.1 Akkermansia sp. GGCC_0220
GTAACCTTGTCTATTGGAATATTAAATACTTCTGATGCCGTTTTAGTATGAATATCACTATGATGTTTAAATGCATTTATAAGATTTTCATCATCTGCAATATGTGCAAGAACTCTAAGTTCTATTTGTGAATAATCTGCAGATAGTATTATACAATCATCATTTTCCGGTATGAATACCTTTCTTATTTCCTTACCCATTTCATATTTTATAGGT
>NZ_JABFCI010000201.1:0-216 GCF_017566105.1 Akkermansia sp. GGCC_0220
TTATATCTTTACGCGCTATAAACTTAATTAGATAAACTATTAAAAGTAATGATCATGAGAAAAATTATCATTCTGGTATGTTCCTGTTTTCTTCTGGCAGCTTGCGGAAACAGCGCGAAAACAAACAATAGTACAAGTGCGGACAGCACAGCAACCGAAGTAGTCGATATACATAATGCCGAGACATCGCTTGACTATGAAGGAACCTACAAAGGC
>NZ_JABFCI010000202.1:0-216 GCF_017566105.1 Akkermansia sp. GGCC_0220
TGGAATTATTATGTTATTAGTAAAATTATTTTAAGTTAAGTTATTATTTACAAAATAGATATTGTATAGGAAATTATTAAGGAGGAAGATTTATGCTAAAGGGTAAATGTGCACTTGTAACAGGGGCATCAAGAGGAATAGGAAAAGCTATTGCTTTGAAGTTAGCATCCCTTGGAGCTAATTTGGTTTTAAATTATAGAAGTAGCGAGCAAGAAG
>NZ_JABFCI010000203.1:0-215 GCF_017566105.1 Akkermansia sp. GGCC_0220
TTTTCGTTGGCTTCGCGGGCTTTGTTGAGATCGCGCAGGTAGGTCAGGTAACTGATCGAGATCTGATACAGTATCTGTAAGACGGTGCGATTTTGATGTTGCGGATTGAAGTTGCTTATTTTGCCTTCCGAAAAAAGGCTCAGCAACGGTATCGGTTCTTCGTTAATCGTAATCACCGCAATATTTGTAATAATAATGGCAAGCGGAGCCGTTTC
>NZ_JABFCI010000204.1:0-215 GCF_017566105.1 Akkermansia sp. GGCC_0220
TGTCTCAAATGTACAATTAAAATTAGCTATTGTAATGATTTTATTATCAGCCATTTTAAAGTCCTCCATTTCAATATTCAATTCATAAAAATAATTAACAAATATAGCTATTATATTACAAAATTTGTCCTAATTAGTAAAAATAAAACTCAAATTAAAAAATTTGAGAATATTTACAATAAATTAAGTTATCAAAAGTGTTATGTGTTTACATC
>NZ_JABFCI010000205.1:0-215 GCF_017566105.1 Akkermansia sp. GGCC_0220
GAACGCCACGGTGCGAGCCAACAATTCCCCGCTCCCACCACTACCATCACACCGATGACGTGAAAAATCCCAGCCAATCCTCACAACAGAACTGGCCGGGATTCTTCACAAAACAACTCAGGCGCTGACCGAAGTACCCTTCGAACCCAGCTGCTCACAAGCCTCAACAATCCGGGCGGCCATACCAGCCTCAGCCTTCTTGCCCCACGAACGCG
>NZ_JABFCI010000020.1:0-44986 GCF_017566105.1 Akkermansia sp. GGCC_0220
CCATGGGCATCGACATCGGCGACGGCTTCGGGACCGGCACGGGCGACGGGGACGGGGGCGGCATTCCCGGCATTCTTTCCAAGCGCTGCGACTTGAACGACCGCATGAAGCGCATCGCGGAAAACGGCGGCACCCCGCAGTGCGAGGAAGCCGTGGTCAAGTCCCTCCGCTGGCTTAAAAAACAGCAGAACGGCAACGGCTCCTGGGGTGAAGGCCAGTTCCGCGCCTCCATGACCGGCATCTCCCTGCTGGCCTACCTGGCCCACTGCGAGACCCCCCTTTCCGAGGAATTCGGGGAAAACGTCCTGAAGGGCATCTCCTTCCTGGTAGACCTGGGAATGAAAAATCCCGTCATCTCGGAACAGCCCGCCTTGAAGGAAATCTGCTATGACCACGCCGTAGCCACCTACGCCCTGTGCGAGGCCTACACCTTCTGCAAGCAGATGGACATTCCCTCCATCGCCAATCTGGAAAAAGTCGTCATCAAGGCCGTGGACAGGATCATTGACGCCCAGTGCCCCAACGGAGGCTGGGCCTACAGCTACAACAACAAGATCAATCCGGACATCGACCTTTCCGTCACCGGCTGGAACGTGCAGGCCCTGAAGGCCGCGGAGCACGGCGGCATCAAGCCCACCAAGGGGGATATCCGCTCCACGCTGCGCAAGGCCTCAAGCTACGTGCGCAAGAATGTGATGCCGGACGGCAAGTTCGCCTACAAGGAAAACGGCAACATGCCCCGCTCCTCCCTGGTAGGCGTGGGCGTGCTTTCCCTGCAAATGACGGGCAACGGTTCTGACAGCGCCGCCCGCAAGGGGCTGGACTGGATCAAGAACAACGTCAAGACCCTCCAGTGGGGCCAGGGCAGCGGCACGGAAAACGTCAAGAGCAACCTTTACATGCACTACTACTGCGTGCAGGCGGCCATGAACCGCGGCGGAGACGTCTGGACCTCCTACAACAAAGCGTTCCGGGACGCCGTGCTCAGCGGCCAGAATGCGGACGGCAGCTTCCGGAAGAACGATGTGGGTTACGTTTCCGGCATGACCGGCAAGTCTGAAAACATCTACCGCCAGTGCCTGGCTACGCTGATGCTGGAAACCTATTACCGCTTCCTGCCCGGTACGGGTGAAGGCACCAAGAATTCCTGACGAAATTCACCGGCTTTTTCGCAGCCCTCTTTCCTTCCCGGGAAAGGGGGCTTTTCATATCCCTCGCGCGGAACGGGAGGCCGCTTTTCTTCCGCCAGGGGTATTTCCAAGCCTTCTTAAGTAACATTTTAATAACAACATGCTAAATATAAGTATATTATAAATTTTAAACTTGTCCCTGCGCACTCTTGGGGAGATGGTGGAATCCTAATCAAACCCCATTCCTTCCATGAGCCTGCATATTGAAAGTACAGAAGAAGCCCTTGCGGCACTGAAACAACAGCGCGTTAAAAACCTGGCCGCGGCGGTCTCCGTCTCCGCCCTCGGCGTCGCCATGACGGGCCTCCTGCTCTACCTGGCAAATATCATCACGTTCCTTCCGGAACCGCCTTCCATCATTACCTATCCGTCGGAAAACCAGGGACCGGAGGAACCCGACACACCCGAACTCGTCAGGAAAGCCACACGCCCTTCCAATTCACCTGCCGGCCAGCAGGTGAAAGTCATTGCCTCCAGCACCCCCCTGCATATTGCCGTGCCCATTCCGGATTTGGAACAGGATGCTCCCACGGAAGAGTTTTTCACGGGTATTGAAATCGGAGACGGAATCGCGTTCGACGACGGAGAAGGCCCGGGATGGGACAAACCGGATACAGACGTCCTTTCCAAGCGCTGCGACCTGAACGACCGCATGAAGCGCATCACGGAAAACGGAGGCACCCCGCAGTGCGAGGAAGCCGTGGTCAAATCCCTCAAGTGGCTCCAGAAGCAGCAGAACAGGGACGGCTCCTGGGGGGACGGCCCCCAGAATTACAAGTGCGCCATGACCGGGCTCTCCCTGCTCTCCTATCTGGCCCACTGCGAAACACCTCTTTCCGAGGACTTCGGCGATACTGTCCTGAAGGGCATCTCCTTCCTGGTGGACCAGGGAATGAAATCCCCCGTCATCTCCCTGGTGCCGCAAATGAACGAGGTCAGCTATGACCACGCCATCGCCACCTATGCCCTGTGCGAGGCCTACACCTTCTGCAAGCAAATGGACATTCCCTCCATCGCCAACCTGGAGCAAGTCGTCACCAAGGCCGTGGACCAGATTATGAAGGGGCAGAATGCCAACGGCGGCTGGGCCTACAATTACAACACCCAGCCCGGAGCCCACACGGACCTTTCCGTCACCGGCTGGAACGTGCAGGCCCTGAAGGCAGCCGAACACGGCGGCATCAAACCTTCCAGGGGAGAGATACGCGCGGCCCTGCGGAAGGCGGCCATGTACTGCCGCAAAACCGCCCTTCCGGACGGCCTCTTTTCCTACCAGGAAAACGGCCGGGAACCACGGGCCTCCCTGGTGGGCGTGGGCGTGCTTTCCCTGCAAATGTGCGGCAGCGGCTCGGACAGCACGGCGCGCAGGGGGCTGGACTGGATGCTCAAGAATACCAACCAGCCGTTCAACTGGAAGGCCAACAACACTTCCTCCAACCTCTACCAGCATTACTACGGGGTGCAGGCGGCCATGAACCGCGGCGGCGACGTCTGGAAGGCTTACAACAGGGCCTTCCGTGACTCCACCCTCGGCGCCCAGGCCTCCGACGGGAGCTTTATGCCCAACGGCTTCGGAGGTCCCGGCGGAGTGGTGCAGACCAGCCAGAACCGGCATGCCAACGATAGAATTTACCGCCAGTGCCTGGCTACGCTGATGCTGGAGGTGTATTACCGCTTCCTCCCCGGCACGGGGGAAGGCGCCAGGAATTTCTGAACCGCACGGCGCTCCCTCCACACAACGGGAAGAGAGCCGCCGGAGGCAGGCCCCGCACACGGGGGATACGCCTTCTTCCGGCGGCGCGCATGTTAAATCCTGACTTGACCGCGGCGTCTTCTCTTGTTATTCATACGGTTTCCATTTTCCAACGACGTGAATAACAATTCTTCCATTCTTTTCGGCCTTTTTGACGAATTTCTTTGGATCCGGTGCTCCGGACGCGGAAGTTTCGCCAACAGCCCGACCGTCAAATCCCTGGGGGATGATTACATCGCTTCCGGAGGACGCCTGATCGTCATTGACCTGGAAACCTGCTCCGGCATTGACTCCACCTTCATGGGCACTCTTGCGGGACTGTCGCGCCGGCTGCTGCCCATCGGCGGCTCCGTCCAGATCGCCTCCCCCAGCGAACGCTGCCTGAGCGCGCTGGAAAGCCTGGGACTGGACGCCCTGCTCAGCATTGAACCGCCCACAGCCCCCTGGAGGGGGAAAGTGGACCAGATACGCGCCAGCCTGGGCTCGGAGAACGCTCCCACCGTTCATCTGGATGCCAAGGACCAGACTCTGCACGTTCTCAACTCCCATCTGACCCTGAGCGAATTGAGCGAAGAGAACGAAGAAAAATTCCGCAACGTGACCGACTGCCTGAAGGAAGAACTGGAACGGCAGAAGGATAAATAACCTTCCCCCTATCCAACATGGACATGCGCTCCATGGCCTCCCTGTACGGAGACGCCCGTTCCGCAGCAATGGAGGAAGGGCAAGGCGCCGTCAGGGAACCCGACTTTTCCCTCCCTGCCGGGCTTCCGGACGAGAGAACGCTCCAGCTTCTCCTGCTGGAAGGCGCATTTGGAACCTCCTTTACGGATGACTTGGGCAGGGAGGTCCGCATTCTGGACTTCGGTGACTGGAACAAATCCGCCGGACCGGATTTTCTAAACGCCAGGATCCGCATCAACGGCGTTCCGCAGGCGGGAGACATTGAACTGGACCCCGCTCCGGAAGACTGGGAACGCCACGGGCACGGCTCCAACCCGGCATTCAGCGGCGTCATCCTGCATCTCGCCTGCGCGCCCAGCCGCAGGGAATGGTTCACCCGCAACGCCAGGCACGAGCGCATCCCCCTGGCCGTCATTCCTCCCGCTGCGCTGGCGCGGGCAAAAACGGCCCCTTCCGGCAATGCCCCGGTGCGCCACTGCCGCCACGCCGACCTGTTAACCTCCATGCCTCCGGAGCTTCTGGAAACCCTCCTTGAATCGGCAGCGGCCTACCGGTTCCGGAACAAGCACCGCCGCCATGCGGAACGCGCCAAATACGCAGGAGAAGAGCAAACCCTTTTTGAAAGCCTGGCGGAAACGCTGGGCTACCATGCCAACAAGGCCGCCATGCTGCACCTGGCTTTGCGCGCCCCCCTGCGCGCCATCCGGGAATGCCCGGAGGCCCTCCTCTTCGGCACGGCGGGATTCCTGCTCCCCGTCCTGCCGGATTCCTGCACGGCGGAAGCCGTGGCGCATCATAAAAAACTCTGGACCCAATGGTGGCCCCTGCGGGAACAGTTTGAACTGGCGCCGGAGCGCTCCTTCCCCTGGACGTTCTCCGGCAGCAGGCCGGCCAACCATCCGCAGAGGCGCGCGGGGGCGCTGGCCGTCATCGCAGCGGATTTTGCCACGTTCAAGCGTCTTTGCCATTCCGGCCCTGCGGAAGAACTGGCGGACTATCTTTCCTCCCTCAGGCACCCCTACTGGAGCACCCATGTGACGCTGCCTTCCGCACCGTCCCCCCGCCCCATGGCCCTGATGGGCCGGGACAGAATTCTGGACTTTACCGTCAACCACCTTCTCCCGGCGAAAGGAGACGAACATGCGTGGCTGCATTACCTCTCCCTCCGGGCCGGACAGGCGGGAACAAAAGTGCTCTCCGTCCACCAATCCCTGCTGGGCGGCAGGCCGGACGCGAAAGCCTTTCTTGCGAAGGCATGGCACCACCAGGCCCTGCTTCAAATTCACGAGGACCTGTGCTCCCTCCATTCCTGCACCGTCTGCTCGCTGATCGGGCGCATGGGAAAGAAATGAGCGTCTTGCGCCTCTTTCCATAAGCAGGCAGGCCAATTCCTCCGGATATTCCCCGGAATGTCTCCCGCCGCCTTTCCGTTAAGAGAAAAAATCCTTTCTCCGGGCAGTACTCATTTCCGTGCCTTTCCGCTCTTTTTTGAACCAAACGCCGGTTTCTTCCCGCAGTGAAGCCGGAAAAATAAAAAACTTCCAGCCCCCATAAAGAGGGAGCTGGAAGCCATGGTCATTTTGCTGCCGGAGTTGAAACCGGGTACGGAATCGCCTCCTTTTACCTGGCAGCAGCCTGCGGAGCTTCCGCACCGGGTTTCAGCGGCAGGGTTTTCATGCGGGTCATCTTTCCGTTGACGCGCACGGGCAGCACCTTGGGCTGGTCGGAATACAGCTTCACGTTGCTCACCTTGCCGTTCTTCCAGGAGAAGTCCACCGTGACGTTGCCGCGGGCTTTCAGCCCCTTCACGGAGCCTTCAGGCCACGCCTCCACAGGGGAGGGCATGATGTCCAGGCCGCCGGCATGGGATTGCACCAGCATTTCACAAATGCCGCCCACAATCCCGAAGTTGCCGTCCATCTGCATGGGCGGGTGTGTGGTCAGCATGTTCGGCAGGGTGTTGAATTTCAGAAGTCCCTGCACCATTTCATGCGCCTTGTTCCCGTCGCCCAGGCGGGCCCACAGGGCGGTGCGCCACGGCCACGTCCAGGAACGGCGGCTGTCTCCGGTCGTGCCGCGCCATTCCAGGGAGAGGCGGGCGGCTTCCGCCAGCTTGGGCGTCTTGAGCTTGCTGATCTGGTTGCCGGGGAAAACGGCAAAGAGGTGGGACGTGTGGCGGTGGTCCGTCTTGGGGATGCGGTCAATCATCCATTCCTGAAGGTTCCCTTCCTTGCCTATCTTGTTGCCGGCCAGCCTCTTCAGCTTGCCTTCCAGGCTCTTGGCCCAGGAGGCGTCCTTGCCCAGGATGCGGGCGGCCTTGATGGTGTTGGTGAAGAGTTCCGCGATGAGCTGCTGGTCGTGCATCACGCCGTCTTCACGCGGGCCGTGCTCGGGAGACCAGCCGTTGGGGGCCACCAGGGTGCCGGCCTTTACGTCAGCCAGGTCCTTCTTCTCCTCTTCGTTCGGATCCTTGCCGTTCGTCTTGAAGCCTTCGCCCCTGGCGCCCAGCTCCTTCAAATGGTCTTCCCAGAAATGGCAGATCTCCTTCATCAGGGGATAGGCCTGCTTTTCCAGATATTTCCTGTCACCGGTGAACGCGTAATGTTCCCAGACATGCAGCGCATACCACGCCGCGCCGGGAATGTTCCACTGCCAGCCGTTGCCGCCGAAGATGTTCTGGGAGGTACGCACCGTCCAGCCGCGCACGGGCTTGCCGTCCTTGGTATTGAAACCCTTGTTGGCCTGGGAGACGTCCCGGCAGCCGGGCGCCATCGCTTCCACGTAATTGATCAGCGCCTCATGGCATTCGGAAAGATTGGCGGGTTCCGCACCCCAGTACGCCATCTGCACGTTGATGTTGTTATGGTAGTCACAGGCCCAGGGCGGATTGAGATAAACATTCCAGAGCCCCTGGAGGTTGGCCGGAAGCGTGCCGGGCCGGGAGCTGGACAGGAGCAGGTAACGGCCATACTGGAACATGGTTTCTTCCAGATCGGGATCAACCGGATTCTTCTTATAGGCTTCCAGCCGCTTTGGAATAGGCAGTTTGGCTACATCCGCCTCCGTCTTGCCGAAGTTGACCTTCACCCGGTCAAACATGGACTTGTACTGGGCGATGTGCGCCTGTTTCAGGGCGGCATAATCCGCAGAGGCCGCCTTGGCCGCATAACGGTCCAGCTTTTTGGCGGGGGCCTCTCCCTTCCAGTCCTTCTTATAGTCCATCAGGTAATCCGTCTCCATGGCGATGACGACCATGCAGGAATCCGCGTTCTTCACGGAAATCTTATCGTCCGCAGTGGAAAGCGTACCGCCTTTGGGACGGATCAGGACACGGCCTTCATAATTCATGCCGTTTTTCAGGGTTCCCTTCCAGGCGATGACGGGGCCCTTGGCGGAAATAGCCGATTCAAGCTGGCTGTTGATGGAAAAATCCGCGCTGAACTGGCCGGGCTTGCTGGCCTTGTACTCCAGCACCAGCACATTGGCGGGCGTGCTGGCGAATGCTTCGCGGTCATACGTCACGCCATCCGCCTTGTAATTCACCTTGTGGATGCCGTCCCGCAAATCCAGGGCGCGCGTAAAATCCTCCACGGAAACGGAGGCTGGCTGGTCCCCCTTTTTAAAGTCTACGAACAAATCGCCGAAAGGCAGGTAGTTGCCGAACTGGTTCGTGCCGGCATTGAGCCCGTAACCATACCCGCCGCCGGGATTGGGGCCGCCGGACCACAGGCTGATTTCATTCAGGGCGAACCGCTCGCGGTTGGGCGCGCTGAAAATCATGGCCCCCACGCGGCCGTTGCCGATGGGATACCCTTCCGCTTCCCAAACGGCGGAAGGCTTCTTGTATTTGCCGAAATTACCGTCGGGGTTCTTGTCCTCCTGCGGATAAACAACTACGGCCGGTTCATCAGACCAGATCAGGTTGGAGGCGGAAGGCTTGTCCAGGGCCCCCCAACCCAGAGAAACGGAGCTCACCGCAACGGCAGATAGAAATAGAGATTGGAGATGCATGCTTTAATGAGGATGTCATATATTTACTGCCGCCGCAATCTCTATCTTTCAGCCTTTTCAACTTACCCTCACGGCATGACGCACCCCTTTCCGCCGTTCTTCCTCCTGACCCGGCGCCTGTTCCGCAAATGGTAGCGCGGACAGTAAATTTCCTTGTCTTTGAGGGGCGCGCGCCTACCGTAGGCAAGCATGTTTAAACGACTTCTCTCCGCATTTTTTTCCTTCGCCCTTCTCGGGACGGCTTCCGGAATATCTTCTGCCGGGGTCACCGTTCCGGACGTTCTGAAAGACCGGATTGCCCTGAAAAAAACGGCCCAGCAGCTCAACGTCGTTTACTTTCTGGGCAGTGACACGGAACCCGTTCCGGATTACGAACGGCGCCTCAGCGAACTGCTGCTTTACCTCCAGCAGTTTTACGGCAGGGAAATGCAGCGGCACGGCTACGGCGCGCGCTCCTTCGGCCTGGACATCAAATCCCCCGGCCGCGTGAACATCATTGAATACAAGGCCAAGAACCCGGCGGCGCACTATCCGTATGAAAACGGCGGCGGCTGGAAGGCCGCGCAGGAGCTTGAAGAATTTTTCAAGGCCAATCCGGACAGGAAAAAAAGCCAGCACACCCTGGTCATCATGCCTACCTGGAACGATGAAAAGAACGGCCCCGACAATCCCGGCGGCGTTCCCTTCTACGGCATGGGCCGCAATTGCTTTGCCCTGGATTATCCGGCCTTTGACATCAAGCACCTGGGCCAGAAAACCAGGGAAGGGCAGCTGCTGACCAAATGGTACGGCGGCCTGGCCCATGAGCTGGGCCACGGCCTCAACCTGCCCCATAACCACCAGACCGCCTCGGACGGCAAAAAGTACGGCACGGCCCTGATGGGCGCGGGAAACTACACGTTCGGCACCAGTCCCACCTTCCTGACCCCCGCCAGCTGCGCCCTGCTGGACGCCTGTGAAGTGTTCTCCGTCACTCCGGCACAGAAATTCTATGAAGGCAGGCCGGAAGTGGAAATCAAGGACACGGCCATTTCCTTCAAGGGAGACCAGATTCTCATCTCCGGAAGCTACAAGAGCCCCCAGACCGTCAAGGCGCTGAACGTCTACGTCCAGGACCCGCCCTATGCGGTCAACCAGGACTATGACGCCGTTTCCTTCTCCCAGCGCCTGGGGAAAAAGAGCGGCAAGTTTTCCATGAAGATTGACAAGAAGGAACTGGACGGGCTGACCAACAACGAATTCCGCATTTCCCTCATGTTCATCCTCGCCAACGGGCTGCACATGCAGAAGCATTTCACGTTCCACTGGGACGCCCTCCAGGATTACAGGGACGAACCCAAATCCTGAACCGGTTCCCCTCCCTTGGCGGATTGCCGCGGAGACGGCGGCATCCGCATCACGGGAAAGGGCTTATTCCTTCAAACTGGTGCGCCAGCCGGAAGCGTGCTGATAATAATAAACCGCCTCCTTTTCCAGCTCCTTCATCCGGGCATCCGGCTTCACAGGCTCCCCGTCACGGAAAAACTCCGCGCCGCGCTGGGGTTTAAGCACCACCATGTCCCTTCCCTTCAAGTAGCCGATGTACTGGTAATTGCTCACGAAATACCGGGACTGGTAGGAGGGTTTCAAGGCGTCCTTTCCATAAAACGCCGCATCATACGGCCATTTCAGCAGGCCGAGCAGGGTGGGCAGCACGTCAATCTGGCTGACAGGCGTCTCAATCCGTTCCGGCTTCAGCAGGGCCGGAGCGTAGAAAATGGAGAAAATGCGGTGCGTTTCCGGATTAAGCGTCTGTTTCCCGGCGCTGCCCGCGCCATGGTCCGCCACAAACACGAACAGCGTATTCTCAAACCACGGTTTGCTCCTGGCCTCCTCCACAAAGGCCCCCACGGCATAATCCGCGTACTTGACGGCGCCCATGCGCCCGGTATGGGAAGGAATGTCTATGCGCCCTTCCGGATAGGTATAGGGGCGGTGGTTGGACGTGGTGAACACCACCTGTAAAAAAGGAGAGCCGCTTTTGAAGGACTCATCCGCCTCACGCACGGCGCGGCGGAACAGGTCTTCATCACAGACGCCCCAGATGGTGGAATGGGTCACCTCTGAATCATCCATGGAATTGCGGTCCAGAACCTGGAAGCCGTTGTTCCCGAAGAAGTAATTCATGTTGTCAAAATACCCGTAGCCGCCGTAGATCCACTTGAGGTCATACCCCTTGTCCCTGAATATGGACCCGATGGTCTGCAAATGCTCATTCCCCTCCTGGCGGAGGATGGACATGCCGGGCAGAGGCGGTATGGACGTGCTGACCGCCTCCAGCCCGCGCACGGAGCGGGTGCCCGTGGCATAGGTATTCGGGAAGAAAATGCCCTCTTTGCCCAGACGGCTCAGGCACGGCGTGACATTCGCGCCGTCCTCCCGGCACTCGTTTAAAAACTCCGCCCCCATGCTCTCCATGACCACAACCACGACGTTGGGCCGGATGGCTTCCCCGGAGGGGCGCACCCGCCTCTTCACGCTGCCTGATGCGGCGTCAGGCACGGACGTGTCATCCGCCGTGAATTCCCGGGCCAGAAACGCCGCCGCATCCGCGTCCGGCAGCGTCTTGTAATAATCGCGGTAGTCCAGTTCATTCTTGAGAAAGGCGCTGAACAGGCTGTAAAGGCCGTCCTTGGCCATTTCCGAGTTATAGCGGTTGTTCACGGCATCCGCATCCTTGATGTCCACCAGCCAATACCCTCCCGTTATGCACGCCAGCAGGAACAGCACCACGCAGCCCCGCTTCCACCCCGCGGGAGCTTCCCCATGGCGGGGAACCAGAAAACGCTTCATCCCCCAGACGGCCAGGACGGATACAGCCAGAATGGCGATAAGAATCGGGATGATGGGGTAGGATTCATAAATATTCCCGATCACCTCCTTGGTATAAATCAGGTAATCCACTGCAATGAAATTGAAGCTGGCTTCAAACTCATTCCAGAAGAAGGCTTCCGCCACGTCCTCAAACAGGTTGGCGAGCACAAACAGGAAAAACCATGCGCAGGTGATCCACCGGTCCGCCTTTCCCCCCGCCCTACCGCGCGGCAGAATCCACAAATAAACGGCATAAGGGATGAGCCAGTAGCACATGGTGATGGAAAACTCCGTCACGAAAATGTATGCCGTCTTCAGAAGGGGAATGACCCCGAAATCCATGTTGCGGTATTCAAAAAACACCGTAAACAGGTTTTCCACCGCCTCAATACCGAACGCGAGCAGGAGGAACGGCCAAAACCTCCCCCAATAATAACGAATCATCGTCCCCGGAAATATGACAGACGGGGCATGCCGTCAATGCTCCATCACAGCATCACGCAAGTATGGCTGTCATTCCGCAGAGCGGCCGCCGGGCATCCGGACTCCCTTTACACCACATCCAGCGCGGCGTCCCAGTCCTTCCAGACAGGCTCCAGGCCCGCATTCCGGATGGCGCCGACCACCTGTTCCGGAGTGCGCTGGTCGGAAATCTCAAACTGCTCCGTTGCCTTGCAGCGCCCTTTCCGGTCCTCGGGAAGGTCCACCTGGTTTCCCCGCACCGTCAAATGGGCGGTGGCCGTTCCCACCCCCGTGTAGCCCCCCGGTTCCGTACGGGCAATGGCGGACATGTGGGTCATGCCCAGATGCATCAGGGCATCCCTCATCGGCGCGGGTTCACGGGTGCTGACGGACATGCCTATCCTGGGGAAGCAGATGCGCAGGGCGGCCATAAGCTGGACAAAATGGCGGTCGTCCAGCATCAGTTCCGGATCGGGTTCATACTCGTAATTCCCGGCGTAGGGACGCATGCGCGGGAACGCCACGGAAAGCGCGGACTTCCAGCAATGCTTCTGCAAATAGTCCAGATGGGCGGCGAGCGCCATGGCCTCCCGCCGCCAGGGGGACAGGCCGAACAGGGCGCCTATCTGAATGCGGCGGAAGCCGCCCTGGTAGGCGCGTTCCGGGCAATCCAGCCGCCAGTTGAAATTCTTCTTCATGCCCGCCGTATGCAGGGTTTCATACACCTCCCGGTTGTAGGTCTCCTGGTACACGGCCAGTTGTTCCGCCCCATGGTGGACGATTTCCGCATAGCGGTCGTCCGGAAGCGGCCCTATTTCCAGCCCCAGGGACGGAATAAAGGTATGCAGCGCGTCCAGGCACTCCTGCATGTACCCGTCAGAAACGAACTTGGGATGCTCCCCGGCCACCAGCAGGATGCTGCGCAGGCCCAGCCCGTGCAGGTAACGGGCCTCCTGCACCACTTCATCCACCGTAAGGGTGGTGCGGATGATGGGGTTGTCCCGGGAAAAACCGCAGTACTTGCAATTATTGATGCATTCGTTGGACAGGTAAATGGGGGCAAAGAGACGGATGGTCCGGCCGAAATGCAGGCGCGTCAGGCGGCGGCTCTCCTGCGCCATCGCCTCCAGGCGGGCGTCGTCCACCGGTTCCAGCAATGCCATGAAGCGGCGCACCAGGGAAGAGGGATGGTCCATCAGACCGTTTAATTCTTCAGAAAAGGACATAGGAAGATTAAATAAAATTTGAGAGAGCCGGCTGCCCAAGGCCATTTCCACGCCTGAACCGGAGAAGCCCAATTTGCCTCTTCCCTCACAAAGGATTCCATCTTTTACCGTGTCATTCCCCGGAGCGGAGCGTTCCATGAGGAAAGAAGGGCCCCTGCAAATCGTCGTGACAGACGGCCTCTCATGGACTAATCTGGCCTTATCCTCCCATGACTGCCACGCCGAACAGCCTTTTCCGCCATTATCTCGATTCCCTGATCCAGCAGGGAACAACGCGCACGAGCCTGACGGATGAAGCCAGAAACGTTCTCAGGACGTGGTACGTGACCGCCAAACAGGGAAGCCGCCCCGCCGCTGCCGTTCCCGCAGCTCCACCCTCTCCCCCCGTTTCTCCGGAACCGCCGCCCCAGGCGGAACCTGCCCCGGCCTCCGTATCTTCCGGGGCACCGGAACCGCCGGAGCTCTTTCCGGAGAGCCGGGAACCGGCCTCCACCGTCGCTCTTCCGGAAGGAACGATGGAAGACAAGCTGCAATACCTGCGGGATCTGGCGCAGAACTGGCAGCCGGCGCGGGAGCTCAATTCCCTGCGGGACACCATGGTCTTTGCCACGGGCAATCCCCATACGGAGCTCATGCTCATCGGGGAAGCGCCGGGCTATTATGAAGAAGTGCAGCAGGAGCCCTTTGTGGGCCGCGCCGGGGAAAAACTCAACCAGATATTGAAGGCCATGGGACTCTCCCGAGACATGGTCTACATCTCCAACATCGTCAAATTCCGTCCTGCGCTGCCTAACCAGCGGACCAACAACCGCGCCCCCACGCCGGAAGAAATTGAAGCCTGCCTGCCCATCATCATGAATGAAATCCAGGTCATCCAGCCGAAGATGATCGTAGCCCTGGGTGGGACTGCCGCCGTGGGGCTGCTGGGGATACAGGGTTCCGTCAGCTCCATGCGCGGCAGGTTCCACGACCTCAACGGCATTCCCGTGCGCGTTACCTACCATCCCAGCTACCTGTTGAGATCAGACAGCCCGCGGGAAAAACGCAAGGTCTGGGAAGACATGCTGGCCGTCATGGAACGCCTGGGCATGCCCATCTCGGAAAAACAGCGCGGCTACTTCCTGCCCAGGGAATAAAACCGGGAATTCCTGCATGCCGCCCTTCTCCCGCCACGGCAGCTGAACGGCTGTTTCTTCATGGAAAGCCTGCGGAACGGCCCGTTCCCTTTTCAGCAATGCACGATCCGCTTTTTCCTTCCGTGTTCCGGCACTTCCCAGAACAGGCGTGCCCTGTCGCGGCTCACTCCCTCCATGTTCAGGTACCGCGCCCGCAGCAGGGAGGAGGAGCGGTGCCCCATCTCCATCTGAAGCAGGGGAAAATCCCGGAACCACTTGGCATGATAGGAAGCATAGGTATGCCTCAGAGCATCCGCGCTCCATTCCCCGAAGCGGTGATGCACGCCCCACCCGGCCTTTTTCCGGAGCAGCCTCCAGCGCACCGGCCAGTTGGGAGGGCATAGCAAGCTATCCCTCTCCCCTGCCCCGTATTCCGCCAGAAGCCGCCGGAGCACGGCATGAATGGTGACGTGCCGGACTCCCCCCGTCTTACTGGCTACGGACCTTACGGAAATGACCCGTTCTTCCATATCCACGTCACTCCAGCGGAGACGCATCACTTCCCCCGGCCTGATGCCGGCATACAGCATGACCCAGACCGCCGGAGCGCAGTCACGGAATTCAGGAATTTCCACCACCTCCCGGAGGCTTTTTATTTCTTCCGGGACCAGAACGGCGATGGTCCGTTCACGGAACGCAGGAGGTTCCACCCGGACAATGGGATTTTCCCCGCACCAGCCGCGCCGCAGGGAAAGGGACAACACGCCGCTCATCACCGCACGGCCCTTGTAACGCTGCCTGCGGGAGGAAAACGCAGTTTCCAAAAAACGCGCGCAACGCTCCGGCGTCAGTTTCCGGACCGGGAAATCCTTCAATTCCGGACACCTACGCATCAAGGCTCCGGTGAAATACCTGATATCACGCAGCGTTGTGGGACGAAGCCCGCGCTTCGCCCTCAGCGTCTCCTCCACGGCGGCGGAAAAGGAAACCGTCTTTTCCCCTTTCCTCAATTCCTCCGCTCCCAGGAAAATTGCCTTTCTGGCCCGGCGCATGCTGCGGCGCCCCCCGCACAGGCTCAGCAATTCCACGGCCAGGCTGGCGGCATCCAGCATATTCAAACCGCTTCCTTTCAACAACATTTCCGCCGCCAAATATTTATTCCGGTTTTCTCCATGTTTCGCCATTCCGAACACCATGTTTTTGATATTAATGCATGATACATGCACAGGATTGTTAATCCTGTTAGCAAGAAAAAAATTACAATATTTTCATCTATTAATCCCTTTTAACGGCCAATTTCTTATGTACAAATAAAAATCTATTTGTTAGATAAGCCGTGGATTCAATCTTCCGCCGCACAACGCGCCGTTCATGCGCCGGAGGCGGGAAAACGGACGGAATATATTCAGACGCACAGGATTAACAATCCTGTACATAGAAATTCAGCAGGGAAAAGGCACCCATTTCCACTTTTCCTTGAATTAATCTGAATATAACAAATCATGAATCTTCGTTTACCCCTCCCGCTGCGCCGGGCTCTGCTGGCAGCCATGTGCGTCCTTGGAAGCCAGGCCTTCGCCGCCGAATATACAGCTTCCACCCTGGAAGAATTCCAGACCGCCTGGAACCAGATGGCCAATGGAGACACGCTGAACATTACCGGCTCCATCGACTTTGAAGGAATAGAATTGAGCGCATTGCCCGCAGACGCTGCCATCGTCCTCAAATCAGACGGGCATGGAAAAATCTCCAACTTCAACTACAAGGACATGTCCGCCGTGGAGATGCAGGATCTAAATGTGGACGGTGAAGGAACCGTCCGCGTGGGCAGCATGACGGAAGGAATGCTCAGCGGACGGAGCGACGCCGGAAACACCCTTTCCATAGAAGACGGCTCCACCCTGGACGGCACATGGCTTGTCCTGGAAAACAACAAGCTGGTGGCGGGAGACGGAGCCATTCTCAACCGGAACGACGTCGTCACCAGCCACTCCACCTCCATAGAAACCAGACTGGACCCAGAAACAGGGGCCTTTATCTCCACGGTGGTCACTATCACACCGGGAGAAATTGCCATGGAGCTGGGAAAAGACGTCCAAATCAATGAAATGGATTTATCCATGAATGACGGAGTCCGCGGCCAAATTGTCTCCCATGGAGATATTGCCCTGGCTGATTCCACCCTCGTCTCCACAGGCGCCGTCAACACCACGTCCGTTTACGAAAACGAAGAGTCCGGCACTCTGATCGGCCAGTCGGAATCCGTGGGCGCCCGCGGAGGAATTGACTTCAGCGCGGGAGCCGTGACGATGACGGATACCGATCTGAGCACCGCAGGCGATGGAGACCGGTTCACGGGCGGCGAAATACTGCTGGGAAACAACAGCATCCTGAAAGCCACGGACCGGGCGGAAATTACGACGGGAGCCCTCGTCCTTTCCCATGGCATTACCAGGAAAGATGAAGACGGAGCCTACCTGCCGGGAACCAGCACGGAAGAATCCATGGGGCTGTACGGCGACATCGCCATCGGCAGCGGCAGCTCCATTGAAAATTATGACATGGACGCGAAAGGCTCCATCTTCATCGGAGAAGGGGCAAAGCTGGCATCCGTCACGCTGGATGCCGTATCCGTGGAACTGAATTCCTTCTCCATGGCTGAAGGGGAAGACGGAACCCGTACCGTCCGCATAACCACCGCAGTAGGAGACCAGGCCACCGTTTCCATCGGGGCCAATTCCACGCTGGACGACGTGGATATCTATGCGGAAGGCGGAGACATCTACATCGGCAGCAATACTGAAATCACCGGGGATAACGACCTTTCCGGCAACCAGATGGCCGCTATCTGGGCCGGGGATACGGTGGGAGCCATTGACGACGAAGGCGCCTCCTCCCGCGGAACCATCTCCTTTGAAGGAACGCTCAAGCAGAACGCGGACGGCGACTACGTGCTGGCCTCCGGCGAATACACGGAAGGAACTTATGGCGGGAACGTAGTCATTGGCGACAACGTTACGCTGACCATGACCACCGTAGCCGCGGAAAACACCATCATACTAGGGGACAACGTGACCTATCAGGGAACGGAAGAAGCGTCCGTCTACCACATGAGCGCCTTCAGCGATGCGGATAACAGCCTCGTCCACGCCAGCATCATTGACACGGATGAAAACGGAGACATCCTCAACGGAACCGTTACCGTTACGGAACGTGAAAACAAAATCACCACGGGCCGCAGCAACACGTTCATGAACAGCAAGGCTCCGGGCAGGTCCGCCGCCATGGATATTTCCAGAGGGGGCGCCCTCTACGCGCACGGAGACATTCTCATTGGAGAAAACAACCGCTTCATCGGCAATACGGCCGCCGGGTCCGGCGGAGCCGTCTTCGCCCAGAACAACATTGCCGAGGCCATCACCTATGAAAACGGGGAACGCACCTCCAGACTGACCACGGAAGTTCTTGATATCACGGTAGGGAGCGGTTCCGTCTTCTCCGGCAACACGGCCGGGGCCAACGGCGGAGCCATCGCCTCCGAGCTGACGACCAATCTTGCAATGCAGGAGGGCGATAATGTGGACGACTTATTTGAAAATGAAGGCGCCAATATCTGGATAGGCAAAAATGTCACCTTCACGGACAACACCGCCGCCGGACTGGGAGGGGCCATCCATCTGATGGAAGACCGTCTTCTTCTGATTGGCTCCGGAGCCTTCTTTGACGGCAATATGGCCGGGGAAGAAGCCAACGACATTTTTGCCGAAGACGGCTCCGTCATCCTGGTGGACTCCGCCGCGGACGATGTCACCGTCATCAACAGCGGCATTTCCGACGCGGACTACTACTCCCTTGACGACGGTCCGTGGACGCGCGGTTCCGCCACGCTGGTGCAAACGGGCAGCGGCGGCCTGCTCTACGGCGGCCGGGACACGGAAGACAACGGATTCGGAGGAACATTCATCCAGGATTCCGGAGCCGGTTCCCTGATCGTGGGCCATCTGGCTGAAGTGGATGACACCCTGGTCATGGAAGGCGCGCAACTGGGCGTTGAAGGCCTGACGGACTATGAAATCAACGGAGGAGGAGTTATTCTGACGGAGGATTCCACCCTGGCCGGCGACACGCTGGAACTCAACGGAAACGCCGTGATTGAAATGGGCGAGGGATCTTCCCTCCTCCTCAATGGCATCGCGTTCAACGGCCATTCCTCCATCAAGCTCTGGAATGCCGGTGAAACGGGCGACGGAAGGGACCTCACCCACACCGCAGCCGGAACTTCTTCCGTGGACAACGTCACCATCACCGGAGCCGATGTCAGCGAACTGCCCCTGTTCAACTCCGCCTTTGTCTCCACTAACGCCGCACTTCATGAAGACGGAACCATCCGGTTGACGCAGAACATGCACGGAGTAGCCGCCCCCATGCAGGGATATTCCGGAAACGTCTCCGGCGCGGCAGCCGGCATGGAACAGGCCCGGACGGGAGTCCGGGACGGTTCAGCCGCACACAGGTTCTTTGAAACCCTCCTGGGAACCTCCAGCGCGGACGCGGCGGCAGCCATGATTCAATCCGTCAGCGGTGAAACCGTGGTCAACGCGGCGTGGGCCTCCAATGACGCCCTCAAGGGCTTTGCCGCCCTGGGCAGGACGCAGGGAGCCATTTCCGCCGCACAGGGGCTGAACGCTCCGGCGGCGAAGCCGGTCCAGTCCGCAGACGCGAAGGGCTCCCCCATCGCCATGGCGCCGGTGGCCTCAGGCCGCGGCTCCGTATGGGTGGGCGGACTGGGTTCCTGGACAGACCAGAGCGCACGGAGCGGCATCGACGGCTACAAATACGACGCAGGCGGCTATGCCGTGGGCGCGGACTGCAAGCTCTCCTCCTCCGCCCTGGCTGGGGTAGCCATCGGCCAGTCCTACGGAACCTTCCAGGACAAGGGAGGGTTGTCCAGCTATGACGCGGACTCCTTCATGGCCATGCTTTACGGCCGCTACACGCCCGCAGGGGCTTCCAAGCTGGCCCTGGACGGTTATGCCGCCTTCGGCACCACGTCCTTTGACGGAAAGGCCCGCATGGCGGACACCTCCGCCAGCGGGAAATTTGATTCCGACTCCTTCGGAGCCGCCGTCTATGCCACCTGGACGGAACAGCTCCGCAGCAAACTGGTCATCGCGCCGTTTGCCGGGCTGGAATTCATGACCGGGAAGACGGACAGCTTCTCCGAACACGGAGACCTGGCCCGGACCTTTAGCGGAGCACGCGCCCAGAACTGGACGCTGCCCGTAGGCGTCACTCTCTCCCGCACCTATGCGGCAGGCGCCAAAACCACGCTGACGCCCAGCGTGACGGTTGCCGTGGCGCAGGACCTCAGCCGCCTCAACCCCAAGGGAACCGTCAGCAGTGAGCTGGGAACCTGGACGGCGCGCGGCGTTAACGTAGGCCGCACCGCCCTGCGCGTCAACGCAGGGGTAAGCGCCGCCTTCGGCAGCAGATGGGGAGCCCGCATCGGGTACTCCCTGGAAAGCAGGGCCGGGCTGACGGCCCAGGGAATCAACGGCTCCGTCAGTTACTCATTCTAACGGGCGTTCCTATTCCAGTCTCCCCGGTTCCCCACGGGACCGGGGAGGCAATCCTCAACCCTTCTCTTCATGCCTTCTTCAACAATAATCCGCCCCATCCTGACGCTGGGCTGTGCGGTCCTGCTGGCCTCCTGCGGCGGCAGCTCCGGCAAATCGGACTCCTCCGGAGTCCAGCCCCCGCAAACACTGGAAACAGGCTCCGTCATCAGCATGACGGACGGCCATGGAGTCTCCTACAAAATCATCTCCCCCACTACGCTGGAAACGGGGAACGGCCGCTTTTCCGGAACGTACTCCTATGCGCCGGGTCCGGCTTCCGCCCGGTTCTCCATGACGCTGACTGACGGAGGGGAACATCCCTCCACCATCACCAGCTCCGGAGAAATGACCTTTACTTCCGCAACGGAGGGCTACTACTCGGCAACCAAATATGAATCCACCGTTCTCTCCCCGGAAGGAATGGGCGGCCCCTTCAAAATCTCCAAATAGAAAAATTTCCCGGGAAAGTATGAATTGTTGATTAGGAACCGCTTCCTGTTGAGGGAAGCGGTTCCGCTTTAACCGGACAGACCTTTTATGGCGGCCGCCTCCGGCATGAATGCGCCGGCGTCCGCTCATTCCTGCCGGGCAGGCAATCCGGCCATACCGCTTGCCAGCCGCCTGTGAAACGGAGGCAGTCATAAAAAAACCGCTTTCCCACCAGGGAAAGCGGCTGCCATTTAAAAGGGAGCCATTATTCCCCGCGCCGGAGAACGGCGCCATTGCTGGCATTCGTGGCGAGGTGGCGGTAACGGCTCAGCCAGGAGGAGGAAACCTTGTTGTACGTGGGCTGCCAGTCCGCACGGCGGCGTGCAATCTCATCCTCGCTCAAATGGGCGTTCAGCGTACGGTCCGGAATGGAATACTCAATAATATCCCCGTTCCGCAACAGGCCGATGAGGCCGCCTTCCGCCGCTTCCGGGGAAATATGGCCGATGCAGGCTCCGTGGGTGGCTCCGGAAAAACGGCCGTCCGTGATAAGCGCCACTTCCGCGCCAAGGCCCTGCCCCATGATATAGGACGTGGGGGCCAGCATCTCCTGCATGCCGGGGCCGCCCTTGGGTCCCTCATTGCGGATGACGACCACGTCGCCGGACTTCACCTTCCCGGCAAGGATGCCTTCGCAGGCTTCCTCCTGGGACTCGAAAATCACGGCGGGTCCGCGGAAGCTCATCATGTCCGGATGCACGCCGGCCTTCTTCACCACGGCGCCTTCCTGGGCCAGGTTGCCGAACAGGATCGCCAGGCCGCCGTCACGGGAATAAGCCTTTTCCAGCGGATGGATTACCGTTTCATCCGTAATGCCGCATCCTTCAACCGTTTCACCCAGCGTCTTTCCGCTCACGGTCATGGAATCCAGGTGGAGGGCCCCGGGAATCCTGGCGATCTCATGAATGATGGCGCTCACGCCGCCGGCGCGCAGGACATCCTGCATGTGGAAGCGGGAGGAGGGGGCCACCTTGCAGATATTCGGGGTGCGTTTGGAAATGTCATTGATGCGCTGGAGGTCATACTCCACGCCGGCTTCCCGGGCGATAGCCAGCGTATGAAGCACGGTATTGGAGCTGCCGCCCATCGCCATGTCGATCGCAAAGGCATTGTCGATGGCGTCACGGTTCACGATGTCGCGCGGCAGGGGGCCGTCCGCCTTCGCCATCTCCACGGCGCGGCGCGCGGTCTGCTTCCAGAACTCCCTGCGTTCCTCGGAAGTAGCCAGCAGGGAACCGTTGCCGGGAAGGGCCAGGCCGATTACCTCGCTCAGGCAATTCATGGAATTGGCCGTAAACATGCCGGAACAGGAACCGGCGCCGGGGCAGGCGCGGCATTCCAGGGAATGGAGTTCCTCCGCATTGATTTTGCCTGCCTTGAAGCGGGCGACGGCCTCAAACACGCTGTTCAGGTCCAGTACGGTGCCGTCCTCCGCCATGCCGGCGGCCATCGGGCCGCCGCTGCAGAAAATAGTGGGAATATTGCAGCGCAGGGCGCCCATGATCATGCCGGGAACAATCTTGTCGCAATTCGGAATGCAGATCATGGCGTCAAACGCGTGGGCGCTCAGCATCGTCTCCACGCTGTCCGCGATCAACTCACGGCTGGCCAGGGAAAACTTCATGCCGCCGTGGCCCATGGCAATGCCGTCACAAACGCCGGGCAGGTTGAACTCCACGGGAGTTCCTCCGGCCTTGCGCACTTCCTCCTTGATGAGGGCGGCTACCTTGTTCAGGTGAACATGGCCCGGAATCACCTCATTAAAGGAATTGCAAATGGCAATGAAGGGACGGCTTAAATCCTCATCCGTCATCCCCGTGGCACGCATCAGACTGCGGTGCGGCGCACGCTCGAACCCTGCTTTAACTCTATCGCTTCGCATAACAATATAACTGTTGCGGCGCAAGTGTATCACATGACGCAGGGAAGAGAAGTTGAATCTAGGCCAGTCTTGCAAAACGGAAACGCCTCCGTTACAGTCTGTTTGCATAAGGAAAGACTTTAGCTGTC
Source organism: Akkermansia sp. GGCC_0220 (assembly GCF_017566105.1). Lineage (NCBI taxonomy): Bacteria > Pseudomonadati > Verrucomicrobiota > Verrucomicrobiia > Verrucomicrobiales > Akkermansiaceae > Akkermansia > Akkermansia sp. GGCC_0220. Next base: position 21,412 of record NZ_JABFCI010000020.1, read on the forward strand.
CGGAACACCCTTCCGGACGGGGAAATGTGAACGAATCGTCACATCTAATATCGGGACACCGCCCCTTCCTTCATCGTAAAAAACAGCCATGGCAACCATTCTTATCGCTGAAGACGATCACGCCATCTCAGACCTCGTGGCCTACAACCTGGAACGCGCAGGCCACACGCCCCTGGCGGCCTATGACGGCCTGACCGCGCTGGAAGTGGCGCGCAGGGACAGGCCGGAACTGATTCTGCTGGACCAGATGATGCCCGGCATGGACGGCCACGGCGTACTGAGAGAGCTGCGCCGGGACAGCCGCACGCAGAACATTCCCGTCATCTTCCTGACCGCCAAGGCCCAGGCGGAAGACCGCATCCAGGGGCTGGAGCTGGGAGCGGACGACTATGTGACCAAGCCATTCAGCCCCAAGGAACTCGTGCTGCGCGTAGGCAGCGTGCTGAAACGGTGCGAACACACGCCGGGCAGCGTCATCGCGGAATACGGGCCCTTCACGTTTGACAAAAACGCCCTCAAATTCTACATCGACAAGGAGGAAGTGGACCTGACGGCCACGGAATTCAAGCTCATGATCTACATGATTGAACGGGAAGGCCAGACCCTGAACCGCAACGACCTGCTCAGCTGCGTGTGGGGATACAGCCACCAGGCCCAGAGCCGCACGCTGGACACGCACATGAAACGGCTGCGCCAGAAACTGGCACCCTATGCGGACTGCATTGAAACCGTCCGCAGCATCGGCTACCGCTTTACCCTGCCGGGGCGGCGTCCCCCGGAGGAAGAGGTCTAACGCTCCGGTTCCATGTCGGCCATCGACTACATCCTCATCATCCTTGTTCTGGCCTCCCTGTACCTGAACTGGCACCTGGTCCAGGTATGCCGGTCCGCCATGAAAGCCCGGAAAAAGGCCTTGCGGGACGCCCAACGCCTGCTGAAACGCGGAGAGGAAGCCCAGGAACAGGCCATCGTGGACAAACGGCGCTTTCTGGAAGCTCTGGGTGAGGCCTTCCTGCTCATCGGTCCCGCCGGGCACATCGTGCTGGCCAATACGCTGGCCAAAGAACTCTTTCAGGAAGAAAGGCTGGAAGGACGCAAAGTGGGAGCCCTGGTGTGCAACCAGGAACTGCTGGGGCATGTTCAGGAAGCCTTTGACACGGATGGCCCCGTCACCAAGGAATTTACGCTGAGCGCCGCCAACTCCCCCGGCGGAGTGCAAAACGGCATCACGGCGTGGCACCTGGACAGCGCCATCACGGACACCCCGATCAAGGAAAAACGCATCCTGCTGCGCAACGTCACGCAAAACTACCTCACCAACCAGATGCGCCGGGACTTCGTGGCGAACGCCTCCCACGAGCTGCGCACCCCGCTCACCATCATCGTGGGATATCTGGAAAACCTGATGGAAGACAATCTGATGGAGGAAAGCCCCGGACTGGCGCGCAAATTCATCGGCGTCATGCACCAGAACAGCCAGCGGCTCATGAACATCATTGAAGACATGCTCATGATCTCCAAGCTGGAATCAGGCCACAAGGCCATCCTGAAGGAACAATGGTTCCACCTCACCTCCTGCGTAGATGATGTCTTCTCCCGCCTGGACTCCATCCGGGAGAAAAAACAGGCCGCCCTGCACATGAACATTCCGCCGGACTGGGAACTCTACGGGGACCCCTTCTACTGGACGCAGGTTCTGTTCAACCTGGTGGAAAACGCTCTCAAGCAAAACACGGAACCGGGCCTTTCCGTCACTGTGGCCGCGGCCAGAACACCGGAAGCCTGCGTGATCACCGTCACGGACACGGGCGTAGGCATCCCCGCGGAAAGCCTTCCCTTCCTCTTTAACCGCTTCTACCGGGTGGAAACCCACCACTCCTCGGAAATCAAGGGAACGGGCCTGGGCCTTTCCATCGTCAAACGCGCCGTGGAGGCTCACGACGGCGCCATCACCGTCTCCAGCACTCCCCACCGGGAAACCGTCTTCACCATCACCATTCCTCTGAAACGGTTCCGGGAAGAAAAGGAGGCATAAGATTCCGATGCGGCACAGCCTGATATGATTGCTGTTGAATCCGGGAGAAAAAACAGACTCTCCAACCCGGCGGAATTGCTTCACGGTTCACGGAATGGGCGCGTGTTGCAGTTCCACTCTTTCTACACCAGGAGACAATTGAATTTTCTTTAACTGATGCTTCTTTTCATACTCTTTCATATAATCGGAAACATCAAAATTGACGATTAATTCCTCGTCATCTTTTTTCAAACTCACCCTCTCCAAAAACTTCTTATGGAAAATCCAGGTTTCCTTTCGGGTGATTTTATAACCCGGATACTTTTTTTCCAAATATTGCTCTTGCTGTTTCTGTACTTCTTCACGGGTGACAGCCTTTTTTAATACAATAGGCTTGCGTAAGGAAATCCCTTCCGGGAAATCCATCGGTTTCACGGATTTTAAGAATTTAGAGTTAGACTTCTTATTCTGTTTCTTAACTTTATCCATATACTCCGAGATGTTAAAATACAATGAAACTTTTGCGCTTCCTTCCTTCTCCCGGCATTCCAATTCAAGTACAGTATCTTGTCCTAAAATATAAATCATCGTATCTCCTATTTCATAAGAAGGAAGATGTTGTGATACATAATTCCGGCAATATTCATCAAGTTCTTTTCTTGATTTAACTCCTTTTACAGAAATGGGATTGGTCATTTCATAACCAATTCCCTCCAGTACAGAAATATTGCTTTCGACGGCATTTGAATCTGCAATGCCTGCAAAACAAAAAATCCAAGCATTAAATAGCATTAAATATTTCATAATTATTTACTGATGTTCTTTACATTGTTCCTTCAATTCTTTTTCCAAGCCACTAAGAATTTTTCTTTTAGCATTTAAAACGGCCGCTTTAGCACTTCTTACTCCAGCCGTCCCAACTTGATAATAGTCTATACCGTTATCCATCAAGTTATTCTGTTGTTTCAATTTCCATGCAGTAACAGGTTTATGATGGTGAAGAAATCTGTAAGCGTACACTAAACGGACATTTGCAAAAAATTTCCCATTTGAATTAATAAATGCCAACAATGAAATTGTATCCACTCTCACCGAAACGACAGATCCTAATTTTTCTTCCAGTAAATCTTTTGCAGCACTCTCCCAATCAATCTCCAATTCATCCTGGGAACCTGCTATGTTGGGAACCTCCGAACCAATAGGAGTGGTAAAAAACATGATACCTACTAATTCCACTCTACAAGGGTTGGTTGCATTCTTGGCAGGACCTACAGATAACATACTCAATACGAGTAAACTTGCCACCAGGTGTCATTTCATCAAAGCATATGATAGAGCAAAAAATAGATAATCCAAGAAAAAACCACTATACCTGGCAACATAAAATTAACAATAATTACATAGATACTTCTCTTCATCTACCAGACTATTGACCGTATAAGTTTGAATAATCTCAAACCATGTTGATCACCAACCAGTCCAGAAAAGACGATTATTCTATGTAGATAGAAAGAATCACGCTATTCAATATCCAGCCTGAGTCTCCGCATAACGAACCAGCGCTTTTTTGTCTCCCAGATGCTCGGCTACTTTCAGACCTATTTCCGCCATCTTCTTCCGTACGGAAGCTTTGTCTACTTCCTTCAACCATACCGTCAGGAAGGTATCGGCCCGGGCCGACAATTGCTTGTCTTTCCATAAATCAAGCACCTGCCCATAAAACCCTAGAAACTGCAATGCCGTTTTTTCATGACTCAAGAGCGAAGGAAGCGCCTTTTCCAGCACAGCGCAGGTTTGTACCCTCACCTTCCGGTCGATTTTGTTCTCTTGGTAAAATTTCAGCCAGTTTTTGAAAAAGATTCTCTTGGTTTTCACCTCATAAGGCAACTTTCCGGCCATGTCCGGAATATCTTTCCGGGCTAAAGCGCAGAAATTGCGCATATACGCGTCTACGGAATCCCATGATTCATTTTGCGCCAGCAATGTTGGATAAACGGCATAGCCATTCGCCTTTTTCCAATCAAGCCCCAGTTCATTCTTCATGAAATACTCCCAAAGAGTGGGATTTCCGGGAAAAGCCTCCTTGAATTGTTCCAGCAAAGCCAATTTATCTTTCTCCGCCAGGCGGACATTCCTTCTCATCAAGGCCTGCCATGCGGGATAATTGGAGGCATTCCGTTTTAATGCCTCTTTCAGCAGTGCTTCCGCCTTCTGTGGATCGGCAGCCAGCAGGGATAAATAATAACAGAGATTGGATGCAGCGGCATCCTTCCCCTTCCAAAAACGGGGGAGCTCTGTAATCGTGGAAACGGAACCTTTCCACGGTCCGCCGGACCCGCCTTCCGACCATATCCAGCCATAAATGTTATTTCCTATCTTCCATTCTCCGTCTGCCCCCTTCCACACAAAGGCGCAATGCCCTGGCTGGCCGATTGTGTAGGAAGGAATCCCCTTCGCCTTCACAAATCCGGCCGCCCCTTTGGAAACGGCGCCGCACACACCCCCATACTCCACGTAAATTTGCAAAGAAATAGGTTTATGATCGTAGAACGCTCCACCGGCATGCACGCTGATTCCCTGCTTATTCTTCATCCGGTAGGGGATCAGACCGCAACAGGCATACCCTGCGTTCCCCGCCTTGATCTTCTTTTTGCCAGCCAGGTAATCCTGTGCCCAGGCAAGCTCCTCAATACTTTCCCTGCCCCGGAAAAGAATGCCGAATTCCCACGGTTCCAGCGTAATGAACTGCGGAAACAGTTTTTTCTCCGCAAAAGACTTTTTGTAAAAATCATACCGGGCTTCGCATGCCTCCGGCTCCCGGGACGTAGAAATCAACGCCGCACCCAATGCCATGTTGAGGCCAACCCCGGAAAGCTCCTTCCCTTCCTTCAACCAAATGTTACGCAAAACAGCCAGCGTATCTTTCCCAGAAGCATGGGCAAAAGAAAGTTTTTCAAACACCTCCGGATGCTCCAACAGCCACTGTACATACTCCTTATCCTTCAACTCATGCAGAAGATACGTCCTGTCTTTTCCCACCAGGGAAAAGAAATGGGCCATATAACAAGCCCGGGCCACATCCCGGTCCTGTAGCAACGCCTCTACAGAAAACGTCTTCTGAGCCTCAAACTTCTTCTGCACATACTGACGGCACAGCCCGGCAATATTCCTCACATCCCCTCCCTCCATCTGCCACGCCAGCCTTTGCCGTTGCAAATCTTCAGCATGCAACGGCAACAAAAATAAAAAGAAAAATAGGAAAATCTTAAGCATACATTACCTTATTTACCTTTTTTATGCTTTTTACAGGCGAAAATCAATGCCATTCTCAATACCATGTTGAGAGCAACTCTGGAAAGTTTATTCTCCTTCACTCATATATTCTGTAATGCAGTCAACGCATCGTTTCCTTACTTTTGGGAAACACGAATTCTTCAAGTATTCCCGTAGAATTCAACAATCAATACATTACTTTTTCATCATGGGTCGACCTTTATAAAGAAATTCTGTTTTTGGATTTCTTCCTATTGATCGATCTATTAAATCATTTGCCTCCCTATTTTCATACCCGGCCATTTTAAGATACTTGCGTACATCTTTAGCTTTATTCGAAAAATATCTCACTAACATCGGAGCAAAATCTTCTTCCAGAGAATCAATTTTAAATTTGATAATCTCGTTTCTTGTTCGGAGACGTCCTAAATGATTCCGATAATTAACACCTTCTTCCCAATTTTTTAATTTATTATTAAAATTTCCTTTATTCAATAAATCCAGTCTATTTTTTTCTTTTTTCTCAAGCAAAGGATCGTATGATTCACGCAAATTCTTCAGTATGCGAGAATAATATTCAGCGTACAAAAATTTTATTTGATCAACTTGAACATCAAGATCATTAGCAATTTTTTCAACAAAAATGCTGTCTAAAAATGTACAAGCAGAATATTTTACAGAAATATCATCATCATTATTATATCTTCCCCCACCTGACTCTAAACTCAAAGGATACATGGGAGCAAGCGAAATATAGTACAATATCCAAAGCCTTTCCACAAGTTCATCCTTAGTTAATTCTGTAGTTACAGAAGAGGCCTGTAAATCCGCTTTAGCCTTCTCATAAAATTTCTCCAATTCATTATTAACAAGCATCTCCCTCAACAAGAGAAGCGAATCCCCTACTTTTTCTTCTAAGAGTTCCTGAGGATATACAGGAATTGAAACATTTCTGTCAAAAGTAACAGAGTCGCCTTGAGCAACAAATATACATGCTATGCCTAATGTACAATTTATAATAATATTATTCATTTTCTGGTGTGAGTTTAATTGATTGCCCTCCAGTATAACTATGCCTATTTCCTGGTCGATTATCTCTTTTTACCTGACAACCTTCAAATTTTCGAACTGTTGCAACTACAGCTGATTTATTTATATCCACCCATCGCCAATCAAAAAACTGAGTTGTTTTATGGACAACTAAAATTTCTTTATCCTCACTACCTACTACTTTAATAGAGCAATCCCATGTCCAATCTTGAGACAAGTTATGTTTTTCTATTTTAAAAGAAGGCAGAGTTATGCGTGCTGCTATATTATCATAAAAGCGATTTCCATAAATAAGAAAACCGGAAACTGTAGTTTCATGTTTTCCTCCCAAACTGGGAAATACTTTTTTATTATCATCCTCTGAAAATTCCTTAATTCTTACCTTTTGAAAACTGACATTTGTTGGATAAAATGTAACTTCCAATTGCGCAGATGCTCCTAGTATTTCAGTCCATCCGTCTTTACTCATCAGAACGCCATTAATTACTGCAGGAATCCCTCGCTCTTGGCTCTTTGGGGCTTTTCGTGCATGTTGAGCTGTAAGGTGAGACGGAACTTTGATAAAAAATTCTTTTTCTGCAGGTTTAGTTTCTCCCTCTATTACCTTTTGACCTTCCGTAATAGCCTGCACTTTTAAGGAAATATTTTCTTTCAATTCATTCGAAATCTCCAAAGTAACTTTTTTCTTTCCTTTAGTCTCTCCAACAAAATTTGCTCCTTCCCCCACGATTTTCCATTCGATTTTACTTGGATCTCCAACTAATGCCTCTTTTCCAGACAGAGTAAGCTCTATCGTCTCCCCCATACCTATTTTATCTCTCTTTCGATCATCCTCCTTTTCTTTTTCAGAAACATCATTATCTTCTGCTTTTATGTACAAATTGGCAGAATATAGTTCTGTCTTAGATTCTATGTTGAGTTCACCTGTATTCTCTCCATCTTCTGCATGAGCGGTACATACGAATATGAATATCACAAAAAATATAGGTAGTATAAAGTTGGGCATATATACCTATATGCATTTATCCCAATATTGTCAACAATATTGAATATATACCTATTGCTCTGTAGATAAAAAACGGCGTCCTTCCATAAAACGGAGGACGCCGGGATTTTCCGGAAATCGGATAGACTGCCAGTTTGAGCAGCGAAGCGCACAAACCTTAGGACTTGTAACGCAAACGCTTCTTGTGACGGTTCTGACGCATGCGCTTGCTGCGCTTATGCTTGTTGATTTTTGCTTTACGGCGTTTTTTGAGCGATCCCATGATTGTGGTTCGTTTGTTGTTTTACTGTGGTGAGAAAAATTAGTAGACCAGCTTGTTGAGCGGGTATTCAATGATGCCTTCCGCGCCGAGGGCCTTGAGCTGCGGAATGATATCCCGGACGACGGATTCGTCAATGACCGTTTCCACGGCCAGCCAGCCTTCTTCCGCCAGGTGGGAGATGGTGGGACGGCGCAGGGACGGCAGGGCTTCCACGAGGCCATTGAGGGAAGCGGCGGGGAGGTTCATTTTCAGACCCACTTTCCGGCGGGCTTCCAGAGCGCCCCTGAGCATCATGACCAGGCTTTCCAGCTTCTGCTTTTTCCATTCGTCCTGCATCGTTTCCCGGTTCGCGATGAACTGGGGATAGGAGGTCATCAAGGTGTCCACGATGCGGAGCTTGTTGGCCTTGATGGAGCTGCCCGTTTCCGTGATGTCCACAATGGCGTCCACCAGCTCCGGCACTTTCACTTCCGTAGCGCCCCAGGAGAATTCCACATGGGCCTTGATGCCCTTTTCCTGAAGCCAGCGTTCCGTGATGCCCACGCCTTCCGTGGCGATGCGCTTGCCCTGCAGGTCTTCCGCACAGGTGATAGGGGAGTTTTCCGGAACCACCAGCACCCAGCGGGTGGGCTTGGAGGTGGCCTTGGAGTATTGAAGGTCCGTCAGCACTTCCACGTCAGCGCGGTTTTCATAAATCCAGTCGCGTCCGGTGATGCCGCAGTCGATGAAACCGTCATTGACGTAACGGCCGATTTCCTGGGCGCGGATCAGGAAGAGTTCCAGATCGTCGTCGTCACAGGTCGGGCGGTACCCGCGGCTGGACACGTATACATTGTAGCCGGCCTTGCGGAACAATTCCACGGTGGAGTCCTGCAAACTGCCTTTGGGAAGTGCTATTTTGAGTTTCTTCGACATGATGGGACGGGAATGAAAACCCACGCGGGCCTCATTGTCAAGTTTAGAACCGAATCCGGCCCATTTTACCGGGCCATGAGCCGTTCAATGTCATCAGGCAGCAGCGGCACGTCCCCCAACAGGTCAATGTTTTCCTTTTCCCCGATCAGGATGTCGTTTTCCAGGCGGATGCCGATGCCTTCCTCCGCTATGTAGATGCCCGGCTCAATGGTGAAGACCATGCCCGGCAGCACGACGGGGTTGGTTTCCCCCACGTCGTGCACGTCCAGCCCCAGGAAGTGGGAGCAGCCGTGCATGTAGTATTTCCGCACGATGGGAGGATCGGACGGTTTTTCCGCCACCTGCGCGGGCGTGACAAGTCCCAGCTTGATGAGTTCTCCGGCAGCGAAGACGCGCACCAGGCGCTCATATTCCGATTTCAAGATGCCGGGCCTCAGGACGCTTTTGGCATAGGTCATCATGTTCAGCACGCTTTCATACACGGCGCGCTGGCGTGGGGTGAATTTTCCGTTCACGGGAACGGTGCGGGTCATGTCGGAGTTGTAGTTTCCGTATTCCGTGCCTATGTCCATGAGTACCAGGCCGCCGTCCTCGCACCTCTTGTCGTTCTGGATGTAGTGCAGCACGCAGGTGTCCTTTCCGGAGGCAATGATAGGAAGGAAGGAGAATTTGCGCGGCCCCCGGCTGATGAATTCGTTAGCCAGAAAGCCCTCGATCTGCCATTCCCCCACCCCCGGCCTGATGAACCGGAGCAGCGCCCGGAAGCCTTCATTGGTAATGTCACAAGCCTTCCTGAGCGCCTTGATTTCCTCCGGCTTTTTGATCTGGCGCATCTCCGCCATGATTTCATAAACGTTTTTCAGAACCGCATCCGGGAATTTTTCCTTCAGTTCCTTGGTCATGCGGGCATTGCGCGTTTCCACCGGGCAGGTGCAGCGCGGATGCTGGTTGGCTTCCACAAAGACCATGGTGGCGGCCGGAACCAGGGTATCCAGCAGCGTATCATATTCATTGGTCCAACGCACGTCCTGGATGCCGCTCAATTCCCTCGCCTGATCCTGCGTGAGACGGGCTCCTTCCCAGATGGCGATCTGTTCATTCGTTTCACGCAACAGCAGGATTTCATCCCAGCCGTCCTCCCGGATGGTCATGATGAGGACGGTTTCCTCCTGGTCAATCCCGGTGAGGTAAAAGAGGTTGGCATTCTGGTGCAGGGCGAAGGTGCCGTCCGCATTCGTGGGGAACACGTCGTTGGCATGCAGGATCAGCATACTGCCGGCGGGCAGGCGGGAAGCCAGTTCCGCACGATTGCCGGCAAAAAAGGAGGAAGGTAGCGGCTCGTATCTCATACCGACAGCATGCCCCGCTTTTCCAGCTTGTCAATCATGCATCCGGACACGAAACGGCCTTCCTGCGGTTCATATTAAGTTCTTGCGGCCCGGCATTCTTTTGTTCATTCTGGGCTTTATGCTTTTCCGTGCTGTTTTTTCCGCCGCAGCTATTCTTTTCACGGGCGTTTCCTGCTCCTCCGGTCCTTACCGGCCCGTTTCCCCGCTCATTACTCATGCTGCGGAGCTGAAGGAGGCGCGCGGCAACCTCGGCGGCGTCTGGTGCCATCCCTCCGCCGGGCAATTCCTCTGGAAACAGCAAAGGCGGCAGTACGTTTACATCGCCCCCGTGGAAATCAGCTCCATCCGGCAGCAGTTCCCGGAGGCTTCCCCCTACCTGGCGCGCGAATTCCGGGATTCCCTGCAAAAGGAGGTTCGCCTCTTGATCGACCGCAATAATGAGAAGCCCGGCAATCATGTCCGCTGGGTGCTGAGCGACCGCCCGCGCACGCCCGGCGTGAAGGTTTCCCTGGCGATCGTCCAATTAAAGCCCACGGACGTTGGGGGAAAAGTCGTGGCCCTGGGCGTGGGAATCGTCTCGCCGATTCCGGGCGTTTCCTTCATTATCAATCATTTCGCCTCTGGAGCGGTAGGGATTGAAGGCAACATCGTTTCCCTGGACAACGGGACGATCTTGAAGGAATTTTACGGGCGCAACAGGGATCCCATCAATATTTTTTCCTGCAACAATTTTGAGGAGTTCGCCTGCGACAAGTACAACCTGGACCGTTTTGCCCGGCAGATTGCGGAAATTCTGGAGGAGGACCCTTCTCATTCCTGATTTCCCCCCGGCGGGGAAAACTCTTGATGACAATCGGGTCATGACTCGAACACCGGACATGCGGGCGCCGTCTTATCCTGCATGTACGGTGCTATTTCACGGCTCCTGCTGGCGCTGGGAACGGGATTGGTTTTTTCCTGTTCCAGTTCCCAGCACATGCCCGTTTCCCCCTTGATTACCCATCCTCTTCATGCGGATTCCAAACAGAGCTGCTTCCAGGGCGTCTGGTACAACCCCACAGAGCAGGCCATCTGGAATTCCCCGCGCCTGAAGGTGTATGTGGCCCCCATCAATATTGATTATATCAAGGCCAGATTCCCGAAGGAGGCCCCGGCCCTGGCAGAACAGTTCAGGACGGAGCTTCAGAAAGACATCCGCAGGGTGCTGGAGAATAAATCCAAACAGACCGGAGGAAGGATCAAGTGGCAGCTGGTTGACCGCCCCGCACCGGGCGGCGTGACTCTTTACATCGCCATGGTCAAGCTGAAGCCTACGGACGTAGGCGGCAATATCATGTCCGACCTGGTTTCCCTGGCGTCCCCCCTTCCGGGCACTTCCCTGATCCTCGGCAATTTCATGAGCGGGGACGTAGGCATTGAAGGGCGCCTGTCAGACATGCGCACGGGCACCAGCATCATGGAGTTCAAGGCCTACAATACGGACCCCATCACGCTGTTTTCCGTGAAGGAGTTCGAGCGCTTCGCCTTTGACCAGCAGAATTTGCAGCTTTTCGCCAGCGGAATTTCCGCCATTTTCAAGGGCGGACCTTCCAGTTATATTCCCAAGACGGGGGAAGTTGACCTGGACCCGTTTTAAGCGGCTTTTCCGGCTGATTCCTCCTTGTTCTTTTTTTCAGGATCATAGAAGGTGCATTCCTGCACCGTCTGCCTGGTTTTAAAGGCATAAACGAAGAAGGCGACGCCCACCAGCACGAGGAAGACGGAGAGGAACTGCCCGCGGGTCAATCCCATGGAGAAGGGGGAGTCCGGTTCCCGGTATTCCTCGCAAACGATTCTCCCGACAGCATAGAGAATGGCAAAGATGCCGCAGAACACGCCATTCCAGGCACGCGGGAATTTCACCCGGATGAACCACAGAACGGCAAAGAGAAGCACTCCTTCCGCAAATGCTTCATACAACTGGGAAGGATAGCGCGCATGGTCCTGCATCATCTGCCCCACGATTTCCTTGATGGCGGGCGTATCCCTCACCCGGTCGGTCACCCAGGCGGCAGTCATGCGGTCCGGCACGGTTATTCCGGAGAGGGAAAGCTTGTCCAGCAATCCGGGCGTTTCATAGATGCGGGAGGCCACGCGGACGAACAAGTCCGGGTCCTGGGACAGTTCCGCCGGAAAGATCATTCCCTGGGCGGATCCGGGCGATACAATGCGCCCGTACAGTTCCCCATTGATGAAGTTGGCCATGCGCCCGAAGAAGAGCCCTACGGGGGCCACAATGGCCAGCCCGTCCAGCAGGGCCACCCACTTGACGCGGTGCTTCCACGCGTAGTAGAACGTGTACAGCCCCACGCCGATCATTCCTCCGTGGCTGGCCATGCCCCCTTCCCATACCCGCAGGGCCATGAGCGGGTCCGCCAGGAACTGGGACCAGCCGTGGTTGGGTATCTGGTAAAAGAGCACGTATCCCAGCCGTCCGCCGATCAGGACGCCGAAGATCGCCACATAGGTGACAAAGTCCGCCAGCCTGTCCTGCGGAATGGGATACAGCTTCCGGCGGGACAGCCAGGAGAGCAGAAAGTAGCCGCCGATGAAGCCCATCAGGTAGGCCACGCCATACCAGCGCAGGGCAATGGAGTCCGTCACCTGCCAGATGACGGGGTCCAGGTCGTGTACGTAAGCGGTCAAATTCATGGGCGTTCCTTTCAGGGCAGATAATGGGTAAGGGCTTCCACGGCTTCACGGTCCAGGGCGCGCACTAGCTCCACCGTCAGTTCCACCGCCGCGCGGTAGTCCCGCAGGTCCAGCACGCCGTTATGGGCATGAATGTACCGGGTGGGGATTCCCAGCACGATAGTGGGAACTCCCCTGCCGGAGAGATGAAGGGCCGCCGCATCCGTTCCGCCGGAACGGCGCACCGTCAGCTGGAAGGGGATGCCTGCATCCGCCGCCGTTTTCTCGGCCAGGGCGGCCAGACGGGGATTGGTGATGGCCGTAGGGTCAAACAACCTGATCTGCAGGCCGCCGCCCAGGGCTCCCTGGGAATCCGCCACGGTAAAACCGGGGGTATCGTCCGCGGGGGGGCCTTCCAGCACGATCACGCAATCCGGGCGCATGGCGACTCCGGCCGTCTTCGCGCCACGCGTCCCCACTTCCTCCTGCACCGTGGCGGCGGCAATCAGTGTATTGGGGTGTCCTTCCCGGCACAATGTCTTGAAGGCCTCTATCATCACGGAAAGGCCGGCACGGTTGTCAAAGGCCTTGCCCATGACCCGGAACGGATTTTCCAGAGGCGAGAATGCCGCGTCCGGCACCACGGGATCACCCAGATGAATGCCGAATTCATTTTTCACCTGTTCCGCGCTTTCAGCGCCCACGTCCACAAACAGGGCTTCCATGCTCATGACGCTGTTGCGCTGGCCTTCCGGCAGAAAATGGGGAGGCTTGGAACCGATCACCCCCTGAACGCTGCGGCCTGAACGCGTTTTCACCAGAACACGCTGGCTCAACAGGGTATGCGGCCACCAGCCGCCTATCCCCACCAGTTGAAGAAAGCCGTTTGCCGTGATGTTCTGTACCAGGAACCCGATTTCATCCATGTGGGCGGCCAGCATCACGCGGGGGCCTGAATCGCCATTGGTGCAGAACAGGCTTCCCGAACCGTCGGAGGAAAATTCCCCGCATCCTTCAAGTTCCTGCGCCACAAGGTTCCGTACTTCATCCTCATGCCCTGAAATACCGTGGGCTTCTGAAAACTTTTTCAGCAGATCCGAATCAATCGCCATGGGCCGAGCATGTGAAAACACCCCTTCCAGGTCAAGCCCGCAGCCATGCCGCATGATTTTTTCTTGACCGCACGGGGGAACCTCCGGATTGAGCCTCATCCTGCGCAACACCCGTTACATGGAAAGAAACAAGAGATTTTTGCTAGCCACAGTTCGGTTTTTGGTGTAACTAATCAGGGAATCGAATTGTGCTATGAAATCCATCCTTAACACTATCACGGCCATGCTGGCTGCGGTGCTTTTCATTCCTGCGGCATCGGCGCAAACCACCAGCAATCCCAGAATGCAGGTGAAGGTCACGTTGGAAAAGCTGTCCCTGTACATGCGCCAGTCCCCCAATGTCATGACCCAGGACGACCCCCGGCCGCTCCCGAAGCCGAAGAGATGGGCGGATTTTGAAATGCCCTTCAAGGTGGAAGCCGCTCCCGTGCCCAAGTCCGGCTACATTGATTCCCTGACGTTCAAATTCTATATTGCCGTAGTCAACCCGGACCGTGCCCGCCAGTACCTGAAACTGTACAAGGAAGTAAAATACGTCAATGTTCCGGTAGGGGAAGCCACGTATGCCTCCGTCTATCTCTCCCCTTCTTCCGTCAAGCGCATCACCGGTTCGGAAGGCGGCAGGGGCAAGTGGGTGAAGTACCAGGGCGTGGTGGTGGAATACAATGGCAAAATCGTCGCCACTTATTCCTCCGAACGCGGCAAGATGGAAAAATGGTGGACCATCCAGTCCCCCAGCATCGTGGAAACCTCCTACTATCCCCTCCTGAACAAGGATGAAACGCCCTTCTCCGTGTACTGGTATGACCGTTATCCGGAAATCATGAGGCCCAACAGCCAGCAGGCGGCTCCCAGCCCGGCCCCGTTCGGCACGCCCACGGAAGCTCCGGCTGCGGACGGCGAATAAAGCCCCATCAACATTTTTCTCATCTCATTTTTTATTTAACAGAAATCACCCATGGCTAATTCACGACAAATCGTCGCATTAAACGTAGGTTCCCAGAGAGTTTCAATGGGCGTCTTTTCCAAGACCTCCAAAGACGCCCTTATCCTGGACCGCTATGCTACGCGCCTCGTAGTGCTGGACCCGTCGGCGGAAGGCTTGCGCCTGACGAAAATAGGGGAGGCAATCGCCGACCTCGTCCAGGAACTCAATGTCAAAGGCAGCGTTGCCAACTATTCCGTTTCCGGGCAATCCGTTTTCATCCGCTTCGTCAAGCTTCCGGCCCTGGACGATACCGATGTGGAACAGCTCATCCGCTTTGAAGCCCAGCAGCACGTCCCCTTCCCGCTGGATGAAGTGGTGTGGGACTACCACCTCCTCCCCGCCAAGGGCCTGGAACGGGAAGCCGTCCTTGTAGCCATCAAGGCGGAAGATCTGGATTCCCTTAATGACGAAATCGTCTCCCACAACCTTTCCACCGGCAAGGTGGACTGCGCGCTGACCTCCCTGTACAACGCGTATGTGGACAGCTACCCGGATGAAAAAGAGCCGGTGATGCTCATCGACATCGGCGCCAAGTCCACGGACCTGATTTACAGCGAACAGGGCCGCTTCTTCACCCGCAGCATTTCCGCGGGCGGCATCTTCGTCACTTCCGCCATCGCCCGGGAATTCAACGTTCCCTTCATGGAGGCGGAACGCCTGAAGACCACCAGCGGCCTCGTTTCCATGAGCAACGGACAGACGGAGGGGCTGGATCCCGCCACGGCCAACCTGGCTACCGTCATCCGCACGGCCATGACCAGGCTGGCTTCCGAAATCCAGCGCACCACCAACCATTACCGCGCCCAGATGAACGGAAGCGCTCCCGTGAAGGCCTACCTGTGCGGCGGCGGCGCGTCCCTGCCCTACACCAAGGAATTCCTGGAAGACAAGCTGGGCATTCCGATTTCCTTCTTCAACCCCATGCACAACGTGGGCGTGGGCTCCGGCGTGGACGTGAACACCATCTCCCGTGAAGCCTTTATCCTGGGCGGCCTGATCGGCACCGCCGTCAACGCCATCGGCAGGGCTTCCCTCAACATTGACCTGGAACCCACGGCAATTGCCAAAAAGCGCGCCAACCAGAAGAAGATGCCCGCCATCATCGCCGGAGCCGCCATCGCCGTTCTCGGCGCCGCAGCTTATGCCGTCACTGGATATATGGGCGTGCAGAAGGCGGAGGAAACCCTCGCCGGCGTGCACCCCACCGTCACCTCCATTAAGTCGGAGCAATCCGCCCTGCGCCAGAAGGAACAGGAGCTGAAAAAACTGGACGCCACCCTGGCCTCCTACCAGCAGCTCACGCTACAGCGCTACGGATATGCGGACATCATCAAGCACCTGCTGGAACAGTCGGAACACAAGGATTATCCCTACTGGTTCACGGACTTCGAACCGCTGGCCCACTTCAATCCGGAGGATACCACCCAGATCACAGGCTACTCCGTTATCAAGGATTCCTTCACGTCGGATAAAAACACGTCCCTGGTGGACGACATCAGGACGGAATCCTCCGCGAACACCTCCAGTGAAGACGAACCGTCCGTTTACAGCGTTAACGCCGTGCGCCTGACCGGGTTTGTCCGGCGCAGTCTGGGCGGCCAGAGAATCATCCAGGACCTTCAGGCAAAAATAGACGGAAACAAGGAATCCCTGTTCACCTTCAAGCCCGGAGACGTGAAGCTGGAAGCCCGCCAGATCATGGAGCTGGGAGCCAAGGACGCCAAGGTAGACGCAGCGGCAGGGGCCTTTGTCCCCTTCAAGCTGGTGCTTCCGTTAAAAACTCCCATTCCCGTGAACTTTAACAAATAAGATTACCCAACCCGAACAAGACATATTTTATGAGCAATTGGATTACAGACAACAAGCCCGCCGCCATGGTGGCGGGCGTGGGGCTTCTCTTATTCCTGGGGTTATCCGTAACTGGGTACATCGTCAATTCCAAACGCAGCGAGCTGGACAAGAAAATCAGCGTCGCCTCCAAGGAGATCAAATCCGCCAACGCCGCTGAAATCACGCCGAGCCGCGCATCCAATGAGGAGCTGGAAAAGGAACTGAACCGCTATGCTAAGGCGGTCACCAGCCTGGAAACGGCATACAAGCCCTTCCTTGCTTCCTCCGCGCTGGTTCCCACCACGCCCACGGCATTCCAGAATGAACTGAAAACGTTCAGGGACGCCCTGATCGCCTCCTGCAAGAAAAAGAACATCCTGATCACGGACACTTCCTCCTGGCTCGGCTTCCAGGTTTACAGCACCCAGGCTCCGTCCGTGCAGGCGGCCTCCACGCTGGGCTTTGAATTGAAAGCCGTCAACAGCCTCGTCAACAAGCTGACGGACTGCGGACTGTCCAAATTCATCAAGGTGTACCGTCCGCAGCTCCCCATTGAAAATCCGGCGAACAATCCGGAAGAGGACGCTGACGAGCCCAACCAGGCACCCTGGACTCCCATGCCCCTGGAAATCGCCTTCCAGGGCAACCGGGAAAGCGTGCTGAAAGCCATGAACGCTATTACGGACTCCCAGGATTACCTGTTCACGGTTAATTCCATCCGGATCCGCAACGAGCGTATGATGCCTCCCCCCATCGCCAATCCGGCAGCGGCCAAACCTGCCGCCGCCCAGCCCGCTGCGGGAGCGGCATCCCTGACGCCGGCTGATGAAGCGGCTGCGCCTGCAGCACCGGCCATCCAGCAACTCATCAAACCTTACATGGGCAACGAGCAAATCTTTGTCCAGGTCTCCCTCAACCTGGTCCACTTCAACCAGCCCAAGGCACAGGAACCGTCTGAAGATTAATTACGGCAACCAACCGCAGCAAATACTTTCAACATGTCTGAAAAACAAAACTACGACAAAATCCTGCTGGCCTCCGGCATCGTCCTGGGCCTGGGGGTAGCCGTCTATGGTACGGTGACCCTTCTGGGACTGAATGACAAGTACAAGTTCACCACGCAGGTTTCGGAAAAGGCGATTGGACCTCCTCCCGGCATCAAGAAAGCCGCGGAAGTCAATCAGGAGCTTTCCGCCTCCCATGAGCTCAAGCCCATTGCGCAGGAAACGCAGCAGTACGTGGGCTTCGTAGCTCCCAATCTCTGGATCAAGGAAGGGGGAATGGAACCCTTTGACATTATTTCAGGACCTCCCATCCACGGCAACATCCCGAACAAATGGTTCCTGGACAACGGTCTGGAAAATGAGTTCGTTTACTCGGACGTCCTCACCCGGGACCCTGACAACGACGGATTCACCGTACAGGAGGAATATGAGGCTAAAACGCATCCCAATGATCCGAACAGCCACCCACCCCTCGTCAACAAGCTCTTTGTGGACGAAATCAAGCAGTTCGGCTTTTACCTGGCCTTCACGCAGTCGGACGGCAATGACTTCACCTTCAAGGGCATGAACCGCGCCAGGCAGGAGCTTTGGAGAAACATTGTCCAGCCCAACGGCAAGTTCGGCACCCGCAAGAACACGAAAGACGAACCCAGGTTCGAGCTTGTCAGCGTCGCCAGCAAGGAATTCAAGAACCCCAGCCTGGACATGGTGGAAACGGATGAGGAAGCCGTCGTCAAGGATTTGAAGCCGACCAAAAACGGCCAAACCTACACCATCAGGCGCGGCACAAAATACGTCATTCCAATCATTGATAAGAAAGTAAACCTTACTATCGCCGCCGGCCCCGAACGGGATACCAGCTTTGAAGTGGAGGAAGGCGCCGACTTCCAGATCCCGGGAGACACCAAACAGACCTATACGCTGAAAACCGTTGATAATGCTACGCAGACCGTAACCATTGCCAACAAAACCACTGGAGAACAAACAACACTGAGCAAGAAAAAATAGACCCGGATTTAAACTTTTCTGAAAAAAAAGCTTCACAAATCCGAAAAACATGTAAAAAGAAGAACCTAACTATGGACCACGCACCACTTTATCAACCGAAGCGTTCCCTGATCGCGCTGATGGCCATTGCTGCCTCCTGCCCGTTTGCGCAGGCTGGTGATGGCGGCGCCGTCGGAACCTCCAGTGCCTTGGGATCGTCCTACGCCGGACCGGGCAGTTACTACCAGTCCGATGCAGCGCGCATAGCCATGGCCCGCCGCGAAGCGCAGACCCAGGAAGCCATGCAGCTCCTTGCAGAAGGCCGCAACCTGTACCGCGAAGGCAAGTACAAGGAAGCCCTGGACAAATACAATGCCGCTTACAACATGCTGCCCTCCGCGCCGATCAACGACCAGCGCAAGGAAGCCATCGCCAACCACATTGGCGACGCCAGCATCGCCGTTGCTCAGGAATACATCAAAGTGGGCCGCTATGACGAAGCCGACAAGCTTCTCCAGGACGCCATCAAGCTCAATCCCCGGAGCGCCAAGCTTGCCAAGCAGACGCTCGAATACATGAAGGACCCGATTCGCACGAATCCGGCGCTTACCCCCGAACACGTCAAGAACGTGGAAAAGGTGAACACCCTCCTTCACATGGCCTATGGTTACTATGACCTCGGCGACTACGACAAAGCCATCGCCGAATTCAACAAGGTTCTTTCCATTGACCCGTACAACGTGGCAGCCCGCCGCGGACAGGAAACGGTCAACCGCCGCAGAATGGCCTATTATGCGGCCGCCTACGACGAGACCCGCAGCACCATGCTTGCGGAAGTAGACAAAATGTGGGAACGCCCCATTCCGATGGAAGTCCCGACGGGAGCCGACGGAGCGGACAACGCCCCGATCACGGATGTCAACGGCGCCACGGCCAACCTGATGAAGCTCAAGAGCATCATCATCCCCTCCGTCTCCTTTGAAGACACCACCGTGGAAGACGCCATCGACTACCTGCGCAAGAAGTCTATCGAACTGGACCGTACGGTAGGCCCGAACGGCGAACGCGGCATCAACTTTGTTATCAACGACTCCCAGCCCGCAGCCGTTACTCCGACAGCTCCCGCAGCTGACGACGGCGGCTTCGGCGAGGAATCAACGGACGTCACGGAAGTCGCTCCGGTTGCCGCTCCGCAGGAAAGCATCCGCACCCGCAAGATCGGC
This sequence comes from Akkermansia sp. GGCC_0220, assembly GCF_017566105.1. Taxonomy (NCBI): domain Bacteria; kingdom Pseudomonadati; phylum Verrucomicrobiota; class Verrucomicrobiia; order Verrucomicrobiales; family Akkermansiaceae; genus Akkermansia; species Akkermansia sp. GGCC_0220. The sequence continues at coordinate 41,095 of NZ_JABFCI010000020.1, forward strand.
CAGCTCAAGCTGACCAACGTTCCCATGCTGGAAGTGCTCCGCTTCATCTGCAGCAACGCCGGCCTGCGCCAGAAGGTGGAAGACTATGCCGTCACCATCCTTCCTGCCGGCGGCAATGACGTGGATCTCTACCAGCGCACCTTCTCCGTGCCTCCGGGCTTCCAGTCCGCTCTCCGCACCACCGTCGGCGACGGCGGCGGCGACGTCAGCGAAGACCCCTTCGGCGGCGGTGGTGAAAGCTCCTCCGGCCTCAAGCCCATGCCCTCCATCCGCAGCCTGCTGCAAAAGAGCGGCATCAGCTTCCCGGAAGGCGCCACGGCATTCCTTGTCAACGGCAACTCCTCCCTGGTCGTCCGCAACACCTCCGGCAACCTGGACCTGATCGAACAGCTCATTGAAAACACCCGCGGCGAATCCCAGCAGGTGCGCATCATGACCAAGTTCGTGGAAGTGACCCAGGAAAACACGGAAGAACTCGGCTTTGACTGGATCGTTACGCCGTTCTCCGTCAGCAACGACCGCAGCACCTTCCTGGGCGGCGGCACGAACTACGGCACCGGCCTCGTTCCCGATGACTTCACCCAGTCCCCTGGCGGCGTAAGCGGCTGGCCCGTGAACAACAACAGCACCAATACGGACGGCAACGGCCTGATCAACGGCCTCGCCACCGGCGGCAACCGCACGGGCGACTACGCCATTGCCAAGAACTCCGTGGACAACCTGCTGAACAGCACCAACCGCACTGAAGCCACCAAGAAGAATCCGGCTCCCGGCATCATGTCCCTGACGGGCATCTATGACGAAGGCGCCTTCCAGATGCTGATGCGCGGCCTGTCCCAGAAGAAGGGTTCCGACGTTCTCACCGCTCCCAGCGTGACCGCCAAGTCCGGTGAAACCGCCAAGATTGAAATCATCCGCGAATTCTGGTACCCCACCGAATACGAACCCCCGGAACTTCCCAACAACGTGAGCAGCTGGGGCGGCGGCAACTACAATAACCGGAACAACGTTCTGGATGACCTTGTAGGCACCAAAAACCAGGCCCAGGTCACCAGCTTCCCCGTCACTCCCGCCACTCCCGGCGTGTTTGAAATGAAGCCCGTCGGCGTGACCCTGGAAGTTGTGCCCACCATTGGTGACAACAAGTACATCATTGACCTCAACTTCAAGCCCAGCATCGTGGAATTTGAAGGCTTCGTGAACTACGGCAGCCCGATCCAGTCCACCGGCGTTGGTTCCGACGGCAAGCCGATGTCCCTGACTCTGACGGAAAACCGCATTGAGCAGCCCATCTTCTCCAAGCGTTCCGTTGAAACGTCCCTGTTCATCTACGACGGCCACACCGTGGCAATCGGTGGTTTGATCACGGAAAACGTGCAGACGGTGGAAGACAAGGTGCCGATCTTCGGTGACCTGCCTCTCATCGGACGCTTCTTCCGCAGCAACTCCGACAACCACATCAAGAAGAATCTGATGATCTTCGTGACGGGACAGATCATTGACGCCACGGGCCAGCCCGTACGCGGCAACGCCCTTCCCACCGCGGCCGCTCCGGAAAGCGCACTGCCTGCTTCCGAAGGCCTGCTGCCTCCCATGTAGGCGGCGTGCATAACGTCCATATTGGAGCGGGTGAAAGGGTGAACCTTTCACCCGCTCTTTATGTCCCATACATACCCGGTTTTTCCCTTCCCTCATGAAGACGCTGATCGTGACCGGCGGAATCGCCACCGGAAAGTCCACCGCCATCCGCCTGCTGATGGAGGAGGGGGGGCCGCGCCTGCGCCTTTTTGACTGTGATGCGGAGGCAGGCAGGCTGCTGGACGGCGGCAGGCTCAGGGAGAGGCTCTCCCGCGCCTTCGGACCCGCCAGCGTGGATGAAGACGGCCGCGCGGACAGGAACTTCCTGCGGGAGCTTGTCTTCCGGAATCCGGAAAGCCGCAGGACGCTGGAAGGAATCATTCACCCCCTGCTGCACCAAGAATGTCTTGCGCAAATGCGGGCGGCGCGTCAGAATGCGGCGGTAGCCGGGTTTGTCATTGACGTGCCCCTGTTTTTTGAAACATCGGCGCGCTACCACCAGGATGCCGTGTGCGTGGTGGCCGTTTCCCGGGAAACGCAGAAGACCCGCCTGGCTCTCAGGAACGGATTCCGTGAGGACATGATTGAAGCCATTCTGGCGGCCCAGCGTCCTATCATGGAAAAAGTGGCCGCGGCCGATTTCGTCCTCTGGAACGAAGGACCGCCGGACCTGCTCCGCCAGCAAATCCAAAGACTCTACCAACATTTTTTTCATGACTGAAGAACTCGACAACAAGCCCCTCCCCTCCGGAGAGGATCCGCAGGCGGCTCCCCCCAAGCCCCTTCCCGCACCGGAAGGGATTTCTGAGGAACATCCGGCTGCCGCTCCGGAGGAAAACGCAGGGGATACGGCCTGCGCTCCGGCAGTCCCGGCCCGGGCGGAGGAAGCCGCCGCTCCCGTTCCGGAACAGATTGACATCAATGAACTGCGGGAACGCCCCCTGAACGATCTTCAGGAGATGGCGGAAAGCCTCCCTATCCGGAACGCGGCCTCCCTCACCAAGTCCCAACTGATTTTTGAGCTGGGAAAGCAGCTTCTGGCAAAGGGCCATGAAGTAGTCGTCTCCGGAGTCATGGAACAGGCCAAGGACAATTACGCCATGCTGAGGGATCCGGTTAAAAGCTTCCGCACCTCTCCGGATGATATTTACCTGGGCGGCAACCTCATCAAGCCCCTGCACCTCCGCGTAGGCCAGCAGATCAAGGTCAGGCTGCGCAAGCTGCGTCCCCATGACAAGTACCTTTCCGCCTCTTCCGTCATCAGCGTGGAAGGCATCCCCGCAGAAGAGTACCGGGCGCGCAGTGACTTTGAACGCCTCACCCCCCTCTTCCCGAAGGAACGCCTCCTTCTGGAAAACAAGGAGGTCAATTCCGCCGCCATGCGCGTGCTGGACCTCATGACCCCTTTCGGCAAAGGCCAGCGCGGCCTGATCGTGGCGCCCCCGCGCGGCGGCAAAACCGTTCTTCTGAAAACAATCGCCCGTTCCATCAGGGCCAATTATCCGGAAGTGGAATTGATCGTGCTGCTGCTGGACGAACGCCCGGAGGAAGTAACGGATTTTGAAGAAACCGTGGATGCTCCGGTGTACGCCTCCACCTTTGACGAGCCTTCCCGCCGCCACGCCCAGGTTTCCGACCTAGTCATTGAGAGAGCCAAGCGGCTGGTGGAAATGGGCAAGGACGTCGTCATCCTGCTGGACTCCCTTACCCGGCTGGCCCGCGGCTACAACGCCAACCAGACGGGAGGACGCATCATGTCCGGCGGCCTGGGTTCCAATGCGCTGGAAAAACCGCGCAAGTTCTTTTCCGCCGCGCGCAACGTGGAGGAAGGCGGCAGCCTGACCATCATCGCCACGTGCCTGGTGGATACGGAGTCCAGAATGGATGAAGTGATTTTTGAAGAATTCAAGGGAACGGGCAATTTGGAAATCCGGCTGGACCGGGAGCTTTCCGAACGGCGCATTTATCCGGCCATCGCCCTTTCCCAGAGCGGCACCCGCAATGACGACAGGCTGTACAACGAACAGGAGTTCGTCAAGATCATGCAGCTTCGCCGCCAGCTCGCCATGAAGCCGGGCTGGGAAGGCCTCCAGGCCCTCCTGCAAAATATCTCCAAGACACAGAACAATGCGGAACTCCTGCTGACAGGGTTGCGTTAAGGTTCACCTCCCTTTTTCCGTCTTTACCGCCTCCGTTCCCTCACCGGGACGGAGGTTTTTTATGGAGATGTTCCCCGTCATTTCCGGGTTTCGCGGCAATATCATGGACATCATGGACATCATGGACATCATGGACATCATGGACATCATGGACA